>NZ_SMMF01000900.1:0-41743 GCF_009711355.1 Roseibium sp. RKSG952 | reverse complement strand
TCCTTCAGGGCGGGGAAGACGTTAACGCGGGCACCGTCACGCACGGCATCCGCATCCCGATCCGGGAGTGGTCCATCGCCGCGTTTCTTGTCGCGACGCACTCGAGCGGCATTTCCACCCTCCAGTTCCAGTCCAGGCTCGGACTGGAATCCTACAAGCCGGCCTGGCGGCGTTTTCATGACTGCTCCCACCCCTGAACGACGGGGCACAGTCACGAAAACGCCGACCAACTAGGCCCCTAGCCATCTGTTGGCAGTGGACAGTGCGTTTGGTTGCAACCAGATAATGCGGAACGCGGGATGCCGGAAGAGTAACGAGGACGGAACCAGTTCCCGGCAAGGCGACACCAAGGGCGTTCTTTCGCGTCCGGACGGACAAGGAATTGAATACTTGAAACAGTTAGGGATTCGTCGTATGAATCCGAAACCAGTTTCCCAGGGCGGAGAGGAAAGGCAAATAATGCCATGTATTTCAAGATCGCGAGGGGCGCAGCGAGCAAAATCCTGAGGGAGATTGCGGCTTCAAAATCCGAATCCGAAAGCGCGCGCGGCCAGATGCTGACCGTCGAAGGTGAAAGATCACTACGAACGAAGAACAGCACAAGGAAGAGCCGCGAGCAGCATTCCCGCCTTCTCAAGGGATTCGAGCGGGATCCGAACACGTTGCTCGTGAGGAACCGGGAGGTGGGGGAGGAGTTCGGCTGCCGCCGTGCGTTCGACAAGGCTGCCGTCGCGATCACGATCTCCACCGACACCGTCGGCATCGGAGGCGAGGACGGCCACAAAGAGGAGGTCATATCGGCGGCCGTCACCGGGTTCAGAACGAACAACAACCTCTACGCCTATAGCACTGAAGACCTGAACGTCTACATCCGGAAGCATGCCATCGCGCGGTTCGCCGAGCGGGAATACGAAAGCTACGAGGATTTCGACGACGCCGTCCTCCGCGCAGCCATCCCGGATGCCGTGCTCATGGCTAACCTGATGAGGTTCGACTATTCCCATGTCATGAAGAACGTTCCGGTCCCCTGCGGCAGCGGAATACTTATCGGATACGACATCCGTAACAAGGATTCCAGCGAGGACAAATACAGCCACGTAGAGCTGGTGAAACTCGGGAGAGGATTCCGGGCCGAAGCCAAGAGCAACGGATACAGATCACAGGCATATTTCAACACCCACCTCGGCATCGCCGACATGAACTATGACCAATTGAAGCTTCGGGACAAGATCGCTGAATTCATCGGCAAACACCGGGAAACCATGCTCAACCTGCTTATTCACGCGAAATTCGGCATGGCAAAGGATTTGTTCGGCGTATCAGCCGACTGCACCTATGACATGATGGGCGTCACGGAGGAACTCGATCGACTGAAAGCGACACCCGAATGGATGGCGCTCGGCGCGATCACGCGCAAAGGAGCACTCCAATCCGCCGGCATCAAGGCGAGAAGGGAAATGGAAACACTCTATGGAGGGCAGACCAGAAAATTTGCGTTCCACGAACCGCTGGTCAATCGACGCAGACAGGACATCCTCGAACGGATCGGGGTGGCGGAAAATAAAGGCGCAAGGCTCGAAACGGATACGAGAATCGGGCGACACCACATCGTGGACCCGGAGCTGCCTCTGCCGCGTTCTTGACGAACCCAACCCCCGCGATCACGAAACGAAAGCGCAACTGGCCAAGGACATGACCTTCTCAGACGACGAACACAAGAATCACAAGAACAACGGCAACCACTGTTGCCTTAACGGAAACGACGAGGGCTTCGAGATCACTTGGCCTTGTTGTGGGAGCGGTCGCCGTTTAGCCGACCGCAATCATGGTCTCGGTCATCGCGATATACATGGCCGCGACGACGATTTCGGAACACTGGACGTACGCCCAAATAATGGAGGCGAGCCGCCTTTCCCAGTAAATGGAATGCGGGGCGCACTAGGCCGGCTAACCGCGGAATTCGGTTTAACTCGAAGCGAAATACGTGGTCTAATCCCAGTATGAACGACAAAACAGACATCACGATCGAGGTGTTCAACCATTGCGCGGGAACGTGCACGGGATGCCTGCTGTCGGTCATTGAAAGAAAGTCCGTATCCCCGGTCATGATGCCGCCGGATTTCGGAACGGCGTGTGACCGACTGGCAGAGCACGGGCAGACCAACGGACTGAACTATCGACCCGTCATCGTCTTCGGAGACGTTCCATGGCTTCCGCATCAGGTTCTTGGGCGGTATTTTGCCGCCGTCAGGGACGCGGGACTCACCATGGGATTAACCATGACCCTTGTCGAGGAGGATCGTCTAGGGACCTACAAGCGCGGTCTCGAAAGCTGTCTCGAGCACGATCCCGAGGCCGTCTTCGACATCACGATCGATCCCATCCGCATGAAGCGCGACGAGGAGTATGTGAAACGAATACTTCTGGCGTGTGAACTCGCCCCTGAACTCCATCTCCAGATGTTGCTCTCCGAAGCGATTCTCACACGCAACGGCCCGGCCGAACTGGCGAATGAGATGAACGACATGCTTCGGGGCAGGGCGGTGTCCCTCGGATTCACTCCGGCCGTCTCCAGGATGGACGGCGCGAATTTCGGATACGATGTCAAAACGGCCGCCGACTGGGCGCGTGAGTTCTACGAAGCGACCGGGTCGGGACGCCGACTTCTGGAAGCGGAGCTGAATCGCTTTCAGGGGCAAGGCACCTTCATGGACTTCATGAGGCAAACCTTCCACCTGGGACCGGACCTCTCCGTCTGGGCCGCCGGATACACTATTTTCGGAGATGTCATTCTCGACGCCCGAAACGGCGGAACCAAACTCGGGGATTTGCGGGAGGAAACGCTCGAGAACATTACCAGAGGACGGACCGCGCGGCGCCTGTCGATCATGGCCGCCGCCAGGATGAACGCGAGCGATTTCGGTTGCGAGACCTGCGACTACAGAACTGCCTGCGAATTCAACGGTATTGGAGCCGTCCGCATGAACTACAAGGATTTCGAGAACCGGACGGGATCCTGTCACGGCCCGATTGCTCTGAGGAATGCCGCATGAGGGCCGGAACCACACCGACTCGAATGCATGAAACGAAGGAGCACGAAGGATGAAATTAACGGCGAAACACGAAGACACGCCGTTCGGCATGGATGAAAAGGAAGCAGCCCTTTGGTATCAGGCCCGGGCATCGTCCTATCAACACGCCCTGGAGCTGATCGGCGGCAAGAAGATACCACTGCCGTGCAAGACGAGGGAATGACACCGAGATGAAGCCCATCGATTACCTCATCGTGACCAACGACTATGCCACGAGCTGCGCCGGCACATGTCCGACATGCGTTCTCTCCAAGGACGAGCGCGCGATAAAAACCCCCTTCACGCGCGCCGAGAACATCATTAAGGGGCTGAACGCGGCCGGAGATAATTACGGAGAGATCGGAACTCTAGCGCTCGGCATCGGTAGGGCGAACGTTCTCATGCTTCCGAAGGAGAGCGTCGGCGATATCAGGGCGATCATGGCTGCCGGGCGCAATGCGTTCAATTTCAGGGACGGCATCACCGAAATCACGACATCACTAATCGGGAAAATAGACCCTCAGATCGAGAGGGCCAAGAAGCTGCTCGACACCGCAGACAATGAAGCGTTCGATGCTCGCTTTGTCGTTGTCGCCAACACCGCGCTGTCGTCGGAAAAATACTGGGTAAACCTGAATACCTTCCTGAGGGCAATGGAAGCCCATAGAGGCGGGTCCAACATCGACGGTAACGGAGATATCCTCCAACTCGCCCTGGCCTCGGAAACGCTTCCTGATGTCCACGAACTCGTCGACCGGGTTTCGGAATACAAGTTCGCCGTCAATCTCACCTGGGCGCCGTTTTATGATGCCGGAATCGAGGATGAAGCCAGGCTCGAGGAACTCGGGAACTGGATCGCGGAATTCTATCGACTGACATCGGAGCGCGGCCTGGATTCAAGTCTCGTGAACCGGACCGACATGGCCATTGCCATCGATGAGGAACCCTTCACCCACAGCCTCGCAAGGGCGGCTGAATCGGAACGCGCCGTAGTCTACATCGACCAAGATGGAAGTTGGCATAACGGTTATTTCACCGTGCTCGCCGAAATGGATCCGATCCGCTTCGATCCGCTAGCCGCTGAAGAAAGCCCCAACTCATTCAGGCGCGTCATCTTCCTCCTGAAGAACCCGGCATGTCACGGTTGCCCATTTCACACGGCATGCATTTCATCAGGGGCCGAACGGATAGGGACAATGGCTCTTCGGAAGCATCCGCGCGGCACACACACGTGTCCTTCCGGGATGAGGCGCACCTTCGAGGTCGCTTCCGGCAAACCACACTAAGCCAGGCAGCCCCCAAGTGTGAAAATACCCCTGCTTTTCTCCATCGTCTGCGCAGCTCAACTCCGCACGTTTGGGATTTGTACAGGAGCCGCTAAACTCTCCTTTGGCGGAGAGTTTAGGTCGGCAGCGCGCTACCGGTGTCTGAGAACTAAACCTGCCAGCCACCAACACTCTCCAAAGTGCAATTGTACGCAGCCCAACACGTGCTGAATTAGGGAATGTGACCATGCTTAGAGGGCCGCCGGCCGAATGTTGCTGGCGCACGCAAAAATAAACCCCCTGGTGCGCATCCTTGGAGAGGCGTGGGGGTTCTGATCGTTATTAATATTGCTGTATTTTTTCTTTACGTCAAGGCAACAACCCACCAGACGTGGCTCCTCAAGGCATACCTACGCCCGGAAGAGCAAGCGGTCGATCCTGCCATCTCTCGAGACCGGCCTGGATGGTATCCAGAACTCCTAAGTAGTTTACGTTATTTTGCGTATCCGATGCCAAATCGACAAACTCTGTGACCAAGCTTTCAATCTCACCCATGTCCGGATTGTCCGTGAAAACAGCCTTCTTTAACTGCAAAAGCGCAATCAAAACATCATCGCGAATCTGGTCGAATGATCGCTCGAACCCCTCGTGCCTCCAGGAGAAAACAATCCCGTTCCTGAGGTAGGACAAAAACGCAGGCCCCTCAATCTCATGGTCCAAAACCTCGGGCATTAGAACCTCAACATCAGTGTTGATCCGAACCCTCCTATCATCATCACGAAACGCCCGGCTTGCGTCATCGCAAAACGCCGCGATTTCCTTCAAAGAAATGGTGGGAGAAAAGTGGTATTTGGCCGACAACTTGTCCAAGACCTTTTCTGTCTCCAGATAAACCCTTGCCAAGTGGTTTTCCGCGTCCTGTCCGGCGAAGTTATCGAGGGCGAGAACAGGCGCTGCGTCCTTTACCCAGACCTGTCCGTCAATAATGACGATGTTCTGCGCTTTTTCATGGATAGCACGGACACGACTTTCACGCTCGTTCCTCGAGATCGACTTATAGACCGTTGGATCGAACCTCTTTACCGCGCCGCGACCCATGTTTTCAGCGTCCTTAATTTTCAGCCAAGATTCCCTCGCAAAAAACTCGTAAAGATCGGAGCCACCAGACAGATCGCGAACCGATGTCGAATGAAGATTTTGAGGGTCTTTGAAGTGATCAATCATCACCGGACACGACATGTTCGCCGGATACAAGAAATCGCCTTCGAAAAAACGGACCTCTTCGACCTGATGGCCTTCCCTGAACGGACGGGGGGCATTCGTCACCCTGACAGCGACCGGAGCCTCTGAAGGCTCGATCTGCAAAACATCGATATCGACCCACTCCCTGTACTGGATCTCTTTTTCGTTGCGATGCCTGACCCGTTTGCCGACAACCGTATATGCCAGTGGAATAGAAAGTTTCATAAAACCTGCCCGCGCTTGTTCTTCTGATGATAACAAGTCGGGATGCAGGGAACAAAGACGCTGACGCCTATGCGCCGACGCTTGTTTCTTTCCCTTGTCTACACTCAAATTTGTCTACGATAACTACCAAACCGCACCAGCCTTGACCACCTGATTCTGGAAGCAGTACATGAGTAACGAAGAATACAAAACCCGAAAAGTTGGTGACATTGACCTCAGCTTGGCAATGAACACCCACTTCTCGAAAAACACGAAGACTACCTGGGGGCTTGCAGACGATGCGCAGTCAATCATGTCCGGAATGGTCATTCACGGCCTTTATGCCGGTGCTGCTCAAATGCTCGACCTAGCTAGGAAAACCGCAGAGCGCGGAGAATGGGAGATCGATGGCATTAAAATTTCGACAGTGCCAACCCAATTCCCGTGGGACACTGCGCTGAAACTTTCCGAAAAGCAGGATGACGGAGCATTCGTGTTTATTTTCCGGACACGGAAGGATTTATCCGAACTCGGTAAGCGCAAGGCCAGTGAGGAGCACAAGAAGAAGGTCGAGAAGTTTTCCAAGATCAAGGATCCGGAAGAACGAAAAAAAGCGTGGGCCGACAGCATCATCTCTGAAGTGCTCAACGAAAAAAAAACGACACCAGAACAGCCGGACCCAGAAATCCATAAAGACCCGCTCGATTGCACCGAAGTGGAGCTGATCACTTGCCACGCCTTCACAACGAATAGCAAAAAATCAAGGTTCGTCAGCAATGAGAACATCAGAGAACGCGAACTGCCCGATGTCATACCAAAGGATATGGTCGAGTCTTATAATCCCCTAATGAAGTACAAATTCAGACTTCCCATCGACGAAGACGACCTGCCGGAAATTAAGAGAGACGCTGCCAAATATGGGATCACTGAAACTCTCAAAGCATTCTGCTGGATGACCCAAGCACTAGAGGAGAGCGATGATCTCTATCAGACCAACTATGTCTCCGAAATTGCGCGCAAGAATACGGAGTTGAATTCCGCTATTTACGAGAGTTTCTACCACGAACCGAAACGACTTCTGGCAGAGATTGGACTTGCAGCCGTGCGAACGGATGGAGGCTTTGTTTCCGACACATGCGAGCAGACCATTCAGCAATTCACCGAACGCACATTTGAATGGATGGCGGACAACCTGTATCCGGACCTTGTCTCGCTTTCGAACACATTGATTGAGCGCGGCTACGACCACCGAGACAAGGCCTTCTACTGCAACGATCTCAACGACAAGGCGATTTCAATCGAACTTGAAAACGGGGTCAGGGAAATTTGGATCGATGGCCAGAACAGAAGATACCAGGTACAGTTCACGATGGATGGTAAGGAACCGATCGAGATCGGCGTGTCATCAAAGAGCAATCAGGGCGTTAGTGAACGCGAAGACATAGACAAAGCGTTCTGGAAACCGCTTCTTTGGCTGGAGCAATACTACCCCACAGGCACCGATGCCGTCAGATTCGCAACGAAGGAAGCAAGCTTCTTCACGACCGGAGACATGATGGCCTGGCAATCACTGGTCGATAAATCGAACAGTATCCTCTGCTGCCTTGAAGAAGATCTGAAGACATCTCCAAAAATGTAAGCAGCCGTTACTAGCTCTCTAAGAGAAAGAGCACTGAAAGATTAATAATTTCAGGCTCTTCCCAAACGTCCTTTTGAAATATAGCGAGCCGGGCGGAGATGGCATCATCGCCGCCAACCCCTTTAAAATAATTGGCTATCCGGAATATCCGGTTGAACTATCCTGATCCGCCTCTTCTTCCATGAGCCGTATCAGGGTTGAGGCTGTAAACGGCGGCGGAAGTAATATCTTCCATCGTCGCCGCAGTACATAAGGCGGTCGTTTATCCAGCATGCAGCCCTCATGGAATACCTACCTCATTTGGTTCCGGTTTTCCCTGAGTGCGCGCACCGTTCTGCTTACGGCGGATTGCTGTTTCTGCATCCGAATGCGTTGTTTTTCGGTCGGGCGTCGATCCCGGAATTTCATACGCTCTGTGACCTCGAGATGACTAAGGGACGCCTCCAGCGCTCTGATGAGGTTTTCCAACTCAAACTTGTCGTCGCAAACAATGACAAGGGGAGCACCGTCTGCGCATGCCGCAGAGGCGCGCTGAACAGGTTTCAGTATCTTCTCTGCGTTGTAGTCCTTGAGATGGTTGTCCTGGTCATCGAAATAGGTCGGCGGGTGTTCGCGAAAATACCTGCGCACGTCAGACAACCCTGCGGCAAGCGCGTCAGTCTCTAAATTCCACAATGTGGTCGCGATACCTTGTGTCACGCGCATAACATCACCTCATTTCAACCGAGAAATCCGGAAAGCCAAAAAAATGCCTCCGATGCCCTGAATACGGCGGGCGGAAATCTGACCGAAAGATGGATGCCTGATGTAATCGACACCCATTCGATCATCTACGGTGACCTCTGGCTTCTGTCTCATATCGCTGGTTTTCTTTTTCGTGGCGTCGTTATAGAAAGAGAAGCGACATTGTCAACAATTAGTCGTCGAGCGTAAGTAATCCTGACCTCAACGCGATATGATTCTAAATTCGAAACCCGACTTGACGAGATGTCTTTCCAACTTCGTCAGACTCGCCTTCGCCGCAGAAGCTTCCATCTGAACGTAAACACTTACCCCCGTGTTGCTGATCTCATCGACCCGAATTCGGTCGATGTCGACCCCCGAGTTCTCTGCAAAGGCGGTGACGGACCTAACGAGAGAACCGCAGCTCTCAGATGTTTCCAGCTTTTTGCATGTGACCTGCATACGATAGTCCACGAATGCCGGATCAACCGCGTCCGAGGCGACAAATGAGACACATGCGACACATGCGACAAGGAGAAAAACCAGACCTAAACCGAAAAAAAGTTCCTGACACGGGGAAACCCGATGGCTTTCCTCCCCCTCCTGCCGTGTGTTGTCTCGCGAGACCGGCTCTTTTTCCTCAAAGGAGTGCTCGTCAAAGAAATCGTGTTTGTCCATCGGTGCGAATCCTCTTGAAAACTCAATTGAGATTAGCGCGCCCGAAGAGCTTGTCAACAAAATCATGGATTCACGGACGCGGCAGTGCGGGATCAAAATGACTTGGCCAAGAACTCAATCCTTGACGCGAGAAGGCGACCTTCCAAGCCCTACAAGGGCGCGGCGGAAGCGTCCGCATGGACAAAAATACTCACTTCCGTGTCACTAACCTCGACTACGTGTATCTGATCGACGGTGGCCCGGCATCGGCGGCGTAGGTTTGGACCGTCTTGACGAGCTGTTTTCTTTCCCTTGATCCCGGAATTTACCCTCTGAGAGCGGGTATCATCGTTTGGCCCCTCCCTAACCTATAGCGCGCTGAGGGCGTGTAAACAAAAAGGGATTCGTGGTCAGTCGCCGTTGCCGCGAGAGAGAGGCGGGGATACAATCCGGTGAGGATTAATCAAGGATCAGTAAATGCTCAATCCAAATCCGCTCTTCGATCGAACGGGATCAACCCTCGGGATCATGGATGATCTTCAGGTCGCCGTGCATACCTACGACGGATGCGCACGCGGATGTCCGGGCTGTGTCGTGGATAAGCACTTCAAGAACAACTGGCGCTTTAGAAACATAATCCCGGCACCTGATATGTCGCTGATCCATTCCCGCGTCACGGAATATTACGACTGGATCAAAGAGAACGTAAACACGCAGGAGAAAGGTTACTTCGGCAAGAACGGCTTCACCATCGATCACTTCTCCTACACGTTCAGGTTCGGAAATCACTCCGAGTTACCACCTGAGGCCCTTGATGAGATCGCGGAAAGCATGCCTGCCGAATACAGGGTGTTCTCAACGGCACCTACGGAGGAGATCGTCAAGTTCGTCGATCTGCGCAAGCGCCACCCCGGCAACTACTACCTCGAGATCATTTACGACCCGGTCGCCGACAAGGCCGAGGACCTGCGCGACATGATCCTCGAGATGCGACGGCACAACATCCTCGGATACCCAGAGGTGCTGATCACCCGCAGACTGCTCGACGCGTTCACCCCCGAGCGCTTCGTCGATGTCGCCGTCGGTCCGCTGGGGGAGATCGGTACCCAGATGCAGTTCGGGAGATATACCCCGTCAAAGACGCGCGGGTACCGCATGTCACAGACGGTACACATCGACGAGGAGGTCGAATGGCTGGCGGAAGTAGCCAGGTTGATCGTAAAGCGACAATATAACATTCATCCGATCCCGATCGGCGAATACGCAGTCACGTTCCTCGACGAGTACGGCGAGCACGTCGCCCTCAATCACAACGGATATCTGGATCTGGAGAAGCTGCCGGAGCCGGAACCGTTCGACATGAGGAACGTGATGCGGAAGACCAGAGACATCTTCCTCTCATCCCTCTACGTCGATCACAATCTCGATCTGCACGTCTGGTCAGAATCGATGGGACAACACGTCCTGGACCGGAACTTCGGTTTCGAGCCGCTCGGGAACATCCGCGATCAATCCATCCAGAATCTCGTCACCGAGAAAGGAGGCGTGATGGACAGGATGCTTCAGGAGGTCCTCAGGAACCTGGTGTCGCACCCCAAATGCGGCGGATGCCGATACAAATCGTTCTGCGCCAGTCACGCGATCCCGCTCTTCCGGAAGTGGCAGGACGACGACGGCAAGCATTGCTACGGCTATCTGCCTGTCATTCGGGAATTCCAGAAATCGACGCCGTTTCTCGGAAACATGATCGACGGCTTCAAGGAACTCGGCTTCTGATGCGCGCGGTTTATGCGAAGCACAGGTGCCGTGTCTTCCGTCACGTCGAGCCGACCGTCCGGAAGAACCTCTTCGACGAGAACACGCTGACGCTC
Organism: Roseibium sp. RKSG952; assembly: GCF_009711355.1. NCBI lineage: Bacteria > Pseudomonadati > Pseudomonadota > Alphaproteobacteria > Hyphomicrobiales > Stappiaceae > Roseibium > Roseibium sp. RKSG952. The sequence continues at coordinate 31,071 of NZ_SMMF01000900.1, read as the reverse complement.
ATCGGGACGGAAGACGAGATCTCGTCCGTCACCCGCATCGAAACGGGCGACAGGTCGGTCCGCATCGATCACGTCAGAGGGACCGCCGACCACGGTACACACATCGATCCCATGATCCCGATCGAATACCGCGGAGAGATCATTCTTCAATTGTTTCTGTGCGGCTACGAAGAAAGCGACATGACGGAAACAGTAATCGCCCACGCCGGAGGCGAGGCGAGGCGGCTCGTCCCCGAAAAGTCGGACGACGCTTCGTCGGAAAACATGTCGACATCGGTTCGCAAGAGCGAAGACGGCTGGTTCCTAAAGGTGGTCGCGCCGGAAGGGGCCGACATCATCTGGCAATTCCAGGCAGGTGGAAAGGAGCATGAGGTGGAGGCCGACCACGTCGTCGGAGAAGCTGAAATCAGGCTACCTTCCTACATGGGCAACAGACTCGGGATCTGCATCACGAGCCCGGAGATATTCGGTGGCGTCGAACACAAGCATCTGATCTTCGGAGAGGTAGGCCACCCCAGCGGCAGGCATCTCTGGAGCCGAGGGACGCTTTACGCGCCCAAGCTGGCCGACCAGTTCGTCTATAGATCGCTCATCATCGACTTCCGGCCGGGCGACGACTTCCCGAAGGACCTGCGATCCTTCGACGAAATCGAACTCATCGCCGAACAGGGAGATGTGGACGCGGCGTTAACAGCCATGAACGACTTGGGCGTCAAAGGGATTGTAACGTCGTTGTCGCACGCAGGTCGTCCAGGACCGCGCCACGGAGACATTGTGCTGCTTACCCCGGGCGATGACCCCATCAAGGACGAAACATGCTCGTACCTGCTCTTCAGGGATCAGGACGACCCTGACTATCCGGAACGACTGGAGGCAGCCGTGAGAGCCGCCAGAAGCGGCGCGGACAACCTGATCGAACTTCCGTGGCTGGGAGCCGCCACGCCCACCCTGACTTCCTCCGAGAGCCAATACGGGATAGCCTTCTCCGTTTCCGGGCCGGAAACCCGGAAGTCGAAAGTGTTCACCGCTAAAAGGGGGATGCTCCCTCAGAGGACACCGTGCGGTGATTGCCGCGAATTCAGGAGATGCTCGCTCGCCACCGCCATGCCTTGGCCAGAGCGTCTCGTGCCGGGCGACGAATGCACCATCAAGAACGCCTTCACAAAAAAGAACCCGTCGGGAAGCGCGTCCAAACGGCCTCTTAAGGAATACAGCTCGAAAGAATGCGCCCGAACCGCGATCACGGAGAAACGGAGGGCGCCCGATCCTCTTTAGCCTCGCGAAGTGCGTCAATGGCTTGTATTAAACCTTCACGAACGTAAGGATCACGGATAGCATCCCTCAAAACCAGAGCCACCTTTACAGGAAGAACGCGACTGATCGAAACGTTGAAGGCATCCTCGGGAGACAGTTCCTCCAGATCGGCATCCGGCGAAGTGCTCTCCACGAAAACCCACTCATCAAGAACATCCGAGGCACAGACATATCCACCAAAACGCTCGGCCAGGGAGGTCGCAATCTCCACGGAGGAATCAAACGCCCCTAAGGAACACAGCGTCGCCGGGCCGGAATATACATCCTTGCCGTCCACCGTATTTTGAAAAACAGACATCTGCCGAAGTTCGCCGGACTCCGGATCCAAGAACTTAAGCCAAACGAAATCGCTGAAATGCGCCTCGCAAACATCAACCTGACACTCGAAACGCTTGCCGAGCGCCTGAGATATCTCCTCATAGCCAGGGTTTCCGACCAACAGAACCTTCGTACTAACACCCATGATGATTAACTCCACACGAAACAGATAAACAGATCTGGAACTCGCCAGAATTGTTGAAGTTTCAGAATTAACCCGAAGAGCGAAACCAACAACCCCGAAAGACGACCGGAGACGCGACTCGCCGAACAGCTTTCGAACCAAGGTTCGACAACGGATACGGCTAAAGACCACCCGCACGATCGCATCGTGCGGGTGGTTAGAGGAGAGAGCAGGACTTTAATACTAGGCAGCGACCGAATCAGGAAGGAACCGCGAGAACTCGCGCCTCGGCAGAATTCCAAGAATCTCATCCGAATTCATCGCGGTCACGTCATATACTCGACCAAGCTGCTCGAAGACGACGATCAGTCGATGGATGCCGCCGCGGCCCATGCTTTTCGCACCCGATTTCACCTTTCCCTTAGTGGGATCGAAATACACTCGCTCGGCGAGGCGCACGAGTTCCGGGGACGAGGCGAACCCATGACGAGAGGCGATCTGCTCCAGCAACTTGGAGTGCTCACTGGGTTTTCCGTCGAGAAGAACCTTCGCGGCCTCGCCGTAGCGCATCACGCCTCGGACGGCCGACCTGGCGAGGTGGCGATAATGGGATTCCGAAGACCGACCGCCGATGCGCTCAACGATGTGGCGGGACGTGGCCCCAGTGAAGAACCGGTTTCCCTTCTTCCGGAAGATCAGTTCCCCAAGGAACGCGTTGATCCACGGCCAAACATCGTTGTCCGACATCAGGACCCTAAGTTGATCGGCGCTCAGATTGTCGACAAAAGACTTTCCGAGGTCGAATTTCGTAACGACACCTTCCAACGGTATCTCGATGTCCGCCATAACCACCTCGGTATAGGCCGGAGAGGTCAGGTGCTCCTCCGGAAACAAGGTGCGGACGCACTGCTCGTCCGAGCCGTCGATGAATAGCCTGAAGGCGTCGAGACCAGCCTCGTTGAAACGCCTGATTTCCGTAAATGACTTAACCATTGTTAATTCCTCTCGGCATAGCTGTCGGTTTGAGAACTTTGGATCAGGCGAGACTTGAAGGAGTGCTTCCTGGAGAACTGCCGAATAGCCTTCTCGATCCATTCGTCGATTTCAGTACGGCGGGCTTCATCGGCAAGAGCGGCCTCGACATCCATTCCGCCGCCGTGGGTTTTGGCGAAGCCGACCCATTTGGTCGTCCAGGACTCCTCACCATCGATGGCAGCTTCAAAGTCCACCACGGCTCGATTGACGATTGTTCGGAAGACATCCGGAAGAACGAAGGCGTGAAAGGTTGGAGAATTGCGGAACAAGCCGGCTTCATAAATCTCCCGGTCTATAAGGAGGACCGGACCATTTCCGCGGCTCCAGTCCAGAAACCAGGACTCCTCGCCGAGGTCGGCCGGCATGGTCTCGAGCAGTTCAGCGACGAGATTGCGGTCGTTCTCGGCCCTGAATTCATCGAGGCTCGCCAGGAGACGACCGCCGGGAGCGACGACGCGGAGATTAAACCTGATACCCATGAGGTCGTCGAACTCAGACAAATCGCACTGGAAAACCCAATCCGGACCGTTGGAGAGAGCCTCCCCGACCGTGCAGACAGCCCGGGAGAAGAGAAAGTCCTTCTTCGGCTGCTTGGCGAACACCACGATGCGGCTTTTAAGCCACAGATCACCGTGTATGTCGCCGCCGTGCTTCGGGAGCTTGAGGTTGTCCAGCAGCATTCGAACACCACCCCCGACGGCGGGTTCGGTTCTCAGGCGGACATCCGAAAGCCTGAGCCTCAGACGGTTGGTGTAATTGAGCGCCCTCTTGACGGAACCGGCCATATCAAACCTCCTCAACCTGTTTGTGTTTCACGTACACGTGCACATCCCGGATTCCGTCGAAGCCAGTCGCACGGATCTCACAGCCAGCGGAAACACCCCGGACCGCGACCTCGTTGCCGCTCAGTATCGCAACGGACTCGTGCGGACCGTTCACCTCAATGGAGACATCTTCACCGAATTCAAAGTCCCACTTCTCGTATTTCGGCTTGCCGGCGAAACCGCCGTAGAAAGCGGTAACGTTGAGGTCGTGACGGGAACCGTCCGCCGGTGCACAGCGGACCACGAAACCGTCATGAGTTTCGGAGACCGCGAATTTCTTGGGCTGGGGCACAAGCTCGAGTTGCGGCCGGGCGGTTTCACCGGCCTTCTCCTCCCTCGAGGGGCGGACGGTCGAATTGGTTGGAGCGTCAGGCGTGTAGAAAAAATCCTTCAACGCGTTTTTAATCGTCTTGCCGTCACCGGCCCCCGTCGCGAGAAGATACACGTCGGCAGCAACAGACTTGACGCGCAGCGTCCGCAGGGGATTGCGGTAGCTGTCCCTAACCAAACTTTCCCTCCAGGCGGTGTGGGAAACATTTTCCGCATCCCCAAGGAAGGTGGACAACACTTTGTCGTGCGTATTGAAGACCGCAACGTAATTCCCGCCCTTGGTCTTCTGACTGATAACAGTTACCCGGCCGCGGGCGTAAACCTCACGACAGGTATTCTTGTCCTCGTGTTTGCGGATTAGAAGTTCGCCGTAACCCTTTTCGATGCCGTCGCCGTCGCGACGACACACGTAGACCGGGAACTTTACCCTGATCGGCCGACCCTCCTCGAAGGCGACGGACAACTCCTCAAGTTCGGACTCAGTGAAGGATTCGCCGCTCACCACCCCTCGCGCGGTGCTTGAGGTCAGGCGGTCCGTCTTGAGATTGAAGGTGTCTTCGCGGGATGTCTGCACCAGTCTAATGAGAGGCACGTACTCGAGGGTCTCATCGAATTCGGAGGCGACGGACAGGATGTTGTTCTTGTCGAGATGGCGGTCGAATACATCGAAGCTAAGCTGGCCCTCGCAAATCTGAACGAAGCAGTGTTTGATCAACTCCCGCAGAATAACGTCCCGATCGATCTCCTCGGCCTTAACGTCATAAATGAACAGGGAAAGTCCATTTTTATCCGAACGATCAAATCCGAGACGATCGACCAGACGGGAGGCCTGACGGCCCACGATCGGCTCGGAACCTTCACCGGTCCTCACTCCGTAGTTGGCGACAGGCTCGTAGCGCGTACCGTCAGGCATGTAGTGAGGGAAGAGGATAGCCTGACCGTAGGCGACCAGGTTCGGAGAGCAGTCCCTTCGAGTGACCGCCATGATCATATTCCTGGAGGACAGGAGTGGTCCGGTGATCTTGCCAACGCCGTGACGACCGCCCGACGTGCTGTCATCCTTGTGAGATTCGCCATGTTCGAAGAAGTACTTGGAGAAGTTCTTGTATTCGCTGGTCTGTGACTGGGCGGGGTTCAGCGGACCGCGAAGGCCGCTGGTGCCGTAGTCCTCGTAGATCAGGCAGGTCGCCTCGTCCGAGACGGGTTCCTTCGGAAAACCAAGCCTCTCGCAGGCCTCGAGATGAGGTTCGAGACCATTCAGAAACGCGCGCTTGAATTCAGCGCGGTTCACCTTGGCGAGTTTGATCCTGATACGAACGCTGTTCTTGCCGAGGGAATTCGAGCTGGCCGCGTCGAGACTGTTCTGGGTCATCTCCCGAAGAAACACGTTCAAGGCGGTCGACGTGTTGTGCATGAATAATTTGTCGAGTTTAGGAACCTGGCTCGTCCCGAAGGGACTCAGCTGAGAGAGGGACCAGCCAAAGACACTCTCCTGGGCGAAATGCTGGGTGGAAAAGGTAGGCGGGACCATGTCGACCGAGGCGGTCGGTTGAGCCGTTAAGGATTCGCTCATAGTGAATCTACTCCGGAGTTATCGTCTGAATCCGCTGAAATTGCGAATATTGCAAAAACAGTTCCCTCGGTTTGGGGTAATTGTCAACAAAATATTCAAGGATTCGCATCGAATCCTTACATGAAATTCGCCCGCGCACGACGCGGTCTTTGAATTCCGCCGTTTTTAGAGGGACTGTCAACGACAAAAAAATGACGATGAAACGGGTGGACGACACTTCGGCGAGCCGAATCCTTGTAGCGTGCGCCGTATGCGCGGCCGGAATCGGGTTCAGAAGAGCCTTGAGACACTCAGGACGGTCTCGAGCGCGAGCTTGGCGGCGTTCTCTCCCGAGGAAGGAGCCGCCCCCGCAGAGCCAACCGCCGAGATCAGGTCGCTACCCCAGCCCAGACGCTGGCCTAGCTCGTCGTTCCGGGCGACGCTTTCAGAGAACATCACGGAGGAGGAGGTGAGCACGAGGCGCTTGCAGAATACGGCGAGAGAGCCGGAATTACCGATCTCGACGCTTGGGCAGGAATGGATACCCCCCTTGATCCCCTTGAAGAACCCGTAACCATCGTCAAACCCGCTGCCCGAGGGCGCGGCGTTCAATATCAAGGACAGAACACCATCTTCAGCGGAGCGCCGGGAAAGCCCGAATTCCACGGACGGGAATCTCACCAACCGAGAGGATGCGCACAACGCCATCGACATGCAGACCGAGGCGGGATGAAGGTCGGTGCAGGAAAACCCGGAGGCGGAGCACACGACACTGAGGAATTCCGGAGTAGCAGCGAGATCGTAAGGCCATTCGTCCCGGTTCGATGCCGCAACAAGCCCGACGGACAAACCGGATCTCGAGGCGAGTAGACAGGTAAGGGCCGCCAGAAGCGGATTTCCGGCATGAACCACGACATCGAATTCGAGCCAATGAGTAACGCAACCGTTGCCGGAACTGGGAAAGACGAGGTCGAATGCCGCGCCGAGACGATCCACCAGCCCGCCGGAGCCGGAGCCGCAAACGGCGTTGAACCGCACCGGCTCGAGGAACAGCGCCTTCTTTGGAATGACTACCTTTTCAAGGAGTGAAGCCATTTGGACACCTCCGGCGTTCCATGTTCCGCGATGGCCCGGTCGCACGAGGCAAACAGGCGCTTCCAGACGGGGCACAGATGAGTTTTTCCGTAAATGGATCCGGTTGCATGAATGCCTTCGCTCATGCACCCGCCCTGACAGGCCTCGAAATAGGGACAGGCCCGGCACGTCGGGTCGACATGCTTTTTCCGATCCCTGAGTCTTTCCCAGAGTTTGAGGTCAAATTCACCACTGAGCGCGTTTCCTATCGGGAACTGGCCGCTGTCAGCCATGTCGAGACACGTGTAAAGGGTGCCGTCGGGCTCGAGGTCCAGAGAAACCTCGGCGCAATTGCGCTGAAAAGGACAGACACTCCCGAGAACGGTCTCCGAAAGACGGCGACCCAAGAGATGCGTGAACGGCTCAACCGAAACGCTCGAACGCATAACCCAACCGTCGAACGCCGCACCCAGACCATCCACGAGATCAATCTCGGATGCACCGTCGATATCGCTGCCACCCTGAAAAACGGGGCGAAGAACGAGGGAATAACCCGCCTCATTGGCCGCCCCGACCTCGAAGGCGACGTTCGAAAGCCCCTCCTTGTCAACGACGAAGATCGCACTCGGGTTCTGCCGACGGCGCTTCATGAGCGCCTCACGCGATTTCGCGACGATCTTCCGATATGCGTCGGGATTACCCTTGACGGTTCGCTGGCCACCTCGACCGTCGACGGATGTACCGAGTCGGCCGCCGAAGAGAGCGGAAAGTTCGAGGACACGACGCTCGGAACCGATCAGGTTCGACTGAGCGCCGTCAAGGACGGTTCCAAATACGCCGGAAAGGATATCGCGAGCCGCATAAACGCAGTCGCGCATCTCGTCTTTGGGAACCAGGAGTATCTCTCCGCCGACGTACTGAACGGAAACCGTCGATCCGGGTCCAGCGCAACCCATGACAGGGAAAACGCTTTCGACAAGAAAGCCAAGCGCCGTAGATAGATCACCCGCGCTCATGCGCTTGTGAGGATCCTCCTCCCAGGACGAGCAATAGGAACAGTCGGCGTTGCACCCCTTGACGAGGCGAACGTGCAGGGTGAGGTGAGACCCCATGAGAGATCACTCGCCGCCGGACGCGTCCGAACTCGCCGAGATGTCACCATTCGCCCCGGACAGACCCGCGACAGCTGGAATTATGCCGTCATCGGCATCAGCGCAGGTGTCTCCGGACGTTTCGGACAAACGTTTGCTCTCATCGACGCAATTCTCCTCGACGCGATTATAGATCGCACCCATAAGGGAAAGAGCGAACTTGCGAAACTCATCCTCGCCGCCGTAGGACTCATGGAAGACGGCGCGCAGCTTCGCCTTCAGGGCATCGGCGCGCTCGACCGTCACCACCTCGTGGAATTGAGAAACGACCTGAGGATCGACAGGGGCGAAGGACTTCGCCATTTCCGGATCAAGAACCTCGATGAACAGGTATTCCAGGTAGCTCGAGACCGGCAGGAGCCGCTGGGTCATATTGGCTTGACGAACGTAGGCGCGAGCGAATTCCAGAACCCTGTCGACAAACGCGTCGAAGGAACCGTCGTCGGAGGATTCGGGTGGGAGAAGGGCGAGGGAGCAGTCCATGGAGGACGCGGTCGCGAGCATGTGGCGCGGATCGGAAATCTCGGCCGAGCCAGGTATTTCTACGGTGACATCGATTTCGGCCATGGTCGCGGAGATGACGATGTCGAGCGTCGTATCGGAGAACTCTCCGTCCTCGATGACCCCGACGAAACCGATCTCGTGAAGACCCTCGGGCGGGGTCACGTCGTCAACATCGATAATGACGCCGTGTACGGAGGCTCGCTTGACCCCGTCGAATTCCACGATTTCCACGTCCGGGTGCGCGGACCCCCTTTCGATCAGTTCGCTAAGGAGCGTCATCAATCGAATCCTTTCAGGAGATGAAGATCATAATTCGCGTAGAAAACGAGATCAGCGCCAGCCGCGCGATCCGTGACAGGCCGAGTGACAGGCCGAATGACAGGCCGAGTGACAAGCGGCATGGCAATTCGAGTAACAACTGGGTCCGCCGACGAAATCGTCGGAGGACGCTGACGCGACCATGCCCTCGGCTTTCGGAAAATATTTCGCGCTCAGAGTGGTGTTGCCGGTTCCGAGCTTCGAGGCGAGAACCGAGAAGGACGCGGACACTGCCTGCCTGACGTTCTGCTTCGCGACGGCGGCTTCGACCCGAGCCTCCAGCTCGGGATCAACCGAAACCGTTTCGACCTCGACGACACCTTTGCTGTTTTGAGCTACGTAGGCGAGCGCCTGGGTGGCGACGAGCGCCATGGACGCCGAAACAATAACACCAGCAGTTTTCAACCCAACAGACATCACGCCACCTCCCTCTCTTAAGCGCTCATTGCAATGGAAGCCGCGGCCTCGAAAAGCTTCCTGCCGCCGGAGCATTCCCCGGAGCCGTCATCCATCGAAAGAGCAAGACATCCACTCGAACATACTGACCTGAAATCGCAGTTGGAGCAATCCACGATCTGTCGAATCCTTCGTTCCTCCTCAAATCCAAGGGGAAAATTTAAGGATTCGTTCGCGGACTTGTTGTCGGATTCCGAGGTGAGGGCGGTACAGCCCCGCTTGTAGCCAGAGGAATCGATGGTATGAAAACGCGTATCACAACCGCCGGACCAGCACCCGTATCCGCCGCACCTTGCTCCCATATCTCTGACGGAGGCCACTAGGCCGTCGAAAGGAGAGAGGCTCAGGAGAGCGCCATTGCCGTCCTTGCGCCGCCACAGTTCATACGCCTTCAGGATGCGCGACATCCCCTTGGAATAAGCCGCGTTGTCGACGCCAAGGCGAGACCAGTTGGCGCGGGCGTAGCCCGTCTCCGTTAATCGCTCGATGTGCGCCTTGCGCACGCCCATCGCGAGCATTTCGTCGAATAGATCGAAGGGATTCCTGAAGCGCTCGAAAAACACCCGCGTCGCCGTCATAACCAGGTAGGGGGCGAGGCCGTCCGCGACCAGATGGGAGAGATTCTTCCGGAAGGCAACCTCGTAATCGGCATTCGTCTCCGGCCGACCGGCGCGCAGAAGCCGGATTACGGGATCCCAAGAAACCCCGACGTTCCCACCGAATTTCTCTAGATAGAGATCGGCCCATTCGGCGGAATAGGTCATCAGATTGGTCTGAATTCCGTGATCCCAGGTGAATTCGGGGCCGGCCTCTTCGATGGCGTTAATCGCCTCGCGAAGCCAGTTCGAACCGAACATGGTCGGCTCGCCGCCGTGCCATTGGAGAAGAATGCGTTGACCCGGCTTGGCGAACGAACGGACCACCTCGGCGGAAGCCGCGACATCTTCGATGGACATCCGCTTGGGGTTTTTCGGGATGAAGCAATGTTCGCAATGAAGGTTGCAGCCCTCGAATATCCGCATATAGACTAGGTGATCGAATGTCGGAGCGAATGGAACTCTCGCACTCATGCCGCGCACGCTCCTTGTTCAGCATTTCCATATTGCGTCGCCGCGTCGAGTTTCGCCGACCGTTCCGTCTGCCGCAGATAAGCCATAGCGATATCCCTGTTCCCCGGAACCTCGAGCCAGGAACGCACGAAGGTAAGGTGCGTCTTGTAACCGGAGCATTCGTCCTCGCCCTCGGATGGTCCGTTTGGCGTAATGGGGCACCCGGAGCCGCAGAACGACGAGTTCTCGCAGCTCATGCAGTAGTCCTTCTTGTGGGTCACGCTTTGATGCCGGATCCATTTTCGACGGAACCGGGACTTCAGAAACGCCTCGTAGCCGTCGAGGATGTTGCCGTGAGATTCCTCGAAGGAGGCCTTGTCAGGGCAGGTATTCAGAGACCCGTCGGGTTCAACGACGACGAAGTCATTCTGGCAGGAACCGCCCCAGCGATCTCCGCCGATGTCGAACATGACACCGGTCAGGGCACCCCGCGCCGTGCCAACGACGGGAGAGCTTCCAGACCGTTCCATCTCAGCCATGAGGGCCGCGAAAAGCCCCGTCAGAAACTTCGCGTGCTGAAAGTTGCTTGGGCGGTCGTCGAAATACGTACCGTAGGCGTTGTAACGATCGATGTTGAACGCCTCGAACCCGCGATCGACGAACCATTTCACGATATCGGCCTCCCGGCCGAGTTCACGCGTGGTCGGAACGACACCGGGAATGACGGTCACGCCACCCGCTCGCGCCATATCGACCTTCTTCATCCAGAGGATGTGATAAGCCTCGACAGACCCTTGAATCATCCGCTGGGAGAAGTCGACGGAAGACCCGACAAACCCGTCGTGACGTCTCGCGAAGAGTTCGACGTGCTCAGGACGAAGTGGAATGAGCGAAGTCTGCATGGACTCGGTATGCCCAGGGAGTTCCCGGTCTAAAATCTCCCCGGCCTCGAAATACCAGTCCGCGGAGATGGTCAGCGGTTCGCCCCCGTGCCACAGGATGTGTGCGCCCCGGTGCCGGCCACGCTCGGCCATATCCCTGAGAAACCGCGCCGTCTCCAGAACCAGATCGCCGTTCATTCGACGCTTGTCCGCACGCACCTCCTCGGGGAGATAGCAATGCGTGCAGCCGACGTTGCAGCGATTTGTGGGTTTGACGTACGCCGTGATCATGCCGCCTCCACGATACCCATGCGCCGACGGGTCGCATCCGGATCGAGACCATATTTGCGAATGGCACCGTCGGCCTCGCCGGAGCGAATGCTCTCCTTGATGCGTCCGAAAACCATCTTCCAGGAGTGGCAGTAATGGAACTTGCCGCCCAGCCCCTTCCCATAGAGGACGGAATCTCTCATACAGCCACCGCCGCACTCGGCGAAATGATCGCACGTCCGGCAATCGTCGGGCAGATCCATCCGGCGGCGACGCGCCGCCTTCGCGGCCTGGGTCGCCAGCATCTGCGGAACGCTGTGCTCGTTGATGTTTCCGAAGCGGTACTCGTCGTCCCCAAGATCCGCGAACTCGGAGCAGTTGTAGGCATCGCCGTTCGGTTCGATACCCAGAAACTTTCCACCGCACGACCCGGTCCACGGACAGCGCATCGCCTCCAGGCCTATGGTGAGCTTCATCATCTCGTCGAGAGGCGTGACAACGAAGTCGGGTGTCTCCGAAATCCAGCGTTCATAGATCTTGAGCAGCACTCGACCGTAAGTCTCGGGGCTGAGCATCTCACCCATTCCCTCGTCCCGGCCCGCCGGATATCGATAGTTCATGCGCAGATCGAAGCAGAGATCTCCGTAGGACAAGGATTTCTCGTACATGACCATGGCGAGTTCGGAGGTTTCTTCCGTATAGGTTCCGATGACCTTGGGCCTGAAACCGTCCTTGAGAACGGCATCGAGACGCGACCAGAAGATCTTTGAATAAAGCGCGGTCGAACCCTTGTATTCCCGGAACTGCTCGTCGGGATCGAAGCTCGTCGAGATGGATCCCTGAAAGGGGCCGCCGATCAGATCGCGCCAGCGCTTGGAGTCGTATCCCAGGATATTCGACTGCATGGAGAATCGGATGCCGGGCTTGATAGACTGAACGTAGTCCCAGGCCTCCCAGTAAAATTTCGGCCCCATCAGCATGGGTTCGCCGCCGTGCCAAAGAAGGACGGCCTTCGGGTCGAGATAGGGATGGAGCTTGTCGAAATAGCCCTTGAAATCGTCTATGGACCACTTCGGAGCGCCGTTCACCTCGGGCGGCGCCGCGCAATAGGTGCAGTCTGCGTTGCAGAACTTAGTCGGCTTGATGATGACGGTTCCTATGCCCATCGGGTACCCCGTTTCTCTCGTTTCGACGGAAGCTATCACCCGAAATGCCGACAGGCAAGGATTCAGTCACAACAGCAATTTCGAATCCTTACCCTAACGTTTTCCCCGCCCTGAAGGAAGGGGTTTGCCGCACTTCTGGATTAACCATAGTAGCAGTAGGTTTGGGCAATCGCCTCAGGCGTCACACCTGCGGCGGATTGACCTCTCCAGTTAACCCGCCAGGACGACCCGTTATGTGAAGCGTAAATAGCCCCCGCAACGTCAACATATGAGTCTGGATAGATGCCCGTAACGTAGCCGCCCGACGTGGTGAACCGTAACTGCGGGACGGATCGGCGTGAGATTGTCCTATTATACAGCATAATCCTTGCCCGACTTGTGTCGCCTGCGCAGTTCGGCTTGGGCACAATATTGTTCGAAGGCGTGACCAGATAGGAATATTGAGCAACCTGACGGGGAAGGAGGTCGGAAAGCCTCAACCCGCCCGTATTGAACGAACGGCCACTACTCCCGGATTCCAAGAGAGAATCGATAACCATTCTGTTAGCATCTATACGGTTAGTCGTCGTCGTTCCATCGATATTGGCGTTCGCATTAACACGCAAGGATTCAGTCGTAGTCCTGTCCTTGACAGTCAAATCATCGCCAATAGATCCATCGTTACCGACGTAGAGGCTGTTTCCAGCGGTCACGTTGCGACCAGCATACATGTTTAGGTCGGCATACACGTTTTGGCCAGCATTAACGTTCCGAACGGCACGCACATCCCGAGTGACACGTACATCCCTCAGCGCCCACAGGTCCCGACCGATGGTAACGTCGGTGTCCATACGGATGTTCGAATTGCCGGAAATCCTGGAAACGCGATAGATCTCGTTTGAATTCATATCAATATCGGTGTTCATCCGGTTCGCCTCGGGGATACCGATGTCGTTTCGATAGAGATAATCGGTCAACAGACTGCCATCCTCAAAAGCGAGAGTTGCTGCAACGCGCCCCTGAGAAGGGCGGGTCGATGCAGGACCCCAGCGAGTAAAACTCGTTCTCCAACCGCCGTAGGCGCCGACAACCTGCCCAGCGTCTCCCGCAAGTGGCTTGGTCGGGACATAACCGCCCGCCGCGCCAATCATGCTAGAAATTCGAGCAAGTGTCGCGTCAGGAATCTGACGGCCACCATAAGAGACGACGAGGGCGTTAATTTGATTAGCCGATGTACTTTGAATCAATAGAGCATGACGCTGACCATAACCATTAACGTCAATAAAAGAATCTGGAAGGAATCCCTCAGCCTGAAGACTCCCGGCAGGAGCTGAAGATCCCCCACTTGAACGCCCGGCCCTAACAACGGTTGCCCCCGGCGCCTTCGGAGCTTTAGATACGAGTGTGGCGTAGTTCGCCTTGATGTAATTGTGTGCGGCCTCCTTAACCTCAATCATCTTCATGGACACCGCACGGGCGCGGGTAAGTTCCGCGTTTTCGGCCATGGACGTAACAATAGCGGCGGTCACGACGGCGAAAACCGCCAAAACGAGAGCCGTTTCGATCAAGGTCATACCGCGACGACGGCGGCTTTCAAAAAACCGGGCGACCGCGTGCCTACGTTCTGCCTGTTCCATTTCCGTCTCCGAAACAAAAGATCATGAGTTACCTGCAATCATACAGCGGCCGGCCGTATTTTAGGGAACCAGCTTCGAAACGATGACGGGAGTTCCATCCTTCAAAACAGTCCCGGCAAAGGGAGAGGGGAGCGCGACGACGGCCGTCGGCTCCAATCCATAACTGTAGTTCGGTTCCACGATCCTGTCAGTCGCGTTCCAGAAACCGACTTGCGTCGTCTGTCCACCCGTTTTCACCCGAAGAGCAGCCGCCACGCGGGCGGGCGTGACGTTTCCCCTGGCGACGAACCCGTCAGCCATGTAGGTCACCAGAAGATTGCTCGCGGTATCGAATCGCGTCGTAAAGTAGCCGCGTCCGACGATTTTACCCGCAGACATCACCGGAGCGAGATAGCCCGCCGGATCGACAACCCCCTTAGCGCACCCGACATCGATGCACCTGTCATGCGCGCCTCGATGCCACAGGGACATTTGCTCGGCGACGGCGAAAGACTCGACGTGATCAATACCATGGTCGGCCTCCAGGAGAAAAAGCCACATGGACATCAGCATGATGGACAGGGAAACGATGAAGAGAATTTGCATCGCGCGCTCCTACACCCCGACCGGATTTTCGCCGCGTCGCATGAGGTTCTTCTGCTGTTCGATCGAGGTCGAGATCTGATTGATGTGTCCGTCCCGAATCATGTTCCGGAGACCCTTCTCGTTGCCCATGAAGAGCTGCTCGATCTCGAGCCTCTTGCGGCCACCTCGCGTCACCAGACGCTGGTGAATGACCCCAGCGAGACCGTCCGCGAGCAGGGATTGCGCGAACTCAAGGCTTTCGTCGGCCGAGGATGTCAGCTTCAACATGGAGTTGATGGCCTCCTCAACGGTGCCCGCGTGAATGGTCGTGATTACAAGGTGCCCACTGATGGCGGCGCGAAGCGCCTGTCCAGCATCCTCTGCCTTCCTGAGCTCACCGAGAAATATGTATTTCGGCGTGTAACGCAGAGCCGAGACCAGAGCCTTACCGAAGGTTTCCTCCGGGGCGAGCTTGATCTGGAAACACTGCCCAAAGGGGCCGTGAGCGCC
Source organism: Roseibium sp. RKSG952 (assembly GCF_009711355.1). Lineage (NCBI taxonomy): Bacteria > Pseudomonadati > Pseudomonadota > Alphaproteobacteria > Hyphomicrobiales > Stappiaceae > Roseibium > Roseibium sp. RKSG952. The sequence continues at coordinate 16,015 of NZ_SMMF01000900.1, read as the reverse complement.
ATCGAGGATCAACTCAGGCGGATCCTCGATTGTCACCGCGATGTCGCCGAAGGTCAGGAGGTATTCACGAAGAAGCGAGCACGCCGTGGTCGTCTTTCCGTTTCCGGTGGCACCCGCAATGATGATCAAACCCGATTTGGCACCCATCTTGGCTTGTTTGCCCAGCCACCCGAAGTGCCTAAGCGTAGGCACGTTGAACCCCCCGAGATCCTTGAGGCGCGGGATGACCGTCTTGGATTTGCGGAGCGTGTACCAGTCCCCGTTGATTGAGGGAATGGTAGACACCCTGTAACGAACCTCGTCGTGATCGACGAAGAACTCCCGCTCCTTGTTCTGGACTTTCTGCTGAACCAACTGGTGAACGATATCGATGTCGTCAATGGCTCCGGCAGGGACAACCTGCAAGGGGCCTTTGGCATCCTCGATCCCGCGGATCTTAACAATCCCCTCGGTCTCGCCGATATAGAGGTCGGTGAATTCCAGATCAGACAGACGAATAGCTTCCTCGTATTCGGTCGCCTCGTTCGAATCTGATACCTTAAGTTCGTTACCCATTTATCCTCACAAAGAATTCGAAATCTGCTGCTGCAGCGAGAAGATGCCCGAGGCGATCCACGCAAAGACGACACCCAGCAGGATGATCGAGGCGTTACGCACGATGCCCGACTGCTGCTTGACCAGGTCAACGGAATCATCAAGCCATTCCGTACCCATCATCTCGAGGGATTCGTTGAAGCGGTTCAGATCCGCATAGGAGCGAATGTCCTGAACGGCTTCCTTGTCGGGAAAATCAAAGCCCGTCATATGAAGGGCCGCACCGAGGTTGTGACCGTTCTTGACGTTCTGAGCTGTGTGATAAAGACGCTCGCGGTAATACGGCTTGGCACCCCGCTGAAGCGTTGAAAGGATGTTCGGAACCGCGATACCGGATTTCAACATGCCCGACACGGTCAACAAGAAACCGGAGCCAACGACGAGACGGTAAAAGGACCACGGTGGAATCTTGTCGAAACGAACCCGAAGCCTGCCGGTCCAACGGGACATCGAAAAGATGCTTAAAACGACCAGAGCAACAACGACCGTCAGCACAATGGCCAGCCAATTGTGAACGAAATCGGACATAAGAGCCATGTGTGCGCCGGCCCCCGTCCATTGCTCGCGCGGCATGACCGTTTCGAACTCCGGAATGACCTCAACCCCGAAAATAACCATGAAACCGATGGCGGCAGCGACGAGCACCAACGGATAAGCAAGACCAGCGATGATTGCGCTCCTGATCTGCTTCACGGACTGACCGATCAGGATGGACTTCTCAATCGCCGTCGGCAGATCGCCCGCCTTTTCGCCACCCTCGATGACGAGACGATCACTGTCGGGGACCCACCCCTGGATCGCCTGACCGAAGGTTTTACCGTCACGGATCGAACGACGCCACTCGTCCAGAACGACCGCCTGGATCGCCTTCGGCTTCTTGCCGTCGTCGGAGGCGTGCTCGTACATGATGTCGAGCGCTGCCGACAAGGAGACGGAGTTGCCAAGGAAGCGGACGAGCTTACGGAAGACTCGGGTCCGGGTCTTCGTGCCGAACTGAACCCTCATGAACCAACGATTGAACGATTCCATCATTCCCTAATTCCTTCACTAAGCCATATCGAATCCTACAACAGACTTTCGCCGGCGAGACCGCTCGCCTTAAAGGCGATCCAGCCGTTCCCGAATCCATGCGCCGCGCTCATCCTCAATCTCGGAGATGAAACCGATGTTCGACTCGATCTCCCGCGGGTCGACCTCGCCGCGCATGACGCGCAGAAGTCCGTGCTCAAGCATCGTCAGCCCCTCAAGGTTTGTTTGCCAATGCTTGATGGCCTTCGCCTTCGAATCGTTCCGCATCAGGTCAAGGAATTCCTGATCTGGCACGATGACTTCCGCGACAACGGTACGGCCGGAGAAGTAGCTGTCGTAGTCGGGATCCAACTCGTTGGCACCGGCGAAGCGAATGCCCGATGTCTTGTCTCCACAAAGGACTCGAATCTTTTTGACCAGCTCCACCGGAAGGAACTCGCGCTCAACCCCTTCTTCAAAAGAAATCTCCCTGTCCTTAACGGAGCGGCGCACGAGACGCTGACCGATGAGGCCGGACATGTTCGAGGGGTCGCAAAGCTTGAAGAGTTCAACGTTTAGGTCGCGGAGACGGTCGATGATGCTGACAGCGTCGTTCGCGTGGAGTGTCGTCCAGACGGCGTGACCCGTCATCGCGGCCTCGAACGCGAGCTTCGCCGACGATGCGTCGCGAATTTCACCGATCATGATAATGTTCGGGTCGGAGCGAAGAGCGCCGGCGATAGCCGCCCGAAACTTCTCGGCCCTCTCCTCGGCGGTCTGAGCGTTGGTGACCGGAATCTGAGCGGCCCCCTCAATGATGTATTCGGGCGGATCCTCGATGGTCAGCGTAGCCAGTCCGGACTTCTCCCGCATCAACGCCGTCAGCCCGCGCTGCAGGGTCGTCGACTTACCCGAGCCGGTTGGACCGGAGATGACGTTCACCCCGACTGGGCGGCGGCGCATCTTCTTGATCTGGTCGATCTGGCTCTTTGTGTAGCCGAGCGTATCGACATCATCGTTGCTCCCGACCTTCTGATTGTAGAGAAGGCGGGCAACCATGTGGCGGCCGCCACCCGCAAGCGGGTTGAATTGTAGGCGAAGAGACTGAACGTCGCCCTTGAAGTTCAGGGATTTGAGCTTGGCTTCGTTAATGCGGGCACCTTGTTGTTCGTTGGGCATGTATGTTGGATCGGAGGCGTCAGCCATGTTGAACGCCGACTGGCACAGCTCTGAGGCCTCGATCGCCGTCATGTCCTTGACGCGCGTCAGAAGGTTGTCGACCCTGAATTTAACCTCGGCCTCGTAACGACGAACGAAGATATGGATGTCGGACGTACCGAGAGCGGCGGCCTCGCTGAGGAGGTTGATGAAGGCCTTTTCCATGGCCACGGCCTGCATCGGCACCTCGCCGGAACTGCCCATGAAGATGCCGGAACGTTCGTATGCCGAACGAACCACGTCGAGACCAACGAGGAACTCCTTGCGCCAGGTGAAACCCCTGCGACGCAGGAGGGACTTCGCTGTGGAGACCTCGTGCTGCTTGGCATTCGACTTCGAGACAATCAGGACCGGGGAGTTCGGAAAGTCCAGGAGCGCGACGAACTGCATCTGCGCCGGACTGATCGGAACCATGCCGCTCGGAGAGGTAATGATGTTACCGGAGAACTCCTTGATCTCGGTGAGTTCCTCCGGGCTAGGTTCGACGACCTGACTTTGCCTGTGCTGAACCTTCTGTACCGGGCGACCGCCCTTACGCAAGGAATCAATCGATCCGCCCTTACGCGAGGAATCAATCGATCCGGATTTGCGCGAGGAATCAATCGATCCGGATTTGCGGGGTTTGGACGAATCCCTTGATACGGCTCGACGCACCGCCGGAGGCTCAGGAGGCCCCTGAGGCCCCTGAGGCCCCTGAGGCCCCTGAGCCTCCGGAGTACGCGTGCGCTTAACCTCCTTGACCGGGGCTTTCCCGGGTAGACCGCCCGTAAGAAACGAAAGAAGCGACAAGTAAATCTCCGGCTATTCTTGAGAACGAGCCGTCCTCAGACGGCCCGCAACCCCGGGATCGATCGAACAACAATTAACGCTGAACAGAAGTCACCATCGGACGAACGGAAGGAACCTTGGTTCCGAAGGCGAGAGGCAACGACTTGTCGCCGTCCATGACGCGAACGCCGGAGGAGGTGATCGATGTCACCTTCATTCCGTTTGGAAGCACCGTTCCGTGACGCGCGATGACCTCACCCATGTAGGGAACAAGGATTTTGGCCTCCATGCGCCCGGCTGCCCCAAGGACTTCAGAGACGACGGGCGGCGGATCCTTCTGCTCGATCACGATCGGAGCTTCCTCGGCAGCAATGAGCTCGGCCTGGAGACGCTCGACCTCGTTCTCGAGATCTTCAACGCGGGCATCGTTCTCTGTCTGATTCGGGTTGAGGATCTCGTAGATCTCGGCGTTCAGCTCAACCTTCTTCAGCTCGTGTTCGAGGCGCTGGATTTCACGTTTCTGTCGAGATATCTCCTCGATGTCTGTCGCCTCTGCAGGGGCCAAGGAACCCTTGGAGAAATTTTTCAGAAGATCACTGGCCTCGGCCGAAAGGTCCCGCGCCGTCTTGCCGACCTCGCCCGCGGTCAGACCGCTGGGAAGCGGCGCGATGGCGGGCTGCTGCTGCACGGTGCCCGGCATCGCCAGACTGGGTTGGGAATCCTGTGCCGGGAATGCCGACTGGGCGTTCGCAAAGGAACCGAGAGCCAGTGAGGAAACCGTGGTGACGGCGGCGATTTTAGCGAGCCCGAGGCCCAGGAAGCGGAAGTTGTTCATATGCTTTTCCTTCGATAGTCCATTTGGATGTCGCGATGTCCTGATGAACCTGTGTGACGATCATTCCCGGAATGGCCGACAGGATGTCCATGAAGGCCATCGGATCCTTGTCGGTGGAGAAGCTGAAACTCATCCCCAGCCAGAAATCATTGCTATCGGCGTTCTGGAGTGAAATCCGGGTCATTCGGCCTTCGAACGTCGCAAGCAAGGCTTTGCGAACATCCAGAAGCGGAGCCGTCTTGAGATCAACCGGAATGAGGGGAGGTTCCTCAAGGATCCAGTCCACCGTGACCATGTCGGCAGACCCGGTCGCGGGCTGATTGACAACCGGGTCGAAACCGGGACGCTTCACGTAGGGATAGATCCAGTTGATCGAGCTAGCTCCGTCCTCGAGAACGCCGGTTCTCACGAGGCGCGCAGATGCGTTCGTCCCCGCACAAATGACCTCCTGAACCTCCCAGCCAGGAACCGAGGTTTGAAACTCGTTGATGCTTTCGACGCAGGCGGAGATGACGGCGGCGCCTTGGTACTTACCCTCCCAGGGCATCGACGGGATATCGATCTCCTCGGGCTGAGAACCAACGCTCTGCGCCGCGCGCTGGGCGAGAAGGCGAGCCTCCTCCTGCAAACGTGCCATCTCGAGACTGTCGAGATAGAGACTGGTCCCGACGATCAAACCAGTGACCAGACCGACCGCGACAACGGCCTTGACCACGAAACCACTGCGACCGACGGACTTCAGGCGAATCGGCACCTTACCAGCCAGAAGAACATCGATGGAGACGGTGCGGGCGTCACGAATGCCGAAGTCCTCGGGAGCAAACAGCTCTCCAACCTCCATCGAGGAGCGCATTTCCTCGAAGAAGCTCTGCGCGCTCTCGGCATCCTCGAAGAAGCGATCCGTCTCGGAAAAGACGCCGTCCGACTGAATCCCGACGACATAGTATCCGCCGGCAACCTCGAAGACGCCGAGCCAGCTGTCGCCGTTTACCGCAGCGAGATGCGCCGCCAAGGAGGGCATGTTGGCCCGGTGGCCCATGCGGGCGAAGCCAAGACCGAACTGCTGCGTGCCGCCATGACGAACGCAGTAGAAATCGGCCTGAAACTTTGGATCGCGCGCAAGGCCACGTGCCTCCTTGTCGGCCTGTAACGGTTGGTTTACGAGATCCCAATGAAGACCTACCGCGTAGTCTCGCTTACCGACGCGAATCTTACCGACGCCGCTCCCGACATCTTCGCGGTAATCTTCCTCGAGCTCGAGATCGCTACCGCCGAAATTTTCTTCAACGTTCGACATTCAGATCCCCGATCACTTCTTGCCTAGGTCCAGCACAGTCGGCGTGATAGCGATGACGATGATTTCACGCTCCATCATCGCACTGCGGCCACCGCCGAACAGCGGGAACAACGGATGACCCACGCCGCGGTCGCGGTTGGTTGAGCGAACCTGCTCGAAGCCCGCCAGAACCAGGGTCTTGTTGTTCGGAATTTTCGCCTGCTGAACGAAGTTCCTCTGGTTGACGCGCTTCAGCTGAACGACCTGCTCGTTCGTCGTGAAGTTGTCGAAACCGTCGTTACTGCCGACCAGTTCGGAGATGTTGATGCCGTATTGAAGGTTCAGATCACCATCACGGTCGACGCGAGGCACGAGATGCAGACCAAAACCGGCCGTGATTGTGGACGGCGTGATTTCTGTCGTCGTAACGCCATCCTCGGTAATGACGGTGATGTCTTTCACGTAGTCGCGCTGCTGACCGACCTGCAAGGGCACTGGCACGCCATTCAGAGTAGTGACCGAAGCGTTGGTGATGGTCGAAACGTCGCCGCGCTCGGAAAGAGCCTGAACGAGAGCGTTGGAACCGTACCAGTTGGAATCCGTGTCCAGGAGCGCCCAACCGAAACCGGCGTTGCCGTCGGTGGCCGACGGCACCTGTCCGCCCGGCACGCCGTTGCCGACACCGATGCCGTACTTGCCAGCCTTCTCAATCAGTCCGGCAACATCCAAATCGAAGCTCTCCGAATCCCGGAGAGCAACGGAATATACCCGAACACTGATGGCGATCTGTTCCGAAAGGCGCTCGTTGATGCCCTTCAGGTAGTTGGCGACGCGCTTAACCGTTGCCGGATCGGCAGTGACATTCACCACGCCCGTGGTCTTGCTGATCGAATAGGTGTTGCCCGAGGAATCGCTCGTACCAACCAGAGACTCCAGCGCTTCGTTGATCTCGGTCCACAGGTCGGTGGTCGACTCCGTCGATGCCGACTGACCGGACGTTGCCGATGACGTCTCTCCATCACTGTTGCTTTCGGCATCGAGCGAAAACGCCAATTCCGCGACGACGGGGAGCGCAGGAACGTCAAAGCTCTGGCTGACGACCTGATCGAGGACGATCTTACCGCCGCTATGACGCCATGCGACGTTGTAATGAGCAGTCACCACGTCGAGGAGATTGCTCAACTTGCCCGTAAAGCGAAGCGGAAGCTTCTCCTCGGTGACGGACATGCCAGAAGCCTCGATGGACTGCGCTCCGTTAATGGAACTCAGGGCCTGCTCCAGGGGAAACCCTTCCGGAATAGGTCCGGAGGCAAGCCCGCCGACGCTCGGGTCCTCGGTCTGGGTTTCCGCGCTCTCAAAAACGGGGACGGATGCCAGGACGACCGGAATCGCCGTCTGCTTGGTGATCGCCGTCGCAATCTCCCGAAGCGTCATCGGCTCCTGACGAGAGATCGTGATACCGTCCTTACGCTCAAACTTGGAAGGGAGCGGGTCGCCGTGAACGTTCTCGATGGCGCGCTTACCGACGTAGACGCCGTTACTGACCTTGACTGGATCAACGTTCTTCGCGCCGAGCGGCTGGGCCGCCATCGGCAGAAGACCGGATGCCTGATCGCGCACGTCAGCCGTGTTTCGAGCCGCCTCCTGGCTCACCTGACAACCAGCGGCGACGAAGGGCAGCAGAAGGGCCGGAAGAATTCGTGACTTGTTCATTTCTCTCTAAAACCTCCGGTCTCAGTTCACCAGGTCCGCGGCATCGTTCGAGACGACGAGAACGCGATTGCCCTTGTAGAAGTTGATCGTGATGCGGGGACGAGCCGCCGACATGGCATCGGCGAGAGCGGTTGTGGCTTCGACGAAGTCGCCGGAGAAGGAGGCGCTTGCATCGATCATGTAGTCGTATCCGGAGTCCCAGACGAGCTTCCATTCAGCATCATCGGCCCACTCCTGAAGCGTCGTGCGAAGCGTGTAGTCAACGACGGCGTGGTAGTGGCCATCCTGAAGTCCTGGCTCGAGAACGGCATCGCCCGCATAAGCAGACCATCCGTCCTTGTCGACCGACCCCTTTCCACCTATCCCGTCACCGGAAGGTTTATGAACGGCGGGTTCCTCGTACGGAACCATCGTGAAGCCGCCGCTGCCACCCACCGCCGCGGTCTTCATCGCGGGCTTGTTGGGCTTGGAGGGCATACGCGGTTTGGTGACGGAAGCCGTCGACGAAGACCGCTTCGATGGAACCGACGCTGAGGCGGCATAAGGACGCGAGGCAACCTTGGGTGCGCTCTCGATCAGGACAGTAGAGGAGCCGTAGGCAGCCTTCAGGTCCTTCTTGGAGAGCGCGCTCGAAAGGGACGCCTTCCAATCGGAGTCCGCGCCCCAGGAAATGGCCGTTGACTCGTCCACACCGTCGGCGTATTCGATTTTCCAACCATCCGGAACGATCTCACCGACCGCCGAAGACAGAGGGATGTCTTTCCCGAATCCTTCGTACGAAGCGTGAGAAGCAGCCGTGGTCAATGCGAGCGCAAGAGCGGCGAGACCCAAAACACCACCGCGACGCGATTTCAAAATACTCATTTCGTGTCCCCGTTCCTGCGAGAATTTAAAGACGAATTCCAACCAGTCGGAACTTCGTCACTATTTGATCTGAAAACGGCATCATGGCCGGCGCAAGCCAAACCAAGCCATTTTGGAAAACGCCCGCGGCTGTACCAGTTGTAAACGGCCTGACGCGTGATGCTAAACACGGACCCGACATCCTCGTAGCTCGAAAGTCCCGCGCGATGACGCCAGTCCATGATGTCCCGAACGCTCGGGGGCTCGGATTTAGGGAACACCCACGTCCCGCTGTCGCTCAGGTCCGCGTGCAGATCAAAAAGAAAGAGGACGTAGCCGACCCAGATAGGCAGCCGGGACGACTGGTCCTGCTTCTGCCAGTTGCGGATGGTCTGCTGGGACAGGTTGAAGGCAGCCCCTATCTCCTTGTTCGCGAAATTGCCCTCGGAATCCTTGAAATCGAAGTCGGCGCACCAAGCGAAGAAGTCCTCAACGCGGATGTCAGCGAGGGATTCCGCGATCATCTCCGGCGTCGCGACGACGGAGCCGGAGACACCGGCAGTCTCGACGATGTCCACGAGGCGGCAAAGACGCGCGGGCGCGGCGTGGTCGGAAGGGAGACGCTTCCAAGAAGATATGACGGCCGGCGAGTAACCGAGCGCACGGCCAATGTCGAAAGGCGAGCGAACGGACGAGCCTGCGGAGTTTTGGCGAGCGGACCAGGAGAAGAAATCTTCAACGGTTGTGACTGTCATTACCGGGTTCCCAAAAGACGAATTCGATACACGCATCCATGCGTGTCGCCGCGCTGGGGACGACCCTTATGCCATCTGTCCGCTTACTGAATGAACAACCTCACCAAGTCCCCAATGGGCGGGAACAGGTTCAAGGGTAGGAGAAGGAAAAAGGATCGGTCAACGCTTTTTTCATCGAATCCATAAAGACGGCGGAGTCATAGATCACTGCCGCTCGCCGATTCGCCATGTCGGTTCAGGTGTCCGGCGGCCGCCATCGACGCGATCAAGCATGCTGTCAACAAGGTGCACGTAGGCACTCACTCGCTGGTGCGAGGGCACCTTGCCCCAAAGCTCGGGATCTCTGATATTGCATACGTTGTGCATGGGCTTTTCGCGGACCAGTTTACGAAGTCATCGAAGTCGATACTCGTAAACGTAAGCCCCTGGTTCGCAAACACAAAACGAGTTCACGCGACAAGGACGGAACAAAACGCGAAAACGATTTGGAGGAAGGGGTCAACCGCGAAGTCCAGACCAGTTCATATGATCCATGTATCGGTTGACGAGGTGAACCCATTTTTCCCGAGATTTCTGACCCTTAACGGTGTCGTGGGCCAATTCCGCCCGGCTCGCGATGTCGAGGTAGGACCGGACGACGGCGGCCGCGTACTCCGAGTGATTTTCCTCGGGGCGCGGGCTGACCAACTTGCCGATAAGGAGTTCTGCCTCGATACCGGCAATAAAACTCGCGAACCTGTCATCGCGACAAAGAATGCCGGCCTGCTTGACCTCGCTCTGTTCGAAGAACGGCGTACGCGACCGACGGCGCGCCCGTCCGGGATCCTCCGGACGTTCGTCATCGGCGACCGCCCAAGCACTGAGAATAAGAGGTTCGCCCTCGCGGCGGCCGATGGACAGACCTTCGCACGGGTGACGCCCGTTGGCCCCGTCTGGGCCGCCGTCGATCAGGAAGCGACAGGTGGTTCCGTTGATGCTGTCGTCCGACCACTTCATCAAAACGGCTTCGCCGGCGTAAATCTGATCAGCGAGATCGTCGTTCGTCTCGCCGAGCGCAACGAAAATCCGAAAACGCTGACCATTCTCCTTGCCGCATCCCATTCCCTTGAACGGATGGACATCCATGAGTCCGCAATCTTTTAGAACGGTCTCGATAGTCATTCCGCCCTTGGCAGTATGCCCCCAGTTCAGCAGAACGGCCGAGCCGGAATAAACGGCCGTAACCGATATTCTAACCCGTTCCGCGTTGAGGCGCGGCGAGACTGCGTTCACTTCAAATTCTCCATAACGGCGAACATGCACAAAAATGTTGACAATATCAAGAGAGAATGAGTCCTTGACCCTCCCTGCGGGACTGGATAAGGATTCGTCCCCGAGGTGTCCTGTCCACGATACCCTTCACGATGAGATAGGGCTCCATCGAATACTCTATCGTGTCGGCGTTCAGTCCGAGCGCGGCCGCCAGCGTCTTCAGTCCGACAGGGCCGCCCCTGAACCGACCCCGAAGGCACTCTACGTAGCGACGGTCGTTCTCGTCGAGACCGTTGGCATCGATACCTAAACTGTCGAGATGAAGAGCAGCGGCCTCCGCCGTAAGCTCCTCGGAATCGTGCGCCAGAACGAAGTCGTGAACCCGCTTAAGGAGGCGGAGCCCTATCCGCGGCGTTCCTCTGGAGCGAGAGGCTATGACGGACAACGCGCCCGCACCGCAGGACATCCCTATTTTATCGGAAGCCCTCTCCAGAACCAGGATCATCTCGTTCTCGGTGTAATGAAGGAGATCAACGGAGATGCCGAAACGATCTAGCAACGGGACGGAGAGGGCGCCCTTGCGCGTCGTGGCACCGACTAGCGTAAATCGCTCGAGAGGAACGGAAACCGACTTCGCCTCGGCACCCTCGCCGACGATGAGGTCGATCCGGAAATCCTCCATCGCGGTATAGAGCGTTTCCTCGACAGGTACCGGAAGCCTGTGAATTTCATCGATGAAGATGATGTCGCCCCGCTCGGCGGTAACGAGCGTCGATACGATGTCGGTGGGTTTCTGGATGGAAGGAGCGGAAAGCATCTTGAAACCTCCCCCCATTTCGCCGGCGACGATCCGCGCCAGCGTGGTTTTCCCCAGCCCTGGAGGGCCGCTGAAGATGATATGGTCGAGAGGCTCCGACCGCCGATGAGCGGCAGCGAAGAAAATCTCGAGGTTCTTCTTGGCATGACTTTGACCGATGAATTCGCGCAAGCTGCCGGGACGCGGGACGCCCTCGGACTCGGATGTGTCGGGTAATGTCACGACGGTCGCGTCGACTTCCATTGCAGGTCCGTTTCCAAGTATTGAATCCTTGTTTACCGAGCTTGACACGGAGACGGTTCACTTCAAACCTGAATCTTGAGCTACTCGAATCATTGAGTGGGAAACGCCGAATTCACGTCGAACCAAGAACGGGAAACAGAAATGAACAGGCTGGACCTCGAAGCGACCGTGGCGGAAAAGACCGCGGTGAACCGAAAGATCGTGAACGAAGTTGTCGGAGCGGTGCTCGACACGATCACGGACTCCCTGGTGAAGGGGGAGGCGGTCAGGCTCGTCAACTTCGGTACGTTTCAGGTGCAGAACAGGCCAGCCCGGCGCGGCAAGAATCCAAAGACGGGCGAGGAAATCATGATCGAGGTCGCCCGCCGGGTAAGTCTTAAGCCAGGCAAACATCTCAAGGCCGCAGTCAACGCCGGCTGACCAGAAGCGCGGTAAAACCCTTCCTTCAGGGTGGGGAAGACGTTGACCGGAGAATACCAAAAGAAAAAACAATGGCCCCCGAATTCGGTTTCGGGGGCCGTTTTGTTTGGAACTACAGACGCTCAATGACGGTCTGTACGATCTTCGAACGCACGACGTCGGCGCGATCGAACCTTGCGACACCGACACCGGGGGCACCCTCTAGGCACTCGAGAACGGGCGATAAACCGCTTTCGCTATCCAGGAGATCCCTCTGAGAAGGATCCGGATCCCCGGTCATGATCATCTTGGATGAGTATCCGAGGCGGGTCAGCGCCATCTTCAGCTGGCCTCTGGTAGCATTCTGCGCCTCATCCAGAAGAATGATAGCATTATTGAACGTGCGGCCGCGCATGAAGGCCAGGGGACAGACCTCGATGATCTTCTGGTCGATCATCGCTGGGACGGCCTTCGGACCCAGAAAGTCAAAAAGACAATCGTAAAGAGGCCGAAGATAGGGATCTACCTTGTCCTTCAGATCACCCGGGAGAAAGCCGAGACGCTCTCCAGCCTCGACCGCCGGGCGAGAAAGGATTAATCGGGTGTACTTGTCCGGATGCGCCTTGAAGAGGCGGACCGCCGTCGCAACGCCCAGAAAGGTCTTGCCCGTGCCCGCGGGACCGACACCGAAGGAAATGTCCGAATTCTCAATCACCTCCACGAAACGTCGCTGGTTGTCGTTTCGAGGCTTCGGAAGCTTCCGGGGGACCGCGTTCATCGAGCCACGTTTGTCCCCGCTGAAGCGTTCCATGTCGATGACTGATCCACCCTCGAGCATCGTCTCGTTGATCGCCCTGATCCTGCGATCCGATTTCCTCTGCTGCGCACGCCCCATTAATTGAACTCCCTTAGGTCTGCTCGGACACGATCGACAACAAAAAAAGGGCGCGGCATCACTGCCGCACCCCTGAATTTGAAAGGCCGAAGAAAACACTTCCCGGTCCACCCCGGGCGATCGATCATTTTTCCGGATTTACCAAATTTCATCCGACCTCCACTGCGGAACCTTACTCAAGTCCCTGACGCAATGGTCTCCCGGACGCAGGAAATCTCAAAACCTCTCTTGAGCCAGATGTTTACGCTGCCACGACCGGCGTGACTAAAGTCATCCTGGAGCGCAGAGCCGCGATCAAAGAAACCAGAGCTACGCCGGCGGAATGCCTCCCCGTGAGGGACTTGGAAACCCCGGTCTCGGGATCAGACATCACCGCCTGATGCGACCCATCCGGCAGAGCGTCGAGCGTGACCTGAAATCCGTGCCGATAAGCCAACACGGACACAGCCGAGGCATCTGCGGTGTAACGAGGAATCTGGTCGAACAGCCACATGTGGTGCCTCAGATCCTCCGGCCCGACGACGGGCTTGAATTTCCCGCCACCCAGCATCGCATGCACGACGACATCCAGCCCCCTGTCGGGACCGGTCAGGCAAAGGAGACTGCGAACGACATCGGAGAAGCCGACCCTCAAATCCGGGAGCGATGTGTCTTGCATGATCTGAATCCATGTGAACGGCTCAAGGAACACACAAAAGCAGGAACTCGTCAACAAATTTTTAGGAATCGAGGCACCCAACCTGAAAAAACTCGTTGCAATATGTGAGAAATCGCCGCGTGAGTTTTGCGAGTCCCTTGACCTCGACAAAATATCAGCATACCTAGAGTATCTGGCTCTGCCACGGGGTCTGGCTTAATGCCGACCGCCTTACGGGATCCTTAGGGATCCCGTTTGTGTTTCCGTGTGCTTAGTCAAAATGCCTTATGCGCCGAAGGCCCCCAGATCCGAATCCTCCAACTTATTCCCCGCCATTAACCGCAGGGCAATCGGGATGCCAGGCTTCGAATGACGTCCGCAAGGATCAGTCCTACCAGCTGGCCCTTGTTCATCCGGCGATGATCCCCGGAGAGAAGCGGCGGTGGACTCCGACATAGGCCCGCTGGATCCGGCTGAAGAAACTCTCCACGTAGTTGGTGTTGATGCCGTCGTCGGTCACGACGACGGCATCCCGTCCGACATGGTCCCGGACGGCGCTCCAGGAGGCTTCATGAGAGAATGTCGTCGGGAAGTTCGGATAGGGAAACAGGTTTATAATTGCCACCCCCCTTTCCGTGTCCGATCATCGACGCAGTGGGGAGACGCATTGGCCGGTCGGAACTATCAACCGGAAGAGAATTGATCGAAGCAAACCCGTTGCCGTCGAACGCGTTGAAAAAAAGAGGATGGTTGGCCGCCATTGGGGAGACGGGACCGAAAGCCATCCAGGGGAAACGTTTATCCTTCGGCTTGCCGTAGGAGGCTGGATCCTTGAAGGAGCGATAAAGTGAGACATCGCGGGAATCTGCGCCAACCATCTCGCGAACGCGGTCAAGTTCCTCACCCATATTCAAGCCGTAGCCGATGTAGCTGCAACGCACCTGCTGGGTGATCTCCTTGTCCAGACCACCGATGGTCTGGTCGATAAAGAACCAACCGAGACCGAACTTCCGGGTCTCTCGAACGGCCTCGATCAGTTTCGTCTTGAGCTTCTTTGCGTCCTCCTCGTCGACTGGAACGCTCTTGGGGGCGAAACGGTGCGCCTCTTCGAAAACGACGAGCGTATTTACGTTCCGGCGGTCACCCCTGCGAAGGCGGTCGGAAACGATCTTTTCAGCCAGCCGTCGCATATCGCTGACAATCCGATAGATCACCTTCTTCTGAAGCGCGTCAGTGAAGAGGTCGCGATCCTCATCGAGCGCAGCCTGGAAGTCATCTCCGATATCCTCCAGATCTCGGCGGTTGCCCGGTACGGAGAGATCAAGGACGACCAAGGGACGCTCACCGGTATCGCTCTCCATCAGCCCCCGAACGACCTGACCGACGGTCGGTCTGGATCCGTCTCCTCGCTCGAAGAGGAAGCCAAGGAAGTCCCAAGTCTGCCAAATGCGATGCTTTTCGTTGCCGATAATCCGTTCGATCTCCTTGCGCAAGGAATCCTGAGGCTCCTTGGACTTGTAGATCCGGTCAACGTAGCCGTCATCAGCATCGGCGATTCTCTCGAGGATTTTCTCGAGACATTTCTTCGGACGCAACGTTTCGAGGGTGAATTCGTCGCTCGCCCGGATGATTTCGACGATGGCGGTCGCGAGCTCCACCTTGTTGTCGGCACCGCGAATGTTTAGATCCTTGTCGAGTCCCAGCGACCCGAGAACGTCCTCGAACAGCTCATAGCCCTCGAGTCGGATCTGCGTGATGCCGTAACGACGAGCTGGGCGGCTCAAGCCTTTCAGGATCCCCCGAAAGGGCAGGCCGCTGTCTCCAACCTCGTATCCGGCGACCTCGTCCGCGAACTCACCCTTCGGGTCTACGATCAGGAGCGCCATGTCGTCGTGCCGACAGTATCCCGCCAGCATGAACTTGGCGAGCGTCGACTTGCCGGACCCGGTCTTACCAACGATCAGGCTGTGATACGCTTCGCCCTGACCGCCCGTCGCCGGATTGCCGAAGTGCTTGACGTACATGGGCAGGGAAACGCTGTCGTCGCCGTACGCCTTGCCGACGTAGAACAGGTCGCGCTTTTGCGCCTCGACGAGACCGTCTAACGTCGCCTGGTCAAGGCGCTTGACGCTCGTACCGGCAGATGGAACCGTTCCGACAACCTCATGACTCCAAAAGTCATCTTCGCTCTGTCGGCTGAAGGCGGCTCCGGCCGACAGAACAGCAGTACGTGTATCCTGGCTTCCTGTCATCGTCGGAATGGACCCGCGTGTCTTGATAACGTTGCGCATAGCATCCTTCTCATGCCAGGCATTCCGCATCTGCAATTCGGTGATCTGTCCTGTAACGCGGACCGCGCGGTCTTCCTGCCGGAGATCGTAATAAACCATTCCGCCTACAAGACGTCGATCCGATGCCGAATCCATAACGTCAAGTGTAAGCTCCATTGTGGATGACGGACTGCCGACAACGGCAATGGAAGAATTCGATGTCATTGTGAGTGCCTGAATTGGATTGGAAATTCAGCATGAACACTCAACAGTGTTCATGCAATTTTGGATGAGAAAGAGCTCGTTACGAAAACCGTTCACATATACTGAAAATATGGAAAAAATAATTCAAGTTAGCTAGCAGAATCTCAAGGCGATGCAGGAGAAATCGTCAGGCAAAATACCACGGTTTTTTGAACGGACAAGCGCAGGAAGGCGGTCTGTGATCCAGAAGCGCGGCAACCCCCTTCCTTTAGGGAGGGGTCAAGAGCGC
>NZ_SMMF01000413.1:0-881 GCF_009711355.1 Roseibium sp. RKSG952 | reverse complement strand
GGAAGAATTTCAGGGACAAAGTATCAGACAGTTATCGCGTCATAGCCCATCATAATAATCGGGTTTTGGAGTGAGAGCGGCATAACAAAAAGGGTTTTAAACCGTACACATGAAGGCGAGACCGAACGGATGAACAGCACAAAGGCGACGAAATGACGGACAGAGGTCTTCACGACAACACATCGCACCGGACGGGCCGAATACGCGCGACGGTAAAATTCCTGACGAAGTGGACCATTGTCGGAGCCGTTCTTTTCGCCGGATACGTCGCATACCTGTACAACACGCGCGCATACGACTGGGCGTTCCAGCCGCAGACGTTCCACAACTTGCCTATGGGAGATCAGAATCTGATTTGGCACAACATAACCCAAGGCGGTGGCTTAAAATATTGCCCACGATATTGGGAAGCCAGCGAATTCATGCAGCGGACATGGTACCGGGACAGGCAGTACTGCGACATAATCTCTCGGGCAATAGTACCCATGTGGGCGTGGGAGCAGATGCCCTGAGGAATTAACATGGAGCTAAAAAGAAGCCGGAGCCTTCTGCCGCGATCGAAGACATCGCCACTACGCTCTCGCTCCTGTCCCGCGGCCGGATGCAGGCGCGTGCGATCGACGCGCTTTGGATGGACCGGCAGGTGGAGGCCGTCCTCGATGCCATCATGGATGGACGACGCGTTTTTCCGTCTGGTCGCCAATCGGGCCGCTGGCCTCACCGCGGGCGAAGTCCGCGCTTCGCTGCAGCGATCGGGGCTGCGGAGCTTCTATCCGCGCGTGGAAGCTTTCATGGCCAAGCTCGACGGGCTTCCGGAGCCTTCGATTGCGGCTGCCAGTATCGATCACGCAGAGGCGCGTTTGCGGTTTGTCATCACAACC
>NZ_SMMF01000832.1:0-14008 GCF_009711355.1 Roseibium sp. RKSG952 | reverse complement strand
GGCCCGCATCGAAAAACCTTCACCAAGGCTGACATGAACGAGGCCCGCCTTGCGGTAGAGCGGCAGCAGGTCCTTGTCGCGCATGATGTCGGTAACGCGCGTATTGATGCCCCATTTGATCTTGTCCGGCAGGCCGCGGGCGATGAGCTCTTCGCAGAATTCGATGAATTTCTTGCGGTTGATGGTCGGTTCCTCGTCGGCAAGGATGAAAAAGCCGACATCGTGCTCGCGGACCAGCGTCTCGATCTCGTCAACGACCTTTTGCGGATCCCGGACCCGGTAGTCGCGCCAGAATTTCCACTGCGAACAGAATGAGCAGGTGAACGGGCAGCCACGGGCAAGGTTCGGGATGGCCACCCGGGTGCCGAGTGGAATGTAGGTGTATTTCTCCCATTCCAGAATGCTCCAGTCCGGATCGATCGCGTCAAGATCCTTGACCGTCGAGGCTGCCTGTGTTGCCAGGATCTGGTCATCCTCGCGGAATGCAATCCCCTTGATCTTGTGGCGGTCCTGCGGCCAGCGGCCTTCGTCAATGGTCCGCATCAGGTCAATGGCGATCTCTTCGCCTTCCCCGCGCACGATGACGTCGATCCAGGGCGCTTCACTCAAGACCTGCTTGTACATGAAGGTCGCGTGAACCCCGCCCAGAACCCGGATCGCGTCGGGAACGGTCTCGCGCGCAATATCCAGTATGTGTTCGGCGGCATAGATGGACGGGGTGATCGAGGTTACGCCGACCACATCCGGCTTGATCTTTGCAATTCCTTGCCGGATGCCGTCATCATCCAGGTGGTTGGTCATGGCATCGAGAAAGTGGATGTCGGTAAAGCCCGCGTTTTTCAAGCTTCCCGACAAATAGGCGACCCAGGCAGGAGGCCAGTTGCCCGCTATTTCCGCTCCGCCGGAATGGTAGTTCGGGTGGATGAAAAGAATGCGCATGGCCGACCCTCCGATATGTCAATCTAAATTGACAGATTTTTTGGCAATTAAATTTGACATAAATCAATGGGCAAGCGCCCAAAGCGGAGGCCGGTGTGTATTGCAGGTTATTCGACGAACACAGGGATGTGATCGGGGGTGAAGGTAGCGAATTGCAAACGAGATATGGTTTGAAATGCCCTAGAGTTTGCCAAGTGTGATTTGAATCACGTTTTGAAGTATTTACGGTATTGTGAGTATCACCGAAGATGCACAAGCGTGTCATGCCGATATGATTTGAGAAACATATTTTAATCTGAGCAAATAGTGCTATCGATTGAGCAATGCGCGGTCCGGAGGAAAGGGGGCACTGCTTATGGCCACAGGTCTTTTATTGCTGGCAATGTTCACTGTCGCCTATACGTTGCTGGCAAAGCGGCTGTCGGCGACCATTCTGACAGCGCCGATCCTGTTTCTGGGCGCTGGCTATCTGATGGCCATGTCGGGGATGATGCCGGTTGCAGAGGCCGAACATCTGCTACACATCGTCGCCGAGCTTGCGTTGATCATTCTCCTGTTTCTCGATGCCGCGCAAATCAACCTGAAAGCCCTTCGGGACAGGCATGTCTGGCCGCTGCGCATGCTGGTCATCGGTTTGCCCTTGTCGATTGTGTTCGGGACAATCGCGGCAGCCCCTTTTCTTGGAGCCTATCCGCTCGTGGTGGCCATGCTGATTGCGGCGATCCTCGCTCCGACCGATGCCGCTCTCGGACAGGCGGTCGTTACCAACCCGGTGGTGCCGGAACGCGTTCGCCGCGCGTTGACGGTTGAAAGCGGTCTCAATGACGGGCTGGCCTTGCCCGCAATCCTGCTGTTCGCCAGCCTCACGGCCGAGATGATGCAAACCGATGCAACCAATTGGGCCTTGTTCGGTGCAAAGCAGCTTGTTTTCGGGCCGCTGGTGGGCGTCATCATCGGCTGGATCGGCGGGCGGGTGTTTCTGGCCGCAAAGCGCAGGCAAATGACCACCGTAACCATCGAAGGGATCGGTGCGATTGCGATGGCGGGTGGCGCTTACCTAGCTGCCGGCGAGATCGGCGGCAACGGTTTCATCGCTGCTTTTGTTGCGGGTCTGTTTTTCGGAAATGTGGTCAAGGGACAGTGCCCCTTCATCTACGAGTTCACCGAGAGCGAGGGCCAGATGCTGACCTGGGGCGCGTTTTTCCTGATTGGCCTCGCGCTGGTGCCGGAAGCATTAAACCATCTCGACACAACAACCCTTGCCATCATTCTGATCAGCCTGTTCGTGGTGCGTCCGCTCGCAATCTGGGTGTCGTTGATTGGCACGGATGCAGCGCCCTCGACCCGGCTCTTCTTTGGTTGGTTCGGGCCACGCGGGCTGGCAACTGCTCTGTTCGCCTTGCTGGTTGTGGACCAGATCGACCACGAGCTTGGAGAGACGGTCTTGATGCTGGCGACCAACGCGGTCTGGATCAGTGCCGTTTTGCACGGGGTATCGGCGGTGCCCGGCTCAAAATGGTTTGGCATGCACGTGGCGGCCCGGGACAAGCCGCCGGAGGCGCAACCCATGCCGGAGATGCGTACCGAAACCTTTCTATAGCCAGGCAGAACGGCCCGGACGGCCAGAGTTTTTTATGGAATTGAGGGGGGACTATGAAAGCGACCGAGGTAGCCAAGCTCAGTGAATTGCCGGACCGCACGCCGCACTATGCGTTTGTTGCCGATGTGGATCTGGTGGTGGTCCGGTTTGATGACGAGGTTTCCGTCTTTTATGGCCGGTGCCTGCATCGCGGGGCGCTGATGTCCGACGGCTTTGTCGATGGCGACAACCTGATTTGCGGTGTTCATTATTGGGACTACCGCCTTGATAGCGGCGTGTCGGAATACAACAACGCCGAAGCCCTCCCGAAATTTGCTTGCTGGACCGATGAGGACCGTGTCCTGGTCGATGCGGAAGAGATCGCCGCATGGGCGGTCGACAATCCTCAGCCTTTCGACCGCTCGGCTTATCTCGGCCTTTACGCCGACACCAGCCACGGCACGGAGGAAGAGCCCTACACCAAACTGATCCAGCAATATGCGAAGGACGGGCTCTCCAAGACCGGGCATCACGGCAAGGTCGATGCGATGGGCGTGCCACGGGGGCAGTTGCCGGATTGGGACGATATCCAGCTTCTGACCGCCCAGCTCGCCAGGTTTCCGCTGCTCGATGACGAGGAAATCGGCACGGATGTGGTGATCGGCCCGAATGCCCATAAGCCCTTGAAGCTGAAGATCCCGCTGTTTGTGTCCGACATGAGCTTCGGGGCCTTGTCGGAACCGGCCAAGGTGTCTCTGGCGCGCGGCGCGGAGCTTGCCGGGACCGGGATCTGTTCCGGGGAAGGGGGCATGCTGCCGGAGGAGCAGGAAGCCAATTCCCGTTACTTTTACGAGTTGGCCTCGGCCCGGTTCGGATTTTCATGGGGCAGGCTCGCGAAGGCGCAGGCCTTTCATTTCAAGGGCGGGCAAGGAGCGAAGACCGGTACGGGCGGTCATCTGCCGGGCTCAAAAGTGCAGGGCAAGATTGCCGAGGTCCGTGGCCTTCACGAAGGAGAGGACGCGATTTCCCCGCCCCGCTTTCCCGACTGGACCGACGCTGCCCAGCTGCGCGATTTCGCGGACGAGGTGAGGAGTCGCACCGGCGGCATTCCGGTCGGCTACAAGCTTTCTGCCCAGCACATAGAAAAGGACATCGACGTCGCGCTGGAGATTGGCGTCGACTATATCATTCTGGATGGACGGGGCGGCGGCACGGGGGCCGCACCAATCATTTTCCGGGACAATATTTCCGTTCCGACGATTCCGGCGCTCGCCCGCGCCCGCCGCCATCTGGACCGGGTGGGCCGTTCCGACGTGACCCTGATCATCACCGGCGGCTTGCGCAAGCCTGCCGATTTCGTCAAGGCGCTGGCGCTTGGGGCTGATGCCGTTGCCGTCTCCAACGCGGCGATGCAGGCGATTGGCTGCATCGCCATGCGCGCTTGCCACACCAACAATTGCCCGGTCGGCATCGCCACCCAGAAACCGCATCTGGTCAACCGGCTGGTGATCGAGAAATCCGCGCGCCAGCTTGCGAATTTTTTCGATGCGTCCGTGGAATTGATGCAGGTGATGGCCCGGGCCTGTGGGCACAGCCATCTTTCCGGGTTTTCGATCGAGGATCTGACCACCTGGAAGCGGGAGATGTCGGACCTGTCCGGCATTGCCTATGGCGGCGTTGCCTCACAAGGGCCGGTTTGAGGGGGACGATCATGGACGCAATCGACACGCAACATCTCGACTGGATTTCGGTCGGGCATGCCGGGGATTTGCCGGAAGGCCGGGTCAAGACGGTGACAGCGCGCACCACATCGCTGTGCCTGTCGCATTTTGATGGTCAATGGGCGGCGATGGACAATCATTGCCCGCATCAGGGCGGGCCTTTGGGCGAAGGCTCCATCGAAACGGGCACGGATGGCAAATGCTGGATACGCTGTCCGTGGCACGGCTGGGATTTTGACCCGATCACCGGTGCGCCTCCGGGCGGTCATGAGGATACCGGCCAAAAACTATATCCGCTCAAGATCGAGGACGGCGAGATATTTGTCGGTCTGGAACCGGAACCGGAGCATGTGCGCACCGTCACCGATGTCATGGCCGAAACCATGGTCAACTGGGGTGTCAAACGGGTTTTCGGCATGGTGGGCCATTCCAATCTCGGCCTCGCCGACGCCTTGCGCCTGCAAACCGCCAAGGGAACCCTTGGATATGTCGGGATCCGGCATGAGGGGGCGGCCGCCTTTGCCGCTTCCGCCTATGGCAAGCTCACGGGAAGCCCCGCTGCCTGTCTGGCCATCGCCGGACCCGGCGCCACCAATCTGCTGACAGGCCTGTGGGACGCGAAAGTGGACCGTGCCCCGGTTCTGGCGCTGACCGGACAGGTTCAAACCCAGGTGTTCGGTCCCGGCGCGTTTCAGGACATTGATCTCAAATCGGCCTTCGAGGCGGTCTCGCGGTTTTCGCAGGCGGTGCTGCCCTCATCCAACCATGCGGAGCTGATGTCGCTGGCGCTGAAAACCGCCATCGTCGAGCGGGATGTGGCCCATCTGGTGTTTCCGGACGACGTCCAGACCATCCCAAGCGATGCGGAGGCGCGTGGGCCGGAGGGACGGCTCGGGAGGATCGATATTGCGCCATCGGCGGAGGATCTCCGGCAATCTGCAGACATGATCAACAACGCAAAACGTCCGGTCGTGGTGCTGGGATATGGTGCAAGGGACGTGCGCGATCATGTGATCGCATTGGCCAGGAAGATCGGCGCACCCGTGCTGACCACCTTCAAGGGCAAGGGATTGATCCCTGATACACACTCCAATGCGGCGGGTGTTTTGGGGCGCTCGGGCACGCCGATTGCGAGCTGGTTCATGAACGAGGCGGATTTGATCATTTCCCTCGGCTCGTCCTTTTCCAATCACACGGGGATTGCGCCCTACAAGCCGATCTTACAGGTCGATTTCGAACGCATGCAGCTCGGCAAGTTCCATCCCGTGACATTGCCGGTCTGGAGCGAAATCGGCACCTTCTGCGATGCCGTGTTGCCGCATGTCGGCAAGGCACCGGAGGCTGCGGACCAGCTGTGCGAACTGGCCGAACGCTGGCAGATCTGGCGCGCGGAAAAAGAGCGGCGCCTGGCAGAGTTTCGCGGTCAGGGGCTTCACTCGGCATCTGTCTTCAAGGCCTTGACGGAACTGTGCCCGGACGACGCCATCCTGCCGGTTGATGTCGGCAACAACACCTATTCCTTCGGGCGCTATTTCGAACCGCGGGGCCAGCACATCCTCATGTCGGGTTATCTCGGATCGATCGGTTTCGGCCTTCCGGCCGCGATCGGAGCGTGGTGCGCGACACAGGATTTTGAAGCCCATCGCGGCCGAAAGGTGATTTCGATCTCCGGCGATGGCGGCTTTGGCCAATATGCGATGGAGTTCACCACGGCCGTCAAATACGGGATGAACATCACCCATATCCTTTTGAACAACGGCGAACTCGGCAAGATTTCGAAAGAGCAGAAGGCAGGTGAGTGGCCCGTGTGGGAGACAAGCCTCGCCAATCCGTCCTTTTCGGCATTTGCCCGGCTGTGCGGCGGGCATGGCAGCCGGGTGACCGATCCCGAGCAACTGCATGACGCCTTGTCGGATGCCTTTGCCCATGGGGGACCCTCGCTGGTCGAAGTCATGACCGATCCGGAACTGGTTTGAGAAATACGCGCAAGCCGTACCGTGACAGGGCGGGTTGTATCGGTTTAAGCTTGATCTCTCGACGGGAGGTTTGCATGGGGACAGGTGCACTTCTGATTGACATCGGCCGCTATTACTTGCTGGCCGGTCTGGTGGTCGCAGCTTTTTTTCTCGGGGTCGGGATAGACCGGGTCGACCCGTCCGCGCGCGGGGCGTTTGTTTTCCGCCCGTTGCTCATTCCCGGAATTTGCCTGCTTTGGCCCCTCGTTCTGATCCGGTGGTTTGTGCTGGAAAAACAGCGCCGGAATGGAGGCGCTTCATGAAACGCCCGCATCGCTCGGCCCACGCCCTGATCTGGTCAGTCCTTGCCTTTGCCTTGCCGCTTGCCCTGTTTCTCGTTCTGGCCTTGCGCCAGACGGTGCCGGTTGACCGGCCAGCGGTCCGGATCAGCGCCCCGGCGGGGGAGGTGGTGCAATGAGTGTTCAATACGCACCCGTCCTCTGGAACCGGAACAAGTATCTCTATGACGCCGTCCTTTTGATCGGCGTGATCCTGTATCTGTACTTATATATCCGCGTTGGCCCGAACTATCAGGATGTGACCCGCCCGATTGACGGGGCGACCTTGCGCATGCGGGCTTTCGGCAGCTGCGCCTTCCTGATGCTGACCGTGATCTTGTGCATTGGCCCGCTGGCGCGGCTCGACAGGCGGTTCTTGCCGCTTTTGTACAATCGCCGTCATTTCGGGGTGATGACCGCCGCCGTGGCCGCCGTCCACGCAAACTATGTGCTTGGCTGGTATTTCAACTTCAGCCCGACCGACAGGTATGCCGCGCTGCTGGCATCCAATACCAGTTACGGCCAGTTGATCGGTTTTCCCTTTGAAACGCTGGGCATTGCCGCCCTGATCATCCTGTTCGTGCTGGCCGCCACGAGCCATGATTTCTGGCTGAGCTTTCTGGGCGCACCGCTCTGGAAGGCGCTGCATATGTTCATCTATGCAGCCTATGCGCTTGTCGTCTTGCATGTGGCACTCGGTGCCTTGCAAGGACCGGACGATCCGATTTTCACAAGCGTTGTCGCCGCCAGTGTCGTGCTCGTGTGCGGGCTGCATTTTTCGGCAAGCCGCAGGGAGCGTAATGCGGACAAGGATCAGAAACCGCGCAAGCCTGACCTAATCGGATTGCAGCAGGACGGCTGGCTGGTGGTGGGCGAGGTTGACGAGATCGAGAATAACCGGGCGAGGATCGTCTCGGTGCCGGGTCATGACCGAGTTGCTGTCTGGCGCTACAAGGGAAAGCTCTCTGCCTTGAGCAATGCCTGCGCGCATCAGAATGGCCCTTTGGGCGAGGGGCGGGTCATCGACGGCGTCATCACTTGTCCATGGCACGGGCATCAGTATCAACTTGAGAACGGCCGGTCCCCGGCGCCGTTCACGGAGAAAATCGCCACCTACCAGCTGATGCTTCTCGGCTCCACCATCCTGCTTGATCCAACGCCCTTGCCAGCGGGCACCCATGTCGATCCTGTCGAGATCGGGGAGGCGTCATGAGACCGGACAAGGATCAGCCCTTTTTCATTGGGTATCTCGGTATTCCGAAGCAGTTGGTCGCCTTCCTGAGTGTGTTTGCCGTCTGCTTTCTTGTTGGTCTGGGGTTGGCGGCTCTCGCCTTGTCCTCGACCCAGAATGATCCTGGCGATGGCGGGTTCCAGTGGGGGGCGCCGTTCGAGCAGTCCGGCATTCTCGAACTGCAGCCCTATCCGGTGTTTCGCACGCCTGCCGCCGATGGAGCGCCGGCAAAGACCTATATGCTGTCGGGTCAGGGCAAGCGGGGGGTCTTCGATCAGGCCAACCGCCACAAGGGCCAGCCGGTGACGCTCAAGGGCGTGCCTGTGAGGCGCGGCGACCTGATGATGATCCAGGTCGGCAATGTGTCAGCAAGCGACAGCCCTGACGAAGGCTTCACGCCTGCGGCCCCCGCCTCCCTGGGGCGCTGGCGGCTGAGTGGCGAAATCTGTGACGGCAAGTGTTATGCGGGCGCGATGCGGCCGGGTAGCGGAATCGCGCACAAGGCCTGCGCCGATCTTTGCATCACAGGCGGTATCCCGCCGGTGTTTGTCTCTACAGGGCCGGTTGCAGGCCGCAACTTCTTTCTGATGACTGACAAGGACGGTCAGGTGCTTGGAGACCAGATCCGCGACCTGCTGGCGCTTTACATTGAAATCGAAGGCGAGGTCGAGCAGCTCGACGATCTGCTGGTGTTCAAGGCGGATTTTGACACGGCGAGGGTGTTGCGGTGAGCAATGACCAAAAACAATCTTGGCGTTCTTTGGTGGTGACGGTCTTGGTAACGCTCATCCTTGTGGTCGCCAGCTATTACGTCTGGACGGAAGCCAATGATCTGGCCCGCCGGTTTGCTGGCGGTACGATATGGACGGATCTGCGTTTCCTGGTCGGCCTGTTGGCAGTCTATGTGTTTTTAAGTTTGGCTGATCGCGCTTTCAATCTGTTGAAAAAATGACGTAGGGGTGGATTTGGTCTGGGTAAATCATTTTTAATATATTTGTGCTTGATTAGACAATGTTGGTGAAACTAATAATAAATAATCTGGAGTTAAGGGCTTGTGGTTCCTTGTAAGGAATCCGGAAACCAATTGGTAATTTGACCTGCTCTGTGAAACTAATTTTCTGGTTTGTTTGTTTTTTTTGAAACTGAGAATGGTTATAACGGGAACATATTGTAACTTATTGGTTAAACAACCTAATATCTATACCATTTATTGTTAGATCGTTTCATGGGAGGAAAGGGGCAATCATTTTGGTTTCATAGAATGTCTTTTCCAAATTAATTTGTTCCGTTTTAATAAATTTTGAGCTTTTACTTTTGGCGGATTCGTACGTGAATATGATTCTGTTTATTCCAATCAGTATTTGAAATTGCAAGGGCAATAAAGAAGTCTTCCGGCGATCGTCTGTATATCGCGAGAGGCTGTCTGCATGGATGCCCGGACTTCGGAATTATTGCTTCCCGAACATGAAGGCCTCGCCGGCGGCGACCGTCCTCCAGAACTGCGGCAGGAGCGTGACAAGCATCTGACCTTGTTGCAGTTGTGCCTCGACAGGTTTCGTGATGACGCGGTGATCGTGTCGGATGATCGCGGGCATCGATGGGCCGGACTTACCCAAAAGTCAGTCTCGAACCCCGACACAGGTCTAGAGAACAATGCGCGGGATGTCGTTGGTTCGCTGCCCGGCATCTTTCCGGAATGGCTGGGCAATCGTGACTTTGGCCAAGTGCTTGACTGCCGGTTTCCCTATGTTTGCGGCGAGATGGCCCGGGGCATAGCGTCCCCCGAAATGGTGATAGAGGCGGTCAAGGCCGGGTTTGCTGGGTTTTTCGGCAGCGCCGGTCTTCGCGTTCCTGTTGTGCGGGACGCAATCCTGAGCATTCGCGAGGCGGTCGGCGAAAACACAGCCTGGGGGATGAACCTGATCCATTCGCCGGACCGGCCCGAACGTGAAACCGAGCTGGTCGATCTGTTTCTTGCCGAAGGTGTGGCAAACGTCTCTGCCTCGGCATTCATGCGCCTGTCAAAAGATGTCGTACGCTTCTCCGCAGCGGGTCTTCATGTTTCCGGAACGGGCGGAATCGTTAGAAAAACACGGGTTTTTGCAAAGATTTCGAGACCCGAGGTCGCTTCGGCATTTCTCTTGCCGCCTCCTGAAAAGATGCTTGCCGCCTTGGTGCAGGATGGTGCGATTACCGAACAACAGGCGGAGTTGCAGCGGCGGCTGCCGGTTGCCGAATTCATCACGGTGGAAGCGGACTCCGGCGGGCACACGGACGGGCGGCCATTAGGCGCGCTTTTCCCGGCGATCAGGGAAACACTCGACAGGGCGGTCGAACGTTACGGCTATGACCGACCGGTCTTCCTCGGTGCTGCAGGAGGGATCGGCACACCGGCTGCGGTCGCTTCGGCCTTTGCAATCGGGGCAGATTATGTGCTGACCGGTTCCATCAATCAGGCTTCGGTGGAAGCAAATCTCTCCGACGACGCCAAGGCCATGCTCTGCGAAGCAGATGTTGCCGACATTGCCCTCGCGCCTGCCGCTGACATGTTCGAAATAGGTGCGAAGGTTCAGGTCCTGAAAAAAGGCACCCTGTTTGCGACCACCGGCCAGCGTCTGGATGCGCTTTACCGGCGATACCAAAGCCTTGATGAACTGCCCGCAAGGGACCGCGAGTGGGTCGAGAAAAAGGTTTTGCGCCAGCCCTTCGATGCGGCCTGGGCGGAAACCCGCGCCTACCATGCCCGCAACAAGCCGGATCTGGTTGCCCGCGCCGACACCAATGACAAGCTCAAACTGGCCTTGGTCTTCAAGCGTTTCCTGTTCCTGGGATCACAATGGGCGCGGGACGGTAACGCTGACAGGCGTCTGGACTATCAGGTCTGGTGTGGCCCGGCCATGGGCGCTTTCAACACTTGGGCGCATGGCACGTTTCTGGCTGAAGCGCAAAACCGGACTGTCCGCCAGATCGGATTGAACCTGCTTGAAGGTGCTACCCGCATTACGAGAGCGCAGCAACTCAGAAGCTGTGGCGTTGCGGTTCCTGCGCACATGATGACGTTCCGGCCCGTCCGGCTGGAACTTGGATAAACAACGGACCCGAGTGTCCAAATGGTTTCAAGATTGGCTGGGGTAGTCAAATGACATTGAATAAAGCACCGATTGCAATTGTTGGTCTTGGAACCATGTTCGCCGGGCGGGGCACGACCTCCGGCTTCTGGCGGGACATTGTCGAGGGCGCCGATACGACCAGCGACATACCGGACAGCCATTTTCTGACCCGGGATTTTTACAATCCGGATCCGTCTGTGCCCGACAAGGTGTATGTCCGGCGCGGCGCGTTCATACCGCATTTTTCGTTTGATCCGGTCAAATTCGGCACGCCGCCGCAAGTTGTCGAGACCACTGACACGGTGCAGCTGATTGCGCTTTATGTGGCGCAGCGCGTGCTGGAGCGGGCGCAGAAAGGGACGGTGGGCAAGGTCGACCCCAAGCGCACCAGCGTCATTTTGGGCGTGGCGGCCGGGACCGAGCTGATCGGTGACATGGCCAGCAGGCTGAACCGTCCGGTCTGGATCCAGGCCATGCTGGAACATGGCCTTGCACAAGGCGATGCAGAGCAGATCGCTGACCGGATTGTTTCCAACTACACCGACTGGCGGGAAAGCACGTTTCCCGGCCTGTTGGGGAACGTCGTGGCCGGGCGGATCGCCAACAGGTTCAATCTTGGGGGTACCAATTTCACGGCCGATGCGGCGTGTGCGAGTTCGCTTGCCGCCGTCCGTCACGCGGTTCAGGAGCTGTGGCTTGGAGAGTCCGACATGGTGCTCGCCGGTGGCGCCGATGCTCTGAACAACATTTTCATGTACATGTGTTTTTCGAAAACCCCGGCAATGTCGGAGACCGGGTCCTGCCGGCCGTTTTCGGCCGATTGTGATGGCACCTTGATGGGCGAGGGATGCGGTATTCTTGCGCTGCGCCGCCTGGAAGATGCCGAGCGGGACGGTAATGAAATCCATGCCGTGTTGCGTGGCATCGGGGCAAGCTCCGACGGTCGCGGAACCAGCATTTACGCGCCGAAATCGGACGGTCAGGCGCTTGCGATCACACGCGCCTATGACGAAGCGGGGTATACGCCGCGCACGGTCGAACTCATGGAGGCGCATGGGACCGGCACACGGGTCGGTGACGCCGTCGAATTTGCAGGATTGCAGAGCGTCTTTCAGCCCGCAGCACCCACGGACCGGAACTGGTGCGCTCTGGGCTCCGTCAAATCGCAAATCGGGCACACCAAGTCTGCAGCCGGCGCGGCAAGCTTGTCGAAGATGGTGAATGCGCTGCATCACAAGGTTTTGCCGCCGACGATCAATATCGGGACCCCGAACCCCAAACTGAATATTGCCAATTCGGCCTTCTATCTGAGCGAACAGGCCCGGCCCTGGGTCCGCGGAAACGACTTTCCAAGGAGGGCATCGGTCAGTTCCTTCGGATTTGGCGGGAGTAACTTCCACGTGACCCTGGAGGAATATCGTGGCGAAGGGGTGAAGCCGCCGCGTTTGCGTATTCTGCCCAATGAACTGTTTCTGTTCAGTGGTGACACCGTTTCCGAGATTTGCACCAAGATCGAGGAAACCCTGGATCTGTGCGAAAGTGAAGATGCCCTGGCCTTCAATGCCTGGGAAAGCCAGGAAGCCTTTGAGTATTCCGCATCTCACCGCGGCTATCTGGTTGCCGGTTCTGTTAAGGATTTGCGCGCGAAAGCAGACAAAATACAGCGAGCCGCCAACAAGGGAGTTCCGCTGTCTGTGGAGGGGCTTGGCTATGAAAGCCGGGCGGCCGATCGGGGCAAAACGGCTTTCGTTTTCGCAGGCCAAGGCAGTCAATACATCGGTATGGGCGCGCAACTCGCGTTGCATTTCGACAAGGCGCGCAAGGCCTGGGACCGGGCAGCCGATTACGCGAGCCTCGGGTCCGCAGACCTCCATCGGATCGCGTTTCCCCCTCCCGCTTTCGATGACGACGCACGGAAGCGGCAATTTGCCTTGCTGACGCAGACGCAGAACGCGCAGCCGGCCATCACCCTTGTTGGAATGGCGCAGCTTTCCTTATTGAAAGAACTCGGCATCGAGGCCGATTGCATGGCGGGCCATAGTGTCGGCGAGATCATGGCCCTGCATGCGGCCGGCGCGCTTACAGAAGAAGCAGCTCTGAAACTGGCGCGGGATCGTGGCATCGCATGTGCCATGGCGGCCAAGCAATCGGGCGGACGGATGATCGCCGTCTTTGCCAAGGAAGTCACCGTCTCGAACACGCTGGCCCAGCTGCCGGGCAAGGTGTACCTCGCAAACCTGAACACCCCTGACCAGTTTGTGCTTGCAGGCTCGGAGCATGACACTCTGGAAGCACAAGCGGCATTCGAGGCAAAGGGGATCAAGGTCGTTCCGCTCAATGTCAGTGCCGCGTTTCATTCTCCACTCGTTGAAGCGGCTTATGCGCCATTGAAAGAGGCGATCCTCGAGAGCGGGCTGAAGGCGCCGACAGTGCCGGTCTACTCCAATCTGATGGCGGGCACCTACCCACGGGCCGATGATGAAACGCAGAACATTCTCGCCCGTCATCTGACCAGTCCGGTGCGGTTCTTTGCCATGATCGAGACCATGTACCGTGACGGTGTGAGAACCTTTGTCGAGGTTGGACCTTCGGATACCTGCGGCAGGTTTATCAAGGCGGTGCTCGGAAAGCGCCCTCATACGGTGGTGTCGCTGGACAATGCGAAGACAGGAGGCGTTGCCGCACTTCACAATGCCATAGGCGGGCTTTGTATCGCCGGATACCGGGTAAATCTGGCTTCCCTTTGGGAGGAAGCTCCGGCCGAAGAGCCAATGCCCAAGCCGAAAAAACATGAACTTCAGCTCAACGGGGCAAATTACAACAAGCCCTATCCTGCAAAGGCAAGGGTGTTTCAGGATGACGAACTGGCCGGCCGGCGGACACTGGATCAACTGAATTCCGAAGTGGCCGGTTTGACGGCAAAACTGGCCGAACTGTCGGTCAGAAACGACGCGGCTGTGTATCAAGGTGCGAAAGAAACGGCTGAACTGGCGGAAGCAGGAGTTCAGAATGAACAACCTCGGGCCGCACCTGGCAGGATTGCAGCACAACCCAACGTCACTGAAACAGTGCTGGCGATCGTTGCGGACAAAACCGGCTATCCGGTGGACATGCTGGATATGGACATGGATCTGG
>NZ_SMMF01000531.1:0-1619 GCF_009711355.1 Roseibium sp. RKSG952 | reverse complement strand
CAGACACAATCGTAAACTGTGTCGTGTACAAGGCTTGAAGCCACTTGAAATGCCAGAGAGAGTCGAGATGCAAGGATGTCATTCGTCAAATACCAACATTATCTACCGCGAAAACACATGTCCTGGTTTTCTTACGAAGACGGAAAAACATCCCGTTGGATACTCGCTGACGGGCGCTTTGAAGATTGTTTCAATTTAGAGAATCACGGCGGTCAGAAGCACCTCTACGAGTCCGACCAAATGCCACGCAACCACATAGAAACAAATATCCTCAACCCAATTGAGAATGCATTCTATGAAGCTCGAGATAGAACCCTACGCCATAAACAGGTTAGATCCGCCAGTGATAGGGCTAAGATTAAACAATATGCTGTAGCGCAATTTTTGCGACAGCAACATTTGCACAAAAGAATTTCTCACCTAGATGATGACCTCAGACTTCTTGCAAAAGAAATGGGAGTCGAAAAGATTTGGGGAGTTGATGAATGTCCGCAGAGCGAGCGCAGAAAGAGATCAAGTGCTGTTTTGGCCGATGTGCTACTCAATGTAGAAGACCACGCAAAAGCACTGAAAAAGCATTCGGTGATATTCGTTTCACGACCAGAATCAGATCTTCTACTGCCTGACAGCGGAGTTGTCGTTGATTACGGGGGAATTGATGGTCCGCCGAAATTTGGCGGCTTGCTTTCCCGTGATTTCTCTCTCTGGCTGCCCATCTCACCCAATAGTGCCATCAAAATCGTTCGCACAAAAAAATTCAAACCCAGTCAGGTTATGTGCGGCAATCAGTATGAATACTTTCTTCAGAATCTATGCCTGAATGCTAGCAAGTTTGTTATAGGTCATCGAAATCCTCTTTTTGAAGCAGATCTTCAAAATAGATCCTGTTTCGATCCTGTCGCAGCTCGCTGTTCAATGATCCTGCAATTGTATCGGGTAGGAGTTTTTGATGAAATGATATTTAGTTTCTGGAAAAATTTCTGCTCGGATATTCCGCAGGAATTCGTGCGCGCTTGGTTCTACAGAGAGAAATTTATACCCTCAATGAATAAGCTCTTTAATCCAGATGGTAGAGCTGATGCAGATAAGCTGTTTTTTCCGCTTTAATCCAGATCCGGATACTCCGGTTTGTTCCTTTGCCAGTAACCGCAGAGCGACCGAGATGTCGGATTTCTCATGGCGTCCGCAACAACTAGCCCGACCAGCTGGACGTTGCTCATCCGGCGATAATCCTCGCGCCAGACAAGCTCGACGACGTACCAGTCGAAATACCTCAGCGAGAAGCGGTGGTGGATGCCGATATAAGCCCGCTGTATCCGGCTGAAGAAGCTCTCCACGTGCTTGGTGTTCATCGGGTCGTCAGTCTGGCAGCCCCTGGAGTGATTCACCGCCGATGATCCAGAAGCACGGCAAACCCCTTCCTTTGGGGCGGGGGGGGGCAGTCACTCACGCTCAATTGATTAAGTTTGCACGTGTAAAAAATCACTGATTCGTGACGGCATTTTAGCTGGCAGGGCTTCAGCCTGTTTTTTCGCGTCGTCCGATGACACCTCAACGTGCACCTACTTGTGCATTACCCGCCAAAAGTTTCGCTTGCACGTTTGGTGAACAGCTTGAAA
>NZ_SMMF01000503.1:0-1418 GCF_009711355.1 Roseibium sp. RKSG952 | reverse complement strand
CGGCCCGCATCGAAAAACCTTCACCTAAGCCGCCGTCTGACGATCACTGGATGAGTGGCCGCATGCTGAAGGTTTTTCGATGCGGGCCGCTATGTGGCGGTTGCCGCGGAGCATGCATCGGTCCGCGTTGACAAACCTCGGAAGGAGGAATCCGCGGGGCCTTGGAGGGGCGTCTATGGGGAAAGAGGCACGCAGCGGGGTTCTATTGTGTTGTAGCACGCCGTTGGCATGAGCAAACGTGCAAGCCGGATGGTTTAGGACGGGTTGATCGGAAGCAGATCGAACAGTCACTTTCTGTCAGTTGCGAAGATTTTACGGCGTTCAACGGCATTTGGCACACACCGATGGGCACCCGGAATGTAGTGTCTTTCCGGATGGGCTTTTGGCACTGTGGCGGGCAGGTCGTCATGCTGCCTCCTGTCTTGGTGGTGCACGGGACCGGGGCTTATGGCCGCGTCGGAATAATTCGACGATGCGCATCGGGCCGCCGCAGTCCGGGTATGGCTCTCTCAGCGTGAGCGGAACGATCTCGGCGCCTGATGGCTGATCCTTTTTGACCGTTTCCGCTCCGAGCAGAGCGCGGATCTTTGCGACACTGGTCTTGCGGCCGGCGCTGGCCAGAAGACCGTAGTGGCGGATGCGGTGGAAGCCGTCGGGCAGCACGTGGATCAGGAAACGGCGGATGAACTCGCCGGTGGCCAGACGCATAACCTTCTGGCAGTTGCGATGCTTGAGCAGGTAGTCCTTCCAACGGAACGTGACCGTCCGGGCATCGGCGCTGATCAGGCGGCGGTTCGAGATGGCCACCCGGTGGGTGTAGCGGCTGAGATAGGCCAGTACGGCCTTTGGGCTGCCGAAGGGCGGTTTGGCGTAGACCACCCATTCGGCTCTGCGCAGGGGCGCGAGCCATGCCGTGAAGACGTCATCTTCGGCCAGCCCGGCCAGATCACCGAAGAAGACCAGATCACGCGCACGATGCAGCGCTATCAATCCCTGCAGAAACAGACGCCGGAACAATCGGGACAGGATCCTGACCGGCAGGAAGAAACCAGGACGGCAAGAGATCCATCGCGTGCCATCCGGAGATAGGCCTCCGCCGGGGACAATGATGTGGACATGCGGATGATGGGTGAGTGCCGAGCCCCATGTGTGCAGCACGCTGGTCATGCCGATGCGCGCACCCAGATGCCGGGGATCGGCAGCGATGGTGGTCAAGGTCTCGGCTGAAGCGCGAAACAAAAGATCGTAGACCGTCTTCTTGTTCCAGTACGCAATCCGCGCGATTTCCGCCGGTAGCGTGAAGACCATGTGGAAATACTCCACTGGCAGCAAATCCTCGGCCCGGGCGGCCATCCAGTCCCGGGCTGCCGATCCCTGGCATTTTGGGAAATGCCGGTTCTTGCAGGAATTGTAGGCGA
>NZ_SMMF01000168.1:0-324 GCF_009711355.1 Roseibium sp. RKSG952 | reverse complement strand
GCCGCACTTGGCACAGGCCGCCACATGCCCGCCAAGCGCCTCTGTGCGACAGGTCTCGATTACCGACATGACCTTGAGCTGGTTGAGGCTGACATGCCCGGCATT
The DNA here is from genome assembly GCF_009711355.1 of Roseibium sp. RKSG952. Lineage (NCBI taxonomy): Bacteria > Pseudomonadati > Pseudomonadota > Alphaproteobacteria > Hyphomicrobiales > Stappiaceae > Roseibium > Roseibium sp. RKSG952. The sequence continues at coordinate 219 of NZ_SMMF01000168.1, read as the reverse complement.
GGCCCGCCGCCACGCGGGACCATGAGCCCGGAAGATGTCCGCAATCTCCAGCTTTTGCCGGGACACCCCGAGCGGGTTATTCCGGTCCGCGCTTCAGCGTCTGATCCTGCAACTGCTTCAGCCGCTCGAAGGGGCTGACCGTATCGCGGATCGTCCTGGTGGCGACATGCGTGTAGCGGGCCATTGTGCTCAGCTTGGCATGGCCGAGCAGCACCTGGA
>NZ_SMMF01000456.1:0-1109 GCF_009711355.1 Roseibium sp. RKSG952 | reverse complement strand
GCTGACCGAGGCCCCGGTGATCGTGCTCGGCCATCTGACCGAGGCGCAGCGCCGGGCTTACAGGATCGCGGACAACAAGCTGACGGAACTCGGGACCTGGGATGAGGCGCTGCTCTCGACCGAACTGAACGACCTGCTGGCCGAGGACTATGACCTGTCGCTGGTGGGCTTTTCCGACGGCGAGCTCGACCAGCTTCTGGCCTTCACTCCGGACGAAGACGGCAATCTCGGCAAGGACAGCTCCCAACCCACTGTCGTCATACCCGAGCCACCGCGCAATCCGATCTCAAAGACCGGTGATTTGTGGCGCCTAGGGGATCATCGGTTGTTCTGCGGGGACGCTACCTGTCCCGCGGATGTCCGCCGCCTGATGAATGGCGAACGCGCGGTGCTGTTTGCGACAGATCCGCCCTATCTCGTCGACTATGACGGCTCGAACCATCCGACACGGAACAAGGACTGGTCTGCCTCCTACGGCACCACATGGGATGACAGCAGCCAGGGTGCTGAGCTTTACGACAGCTTCATCGCCGCTGCTGTTGAGGAAGCCATTACCGAAGATGCTGCCTGGTACTGCTGGCATGCCTCCCGCCGTCAGGCCATGCTGGAGAGCTGTTGGGAAAAAGCTGGCGCTTTCGTTCATCAGCAGATCATCTGGGTGAAGGACCGAGGCGTTCTGACCCGGTCCCATTACCTCTGGAAGCACGAGCCCTGCTTCATGGGCTGGCGGCGTCCGAACCGGCCACCAAAGATCGCCGGGGAAACGCTGCCATCCACCTGGGAAATGCCGTCCTTTCCGAAGGACGAACGCCCTGATCATCCAACGCCGAAACCCCTCGATGCATTCGGTATCCCGATGCGCCAGCACGTTGCCCGTGGCGGGCTGTGTTATGAGCCCTTCTCCGGTTCCGGTTCGCAGATCATGGCAGGCGAAGCCAATGACCGCCGCGTCTTCGCAATGGAAATCAGCCCCGCTTATGTCGATGTCGCGATAGAGCGCTGGCAAGCCGAGACCGGCCAGAACGCGATCCTTGAAGGGGATGGTCGAAGCTTTGCCGAAATGAGCGCCGAACGGGTTTTAACCTGACCACTTCACGCGTTTGAGTGCG
>NZ_SMMF01000861.1:0-19606 GCF_009711355.1 Roseibium sp. RKSG952 | reverse complement strand
CATCTGTTTGGGATGGAGATGAAGTGTTCATGGAAAGCCTTTCAAGGCGGTCTCCGCCTTGAAAGGCTTCCCGGCCAGTTTGTCATCAGGAATTGATTGTCAACGGCCTTTGACCGCGTAGCGGCGCGTTCAGTGCCCTTGACAATCAATTCCTGATGGCGTCATCGCCACTTCTGTGACGTAGGTCCACACTATGCATGTTTCGATGGGCTTCAAGTTGATCGCGGATCAAAAGGGTTGAAATTCAACCCTGCAAATGCAAATCATTTGCAATAAGGTTTTCTACCCGGGATCAAGCCATGCTGAAAGACCGAGACTTCTCATACGACCAATCCGGGACAGGGGCGATTGACTGCCACACAGCCCACGCACGCGTTTCGAGGAGCGACAAGAGCAAGTCGCCATCTGTCGATGTGTTTTTCGAGAGGTTGGCCGAATGCGGTTTGCGGGTGACGAAACAGCGCCGGGCGGTGGCTCTCCGGCTTTGCCGGTCCGGGCACCGGCATGTGGATGCTGCGACACTGTTTGAAGAAATGTCTGGCAGCGAGACCAGCGTATCATTGGCGACGATCTACAATATCCTGCATGACTTCGAGCAGGCGGGCCTGCTTCGCCGGATTGCAGTGCCCGGAGAGCGGGTCTGGTTCGATACCGATACCGGCGATCACAATCATTTCTTTTTCACTGGCGAAGGCCGGTTGATGGATATTCAGAGCGAAGAGACCCTCGTCAGGATGCTGCCGGCCCCGCCGGAAGGTTACCGGATCGCGCGTGTCGATATGGTTTTGCATCTGGTTGCCGAGCCCGAAACCTGAGGGGCCAAGCGCTTCTCCTTTTGATGGTTCACCTGCTTTCTTATGGGAGCTTTGACGTGTGCCGCTTTGCCTTGACCACACTTGGTGTAATGGTTACGAATGTAACCAATTATCGATACGCCATTCCCTGAAAGGTGCGGCCATGGACCAGATGGCTTCCGACCATAACGATCCCAGAGCCAGAATCGGTGATGCGGGCGACCTTCGCTACATGTCCGGCTTCGGCAATGATTTCGAGACAGAAGCACTGCCCGACGCCCTGCCGCAGGGCATGAACAGCCCGCAGAAATGCGCCTACGGGCTTTATGGTGAGCAACTTTCTGGTACTGCCTTCACCGCGCCGAGTCATCAGAACGAACGGACTTGGTGTTACCGGATCCGTCCGTCTGTGAAGCATTCCGGCCGTTACATGAAGGTCGAGCTTCCCTTCTGGAAGACGGCGCCGCATGTGGTCGATGATGTCGTTTCGCTCGGCCAGTACCGTTGGGATCCGGTGCCGCATTCGCACGAGCCGCTGACCTGGCTTACCGGCATGCGCACGATGACCACGGCAGGTGATGTGAACAGCCAGACCGGCATGGCGAGCCATGTCTATCTGGTTACCCGGTCGATGGAGGAGGAATATTTTTATTCCGCCGATAGCGAGCTTCTGGTCGTGCCGCAGGAGGGCCGGTTGCGGTTCTTCACCGAGCTTGGTGTTCTGGATCTTGAGCCCAAGGAAATCGCGATCCTGCCGCGCGGGCTGGTCTACCGGGTCGAGGTGATCGAAGGCCCGGCGCGCGGCTTTGTATGTGAAAATTACGGCCAGAAATTCGAATTGCCGGGCAGGGGCCCGATCGGGGCCAACTGCATGGCCAACCGCCGTGACTTCAAGACGCCGGTCGCCTGGTTCGAGGATCGCGAGGTGCCGTCCACGCTGACCATCAAGTGGTGCGGCCAGTTTCACCAGACCCGAATTGGCCATTCGCCGCTTGACGTGGTCGCCTGGCATGGCAACTACGCGCCGGTCAAATATGACCTTCGTACCTACTGCCCGGTGGGTGCGATCCTGTTCGACCATCCGGACCCGTCGATCTTCACGGTTCTGACAGCGCCTTCCGGCGTGCCGGGCACCGCGAACATTGATTTCGTGCTGTTCCGGGAACGCTGGATGGTTATGGAAAACACCTTCCGCCCGCCCTGGTATCACAAGAACATCATGTCCGAGCTGATGGGCAACATTTACGGCCAGTATGACGCCAAGCCGCGAGGCTTCGTTCCGGGGGGCATGAGCCTTCACAACATGATGTTGCCCCATGGCCCGGACCGTCAGGCCTTTGAAACGGCTTCGACGGCAGATCTCACGCCGGACAAGCTGGACAAGACCATGTCTTTCATGTTCGAAACCCGCTTTCCCCAGCACCTCACTGCTTACGCAGCCAAGGAAGCGCCTTTGCAGGATGACTACATCGATTGCTGGGACAGTCTTGAAAAGAAGTTTGACGGCACGCCGGAAGGCAGGTGGAACAAGTCCTGACCAGGATTGTCCGTGATCATTTTGAGTCAGAAGATGGCTTCAAGGCTTTGGTGGTCCAGGTTGGTCCGGAACGTCATATGGGAGTGTGTGTCAAGGGCCGATGACCGCTTCGCGGCGCGTATCCGCCATTGATGGCGTCCCGTGAAGAACTGTTTCAGGACGGCTCATCTTGATCGCAGACAATCCGAGTGCACCGGTTTTGCGACAGGCGAACGCCGGTTTCTGTTTTCCTGTGTTGCCCTCCGGAGGGTATCAAGGATTGTTTGGTGGAGAATCGTGGTGGCGCGGAAAAGGCTGCTGCCAGGGTGGCAAGCGATAAGGATAAACAATGAAACTGGCGTCCTTGAAGGATGGCTCGCGGGACGGAAAACTCGTGGTCGTCAATGATCAGCTGACCTACTGCACCGATGCGACCCATATCGCTCCAACGCTGCAATCGGCGCTGGACCGGTGGGTGCGTGTGCGTCCGAAACTCGAGCTTATTGCCGAGAGCCTGTCTCACGAAGCGGTGCCGGCAACGCGGTTTCATGAGCATGATGCCCTGTCGCCGTTGCCGCGCGCCTATCAATGGGCTGACGGATCAGCCTATCTCAATCATGTGGAACTGGTGAGAAAGGCGCGCGGGGCCGAGATGCCCGAGAGCTTCCGGACCGATCCGCTGATCTATCAAGGCGGATCCGATGCCTTTCTCGCGCCGCGTGATCCGATTGCCGTTGCAGACGCAGCGTTCGGCGCCGACATGGAAGGCGAAATTGCCGTCATCACCGGCGATGTTCGGATGGGGGCAACCCTGGAACAGGCGCGTGATGCGATTCTGCTGGTCATGCTGGTCAATGATGTGTCGCTGCGGGGCCTCATTCCGGATGAACTTGGCAAGGGGTTCGGCTTTTTCCAGTCAAAACCGTCGTCCGCCTTTTCGCCCGTGGCCGTGACACCGGAAAGCCTCGGGGATGCGTGGGATGGCGGCAAGTTGCATCTGCCGCTTCATGTGGATCTGAACGGCAACGCATTCGGACGGGCCAATTCCGGGGTCGACATGGCTTTTGATTTCCCGCAGTTGATCGCCCATGCAGCGAAAACCCGGGCTCTGACTGCGGGCACGATCATTGGTTCGGGCACGGTGTCGAACAGGGGAGACAGCGGACCGGGCAAGCCGGTGGCGGATGGCGGCGCGGGCTATTCCTGCATTGCCGAGCAGCGGATGATCGAGACCCTCCAGACCGGCACGCCAAAAACGCCGTTTCTGCAATTCGGCGATAGTGTGCGGATCGAAATGCTGGACAAGACAGGGCACTCGGTCTTTGGCGCAATTGAGCAGACGGTTGAGCAGGCGGTCAAGGTATGAGCGTGGCCTTGACTCATTTCCGCCTGATGGCGCGCAACAATGCCTATGCCAGTCAACGGCTTTACGAGGCCTGTTGCGGCCTGTCCCAGCCAGAGTTCGAGGCGGTGCGGACCAACTTCTTTCCCTCGCTTCGCGAAACGCTCAACCACATCTGGGAAGTGGATCGCTACTATCTCGATGCGCTCAAGGAGGAGGGCGCGGGCCTTGCGGTTTTTGACGTGCCGTTGCTCGACACCGCAGAAGAGCTGAAAGCAGTTCAAGCGGATACCGATAGCGCGCTGATCCGGTTTTGCGATGGCCTGACGGAAGAGGATCTGGACCGGCAAGTGGCGCAGGATCGCGGCAAAATCGGAATGTTCTACGAAACCGTCGCCAACACGCTCCTGCATCTCTTCCAGCACCAGATCCATCATCGGGGGCAGGTGCATGCCATGTTGTCCGGAACCAGTGCCGCGCCTCCTCAGCTGGACGAGTTCTTTCTCGCCTTTGACCGGCATCCGGAGGCGCAAAAACTGTTATGACTGGACGCTTTGGAGGGGCTGGCGAGCAGACAAGACCTTTCAAGACACAACGTTATCCATATGCGTCATGTGCTGACCAACAGGCCAAGGCGCCGGTTCGGCATTCGGTTGTCATCATTGGAGCGGGGCCTGTTGGCTTGGCGCTTGCCATTGATCTGGCGCAGTCGGATGTCCCGGTGGTGGTGCTCGACGAAAACGAGGATGTTAGCTCCGGCTCGCGGGCGATCTGCATGTCCAAGCGAACTCTGGAAATCATGGACCGGCTTGGATGCGCCAGACCAATGACGCAAAAAGGCGTTGTCTGGAACAAGGGCAAAGTCTTCTTCAAGGACCATTTGGCCTATGAATTCGACCTCTTGCCGGAAGGCGGGCACCAATATCCAGCCTTCATCAATCTGCAGCAATATTATTGCGAACATTATCTCCTGGAGCGGCTGTGCGTCTTGAAGACCGAAGGCAAGCCTGTCGACATTCGTGGCCACAACAAGGTGACCGCGCTGGCTCCCGAGGACAAGCATGTCCGGTTGACGGTCGAGACGCCGGACGGAGCCTATGTGCTGGAGGCGGATTGGTTGGTTGCCTGCGACGGGGCGCACTCCCAAACCAGAAACATGCTCGGGCTCGATTTTTCCGGCCGGGTTTTCAAGGACAATTTCCTGATCGTCGATGTGGTGATGAAGGCCGATTTTCCGACCGAACGCTGGTTCTGGTTCGATCCTACTTTCAATCCGGGGCAGTCGGCACTCTTGCACAAGCAGCCGGACGGCGTCTGGCGGATTGACTTGCAGCTTGGATGGGACATTGACCGGGAGGCTGAAAAACGCCCGGAAAACGCCATCCCGAGGCTCAAACGAATGCTGGGCGAGGATGTGGCATTCGATCTGGAGTGGGTGTCGATCTACACGTTCCGGTGCTGCCGTTTGGAAAAATTCCGCCATGGCCGGGTCTTCTTTGCCGGAGACAGCGCCCATCAGGTCTCGCCGTTCGGTGCGCGCGGAGCTAACTCCGGGGTTCAGGATACCGACAATCTTGCCTGGAAACTCAAGCTTGTGCTGGATGGCGTGACGGGAGAGGCGCTGCTCGACAGCTATGATGCGGAGCGCATTCCGGCAGCTGACGAGAACATTCTGAATTCGACTCGGTCGACGGACTTCATTTCGCCGAAATCCGGTATCAGCCGGGTGTTTCGCGATGCGGTGCTGGATCTGGCTGAGAACTATGCTTTTGCACGGTCGCTCGTGAATTCTGGCCGCTTGTCGACACCGGCAATCTACGATCAGTCTCCTTTGAACGGACACGATGATGCCGCTTTGCCGCCGCGCACCCGGCCCGGAGCGCCTGCCGTCGATGCACCGCTTGAACAGGGATGGTTGCTAGCGAAAGTTGGGGGAGGCTTTATCCTGATGGGTATCGGTGTGAATGTACCCCATGCCATTTCGGCACATGGCTTGGAGATCAGGGGTATTTGCATTGCAAAGGCATCTATCACCTCGCAAATTCGCGAGCGCTATCTTGGCCGCGCGCCGGGAGCTGTTTATCTGGTCAGGCCTGACCAGCATGTTGCGGCCCGCTGGAGAAACTTTGATGAAACGGCAGTGCGTCTGGCGCTCCGGACCGCTTTGGCCCTGGGGAACGGATCGTGACCCTCATACCAACCGTTAACCTGAACGCGCCAGATCGCTTCTACGAAAAGCTTTTGGCAGCACACGAAGGATTGGATACGGAGGAAAGTGCCGCATTCAATGCACGGTTGATCCTATTGCTGGCCAACCATGTCGGGGATGAAGCGGTGCTGGAAGAGGCTCTGAGCGCTGCGGCACTTGAGAGAAAATAATCCGTTACGTTTTTTGTAGGACCTTTTTGTAGGACCAAAGGGCGCCCGAACGATCAGATTCCGGCGCCCATAGAAGGTCAGGTCTTAGAAGTCGAGCGGACGGTCGCTCTGGTCGTCGCGGATACGGGTCGGAAGGCCGATCCGGTTGAGAATGCCCAGGAACGGATGCGGCGGAAGCTCTTCGACATTCGCCATCTTCTTGACGTCCCATTCCCCGGTCGCGATCAGCATGGCGGCTGCGACTGGCGGCACACCGGCCGTGTAGGAAATACCCTGACTGCCGACTTCCTTGTAAGCCTCGGCGTGGTCCGCAACGTTGTAGATGAAGACTTCACGCTCCTGACCATCCTTGAGACCCTTCACGAAGTCGCCGATGCAGGTCTTACCTTCATATTCCGGCGCAAGAGAAGACGGATCCGGCAGGCAGGCCTTGACGACCTTGAGTGGTACGACTTCCAGTCCTTCCGCCGTCGTGACCGGATGTTCGGAAAGCAGGCCGATATTCTTCAGGACGGTGAAGACGTTGATGTAGTGCTCGCCGAAGCCCATCCAGAAGCGGACATCCGCACCGTCCATGTTCCTGGACAGGGAATGGACTTCATCGTGACCACACAGATAGGCCATCCGCTTTCCGACCACCGGCAGGTCGTATTCCTTGCCGATCTCGAACATGGCATTCGACTGCCATGCACCGTTCTGCCAGGAATAGACTGTGCCGGTGAATTCACGGAAATTGATTTCCGGGTCGAAGTTGGTTGCGAAATACCGCTGGTGGCTGCCCGCATTGATGTCAACAATATCGACATCGGTCACCTTGTCGAGATAGTCGTCCTTGGCAAGGCGGGCATAGGCGTTGACGACACCGGGATCGAAGCCAGCACCGAGAATGGCAGTCACCCCTGCTGCTTCGCACTCGGCGGCGCGCTTCCATTCATAGTTGGCGTACCAAGGCGGTGTTTCACAGATCTTGCCCGGTTCTTCGTGAATGGCCGTATCGATATAGGCAGCACCCGTCTTCAGGCAGGCGCTGAGAACAGACATGTTCAAGAACGCGGTGCCGACGTTGATCACGATCTGGGAACCGGTCTTGCGGATAAGCTCTGCAGTTGCATCGATATCCAGGGCGTTCAGCTCATGGCCTTCGAGAACGCCCGGCTGTTTCAGGGCGTTTTTCTCATGCACCGTTTCGATAATCTGATCGCATTTGGACTTGGTGCGCGATGCGATACGGATATCACCGAGGACATCGTTGTTCTGCGCGCATTTATGCGCCACCACCTGTGCGACACCGCCGGCGCCGATGATGAGAACATTTTTTTTCATTCGTCCGTTCAACCTCTCTGTGAACTAGGGAAATTCTTTTGTCTGAACCTCAGGACAGACTCTGCTCGAAGTCCTGATAACTGAATTCTCGGGCAATCGTCACGCTGCCATCGAGCTCTTTTAACGCAATGGCCGGCATTTTCACGCCATTGAACCAGTTCTTTTTGACCATTGTGTATCCGGCGGCATCCTGCATCGACACCCGGTCGCCGATCTTCAGCTTGTCGGGGAAATCGAATTCGCCGAAAATATCGCCGGCCAGGCAGGATTTGCCGCAGATCATGTAGTGGTGCGGGCCTTGATTGGGCTGGACCTTGGCGCTTTCGCGGTAGATCAGAAGGTCAAGCATATGCGCCTCGATCGACGCATCGACAATTGCCAGATGCTTGCCGTTGTAAAGCGTATCCAAAACCGTTGTCTCAAGCGTGGTCGAGTTTGTGATCGCGGCTTCGCCGGGCTCCAGATAAACCTGAACGCCATAGGTTTCCGCAAACGCCTTGAGCCGATCGGCAAAAAGGTCGAGCGGATAGCCTTCGCCGGTAAAATGGATGCCGCCGCCGAGGCTGACCCAATCCGCCTGTTTCAGCAGGCTGCCGAATGTGTCCTCGATCTGGCTGAGCATTCGGTCAAACAGCGAAAAGTCGGCATTCTCGCAGTTGTTGTGGATCATGAAGCCGGAAATCCGGTCCATGACCTTCTCCACCTTGGAGACATCCCATTCGCCAAGACGGGAAAACGGCCGGGCCGGGTCTGCGAGATCAAAGCTCGACGAGCTGATTTGCGGATTGAGACGCAAGCCCCGAATAATACCGGAGGCTTTTTCACCGAAGCGCTCGAGCTGGCTGATCGAGTTGAAAATGATCTTGTCGGCGTGGGAGACGACCTCGTCGATCTCGTAGTCGGAATAGGCGACCGAATAGGCGTGGGTCTCCTTGCCGAACCGCTCGTTTCCAAGCCGGACTTCATTGAGCGAGGAGGAGGTGGTTCCGTCCATATAGTCCCGCATGAAGTCAAACACGCTCCAGGTGGCAAAGCACTTGAGAGCCAGCAAGGCCTTGGCGCCGGAGCGATCGCGGACATAGGCGATCTTCTCGAGGTTCTTGAGCAGTCCGGCCTTGTCTATGAGGTAATACGGCGTTTCGATCATCATCGTCCTATTGGGATATCCAGTTTGGGACACCGATAACTGAGAAGGCCGAAAGTGAAAATCCATCAGGGGGTAAAAAGTTAATTTTATGGTAGCTTTCTGTCCGATGTCGCGGCTTTGGCGTGGTTCCGAAGCCCGGGTTGCTGGTTAAGGATGTGCGCTGCCTCTAGGTCAGGTCCGAAACCGGAAGGACGGTTTGCAAGCATGACCTCAAGCACCAAGGGTCGCACCTCCGTCGACGACGATATCCTGCAAGGTGATGTGCCCGGCCTGATCGGAGGCCAGAAAAAGAACCGTTTCGGCAATATCGTCCACACGGGCGACCTTGCCCAGGGGAATCCCGGACTTGAACTGGCCGGGGAGCCCCGAGACCAGGGCTGCATATCCCTGTGGCCCACCGGCCATATCCCGCAGCATGGGTGTGTCGGTCGAGCCCGGAGACACGAGATTTGAGCGTATGCCGAAGGGGGCAAGTTCCAGGCCGACGCAGTGGCTCAGGCTCGCCATGGCGGATTTGGAGGCGCAATAGGCCGTCATGCCCATGCGCGGAACATGTGCGGCATTGGACGCGATGTTCACGATGGCGCCCCGCCGTTGCGCCTTGAACACCGGGATCCATTGGCTGAGCAGGTAGAACGGACCGCTGGCATTGACATTGATGCAAGCCTGCCAATCCTCGACGCTCAGGTCTTCCGTTGCCCCGGTTCGCAAGACCCCGGCTGCATTGACCAGTACATCGATGCCGTTGCGCTCCGCCTTCAGGATGTCGCAGACCTCTTTCACCTGATCAGCCGCGGTCAGGTCGACGCCGAGCAAGCGATAGGGCAAGCCACTGATATCGGCTTGCTTGTCTAGACCGGTGACATCTGCTCCGAAGCCGCTGAACCGTTCGGCGATCCGCCGGCCGATCCCGCTTGCCGCGCCGGTGACGACAACACGCCTGCCGGAAAACTGGGCATAGGTCATGTGCGCCGTCCTGCCCTGTTCATGCCGCAAGGCGCTTGCTCTCGATCAGGGTCCACCAGCCGTTCAGGGTCGGAACCCGGGCGAGCTCGTCAAAGCCGACCTTGACGCCCCGGTCCTTGAGTTCCTTGGCAAGTTTCATCACCTGGATCGAATCAAGCCCATAAAAAATCAGGTTCTCCTCCGGATCGAGTTCGGTTTCGTCCTCGATCAGCTGCAGAACGCGCTTTTCCAGCCAGTCGCGGGTGGCTGACGCCGGGCTGTCCTGCTCCGTCAGCTGACTTGTGGTCGTGACAGCGCCGCAGCGGGTGGCGACATAGTTCAGGGCCATCACATGATCGGCCTGTGAGAAATCTGCGACTGCATCTGCGACCATGAAGGCCTGGATGTCGTGCATGAAGGCATCGGCAATGGTCATCAGGCAGCCGATATGCGCGTAAACGCCACCAACGATCAACTGGTCCCGGCCAAGTGTTTTCATGCGATCCAGCAGGTCGGACCGCTGAAAGGCGCTGTAGCGCCACTTGGTCAGGACGATGTCTTCCGCATCCGGCTCCAGTCCGGAAACGACCTCTTGCAGGCCCGGATCGGCGACCGTCAGACCAGGACCCCACATGTCGTTCAACAGGGCCCGGTCTTCGGGCGGCTGGTCGTGGGGTTGAGCAGTGTAGATGACCGGGACGCCGTTTTCCCGTGCCCAGCTCTTCAGCCGCCTGAGGTTCTCGACCAGGGTAATGCGCAGCGCGCTGTCTTCATTGTAAAAACGCAGGAAATAGCGCTGCATGTCGTGAATGAGCAATACGGATCGTTTCGGCTCGGGGGTCCAGGCTGTCTTGTTCGCAGGCAGGCTGCGCGGCAATTCGTAATCCGAGATTTGCGGAATGGTCATGGGTCACCTTATCGGGAAAAAATTATTGCAGGTTCAGGCGGCAAGGTCGGCCCGTATCTTCTTCTTGTCGGGCTTGCCGAACGCAGTCAGGGGGATGGCGTCAGTGAAACTGAAGCGGTCCGGAAGCTTGTAGAGTGCAACGCCCAACGACATGAGATGCCGCCGCAAGACCTGTGGTTTGAGGTCTGGCGTTCTTGATACGACGACGGCGCAGCTTTTTTCGCCAAGCGAAGCGTCCTGAAGGGCGACAATCGCAACATCGGCCACATCCGGGTGGCGCATCAACAGGCTTTCGATCTCCTCGGCCGCGATTTTCTCGCCCCCCCGGTTGATCTGGTCCTTCACCCGGCCCACGACGCACAGGTAGCCGTCTTGCGTTTGCCGGACGAGATCGCCGGAGTAGTAAAAACCGTCTGCGTCAAAGACCTCTTCATTGTGCTCCGGGCTGTTGTAATAGCCGCGGAACGTGTAGGGGCCTCTTGTGGCGAGCCGGCCGGCTTTGCCAGGGGGAACGGGGTGCCCGTCTTCGTCAATGATCCTCAGCTCATCGTCGGGGCTGATCGGCCGGCCCTGTGTGGCGAAGACAATCTCTTCGCGGTCATCGAGGCGCGTGTAATTCACCAGCCCTTCCGCCATGCCGAACACCTGTTGCAGTTTGCAGCCAAGAACTTCCGGCACCTTTCTGGCTTGTGTTTCGGCGAAATGCGCACCGCCCACTTGCACCAGCTGCAAACTTTCAATCTGTTCGTGATGATCGGGGGCAGCCTGAAGCCAGAGATTGATGGCCGATGGCACAAGGGCTGCCATGGTGACCCTGTGCCTTTCGATCAGTCCGAAACAGGCCATGGGTTCGGGGTTTGGCGCAAGAACAACGCAGCCGCCTGCGTGAAACACACCGAGCGCACCGGGCGAACTCAGCGGAAAATTATGAGCCGCAGGGAGGGCGCACAAATACACGGTTTCCGAGCCAAGCTCACAAATACGGGCGCTTGCCCGCACGCTGTAGGCATAGTCGTCATGGGTTCGGGGGATCAGCTTCGGGGTCCCGGTGCTGCCGCCCGAGAGCTGGAAGAAGGCAACGTCTTGCGCTTCGGTCGGGCCGAAGCAGGATGTTGCATTATCCGGAGCCGGTGACATCCATGCGGTCAGGTCCGAGGCAGGGTCGTCACCGTCAATGAACAACGCAGTGAGCGGAGCAGTCCCGGCTTCCTGCAGCGTCGCAAGGAAATCGTTGTTGGAAAACAGTTCGTGCTTTCGGCTTGCAACCAGAACCCGCGGCTGGATCTGTTCCGCATAGGCACTCATCTCGTGCTTGCGATGGTTGAAAAGGGCATTGACCGGGGCAACGCCGATTTTCAGGAGTGCAAAGAAGGTAATGTAGAATTCGGCGATGTTGGGAAGCTGGACCAATGCGGTATCACCAGGGCCAAGACCCCGGTTTGCCAGGCGCTGGGCAAGATTTCCGGACAATTTGTCCAAATCGCCGTAGCTGAAGACCCGCTCGCCGCAGATAAGGGCCAGTCTTTCAGGATGGGCTTTTGAGTGGTCTTCAAGGAGTGTGGTGAGCGGTTCGCTGGTCCAGTAGCCGCGTTGCCGGTAGCGCGCGGCCAATTCTTCGGGCCACCGCCGGAATTCAATTGTCATGATGGACGCCTGATCGGGAATTGGGGAGACAGTTACGCTGCAATGCCACAGGCGTTGAGCATCGTGCCGAGTTTGGTTTGCACTTCGTTCCATTCGCTGTCGGGCTCGGAGGCCTCGACAATGCCTGCTCCGGCAAACAGGCGGATCTTGTCGCCCGCCACAATGCCGCAACGGATCGTGATGACCCACTCGCCATTGCCTTCGGCATCGCACCAGCCCACGATCCCGGTGAACAGACCGCGTTCAAAGGGTTCCACAAAGCGGATGAGACGGTGGGCGAGTTCGGTCGGATACCCGCAAACAGCCGGTGTCGGGTGCAGCATGTTCGCCAGCTGAAGCGCCGATATCGACGTGTCGGCCAGTTGTCCTTCGATAACCGTCGACAGGTGCCACAGGGCGGATGTGCTCAACAGGGAGGGCGCATCCGGAACCGTAATCTCCGAGCAGTGCGGCGACAGAATCCGTTCGATATCCTCGACAACCAGACGGTGCTCATACCGGTCCTTGCCGGATTGAAGCAGAGTTCCTGCGGCCTCCTTGTCGGCTTGCGGATCAGCCCGGCGCTTGGTTGAGCCTGCCAGCGGGTTGGACACAAAGTCCTGCCCGGTCTTGCGCAACAGAAGTTCCGGGCTGACGCCGATCAACTCTGTTCCGTCGGGCAGAGGCACCTGAAACTGATAACCGTCCCGGTTCTGCGCCCGCAGACTGTTCAGCAGGGAATTTACGTCGACCGGGCCGGAGAACTGCAGCTCGCGTGTGACCGACAAGACGGCCTTTTGGACATCGCTGTGCTGGAAATTGACGATCGCGTGGCGCACCGCTCGCTTGAAACCGCTTTCATCGGGGATGCTCTTTTGGTCGAGCAGGTCCGGCATCCCGCTTTGCGGGGAAGGGACGCTCTGGCCATCTCTGCGCTCCTGCCATGCGTAGCTGTCCGGCACATACAGACAGGACACTTCGTTGAGGTCGAACGGAATGGCGCCGACCACGATCGGGTTTTCCTGGCCCGCTTTCCGGGCGCGCTCCAGAGCCTCGCCGACGGCCTCGTGAAACAGGCCGCTCACCGCGTTTCCACCGCGCACCGGCAATGCGATCCGCTCCCGGATACCCTTGGCGTGCAACTCAAAATTGCCTGATGAGAAGAGGAAGGAATCGGCTGATTCCGGGTGGGGGATCACATCTTCGTCAAAGGCAATACACGCTCCGATTGTCATGGAGCTGATCCTTTCTGAGTGGTTGATAATTGGGAATACTTGAGTATGATATTCATGTTTTGTCAATATCAAACGTCACAATGAAAAACCTAACACCTATGCAGGCAGCCTATTGGACAGGCCGCCAAACCAAGGGCTTCCTTGGAAATGTCGCTCCTCATCTTTATGTGGAATTCGAGTGTGGAAACATTGATCCCGAGCGGCTCGGTGCGGCCATTCGCAAACTCTATGAAATCCATGGGATGTTGCGCATGCATATCTCTGTGGACGGGATGCAAAGTATTGGAAAAAATAAAGAAAGTGTGGCTTTTGAGGTTGAGGACCTGAGATGCAAGATCCCGGAGAAACTTGGTCCGCACCTGTCCGCCAAACGTCGTGCCTGGACCAACAGCTCACGTGATTTGATGCAGGGTCAGCCAGCCGCTTTCGGGTTGAGCCTCCTGCCGGACGGGCAGACGCGGCTGCATGTCGACACGGACATGACCGCGATCGATCCGCCGAGCTTTTGCGTCCTCATGGAAGATCTTGCAAGGTTTTACGAAGCGCCAGACGAGCGGCATAAAGGGCCGCAATCAGGCTATTTCGAATGGCTTGAGCGCAAGAATGCCGACCCGGATCTGGCCGAAAGATATGCGGTAGATAAAAGGTGGTGGCAAAAAAATGTGGATAAAATCGCACCGCCTCCCAAACTGAAATACAATCATGGCGCGAGATTTGTGGAAAGCGGCAGGCTGGCGGCAAGTCTGGGGCCAGCGGAGAGACAATCGCTGGAGCGGGCCGCACGCGGTTTGCGGATCACCACATCGTCTCTGCTCCTCGGCCTGTTTGCTGCCGTCATCGGTCAGACAGCGCAAAGCGATCACTTCCGCCTCAATGTTCCGATGTTCTGGCGTCCTCCCTACACCCGGGACACGGAACGGCTGGTCGGGGACTTCTCAAATGTCGTCATTCTTTCGGTCGAGCCGAAAGCCGATGACACGCTGAAGGCAGTGTGCGAGCAGGTGGCAGGCCGGATGACCGACCTTCTGGCTCACTCTGCCTATCCGGGTGTCAATGTGATGCGGGATCTCTCCCGTGCCCGCAAAGCCATGGAAATCGCTCCAGTCGTGTTCACCTCCGGAGTTGATGTACCGGGCGGACGCCTGTTTTCAAGCCGCGTGTCGCGGGTGTTCGGTCCGATGACATGGGCCATATCCCAGGGGCCTCAGGTGGCTCTTGATGCACAAGTAGCTGCAGTCGACGACGGAATCCTGATCAATTGGGACATCAGATATGATGCCTTGCCGCGCGACTGGGTTGCTACGGCGTTCGAGGCCTTTGTGTCCTTGTTGAGGGAGGTTGCGGAAGACCCTGACCGGCTTGATGACGTTTTTGTTCCCGCCGGGCCAAAAGGCCGCTGCGGCGGGACAGCAGAGGGATATACGGATCAGATGCTGCGCGCTTTGCTGGAGCGGCAATCCGGTGGCGCTGACGTGGTGGGTGGAAACCGGATCAGCGACCTGGATCTTGGCAATGACGATCTCGCCGCCGTGCTTGCATTCATCAACACCTACATTCCAGCGTCCGGTCTCGTCTTGTCGGACATAGGACGGGAAACCACGGCAACGGAACTCGCCGCGGTCATCCTGAACCGGTCCTCTGGAGCATCCGAGACCGTCGGGCGTGCTTATCTGGAGGCGACGGGCGCGATCAATGCTGCACCGGTTGTTGCCACTCCTTCTCATTCAGCCTGCCGAGAACATCTGCCGGAGACACCATGACCATAGAACTGACGCCCTTGCAGCGGGCCTACCTGCTCGGCCGCAAGACATTAATGCCGCTTGGCGGTGTGGCCATGCAGGAGTTCCGGGAGTACCGGGGCCGATTTGAAATAGCGGACCTGCAACGCCGCCTCCAGTCCCTTGCGGAAAAGCATGCAAGCCTGCGGACGGTTATCGACACTGAAAACTATACGAAGAGCGTACGGGATCGGGCGCAGGTCAATCTGGATGTGATAGATCTTTCCGGATTTTCGCGCGCTGAAGCCGAACAGAAAATCGAGAACGGCAGGGAAGACTATGCCCATCAGCTGGCCGACCTGAGCGAGCCTCCCTGGAGCGTGGCGGTTTATAAATTGCCGCAAGTCCCGGAAGACGGTGATACCTGCGTGACCTTTGTCCGGTTTGATGCCCTGATCCTCGACGGACGCTCGATTGCGGCCTTGCTTGTCGAGCTTTTTGACACAAGCGGGGAGGAGAGCGGCGCTCAGGGCCTCCTTGAGGCACCTGCCGGACCTGATCAGGCAAGCCGGTCCGCGGATGCTGCTTATTGGAAAACCAAGCTCAGCTCTTATGCCGGTCCTCCCCAATTGCCCTGGAAACAGGCGTTACCGTCGATCAGGACGTCCCGCTATCAGCGGCAGAGCGTGACCATTGAGCGGCAAAGGCTTGTCAAACTGACCCGCCTTGGTGCGCGCCTGGGTCTGTTTCAGAACACGGTGCTGACTGCCGTCGTTCTCGGCGTGCTGTCTCACTGGCAAAACGGCGAGATGCTGAGCGTCGGCATCCCCGCTGCACCGGCAGCCGGAGAGATCTTACAGAACGGGTCGACCTTCATTGCCGTGAACTGGGCCTCCACCGGAACGGATGGACTTTCCGAAAAAGCTCAAAAGCTCCAGAGCGATATTCTGGAGGGACTGGAACACCTCGCGTTTTCGGGTGTCGATATCAACCGGGTTCTTCTAGAAGCGGCTTCGCCGGACAGCGGTGTGGCACTTCCCGTTGTAGTCACCAATGGCCTGTCCTGGCCGGGACTTTCGGGCGATTCGCCCATGCGGCTGCAAGGCGGATTGACCCAGACCCCGCAGGTCGCGATGGACATCCGCCTGTCTGCAAACGCTGCGCGCGATCTGGTTATTGATATCGACTATGCCGTTGAAGCGTTGGACCACACCGTCATCGCTGATATTCTGGTTGCCCTCGGCAAGGCGGTCGAGACGATCTGCACAACGGAAACGCTGCAGTTTGGCGCCCGCGATATCCTTGATTTCCGGCACTACCGGCACAATACGCCCGAGGATGCCTATCAGTCCGGCGGCTATCTCGCCAAGATTGCACGGCATCTTTATGACGCCCCTCCTGCCAATGACGCGCTTGTTTACGGTACCTGCCGGGTGTCCTATCCGGATCTGGGCAAGGGTGTTGGCAAAGCCATGCGCTTCCTGGAGAGCCGGGGCATCGGCAGGGGGGCGGTTGTGGCACTGGCCTTGCCACGCTCGCCGGAGCAGACAATGCTGACGCTCGCCTGCGCGTTCAGGGGCATTGTCTGGGTGCCGATCGATGCGGGTGCTCCGCCCGACCGGCTGAAATTTCTTCATGACAATTGCAGGCCGGATCTGGCAATCGGCCTGGCTCCTGTGGCCGGGCATGATGTGGTGCCACTCGAGACGGTTTTTGACACAGATGTTCCAGACGTCCCGCAGGCGCTGATGCAGACGTTGGACGACCTGTCCTCAAGCCCGGAGGCGGCCTACTACCTTTATACCTCCGGCACGACGGGAAAACCGAAAGGCGTCGTGTTGTCGAACCGGTCGACCGACAACGTGATTACAAGCACAAACGCTGATTGGAACATTTCGGAACGGGACGTGTTCATCTCCGTCAGTCCCTTGCATCATGACATGTCCGTCTATGAAATCTTCGGGTGTCTGACGGCTGGCGCAACGCTGGTGCAGCCGGAGCAAGGCGAGGAGAAGGACGCGGTCCGATGGTGCCAGCTTGTTGCGGCACATGGTGTGACGATCTGGTCGTCCGTTCCGACCATTCTCGAAATGCTGTTGTCTTGCCAACAGAAGCACGAGCTGGACTCGCTGCGGTTGATCAATCAGGGCGGCGATTACGTCAAGCCGGCGATTATTGCGGAACTGCGCCAGACGAATCCGGCCGCGCGTCTGGGATCCATCGGGGGCCCAACCGAAACAACGATCTGGAGCATCTGGCACAGGATCACAGCGAAAGACACCGGCGCGATCCCCTATGGCCGTCCCTTGCCGGCCAACAGTTACTTTGTTCTTGATGACAACGGCGAGCACTGTCCGGTTGGGGTCGTGGGCCGCATCTATAGTTCCGGGGTCAACACCGCGCTTGGATATCTGGAAGATGGCGCTTTGACCCAACACGATTTCATTGAAATCCTTGACGAGAAAGGCACGCCACTTCGGGCATTCCGCTCCGGGGACCGGGGCCGCTACCGGGAAGACGGCCTGATCCTGTTCGACAGCCGCGTTGCGGGATACGTCAAGGTGCGGGGCGTGCGGGTTTCCATTCCGGATGTTGAGAATGTGATGGTTCAGCATCCGGATGTGTCGCGCCTCCAGATTACCTGTCTCGGAGATGAAAAAAGCGGTCAATCGGAGCTTGGCGTTCTTTTTGTGCCAAGGTCCGGTACAGGCCTTTCTGCAGCGGAGCTTCGGAATTTCGCTCGTCAGCGCTTGCCCGAATCCCATGTCCCGTCCCGCTTTCTCGAAGTTGTTACCATTCCCCTTTCCGCAAACGGAAAGCCGGATCGCAGGAAAGCGCGCAGTTTGTTTGCCGGCGAAACTGCCAAGGCCGGGCCCCGGCAACAAACCGGGGCTGGCGCGGCACTCAAGATCATTCTGGACGTTCTGCAACCCGCGCAGGTCACGCTGGCGGATGAGGCGACGGACCTGCTGTCGCTCGGCCTGTTGCCGTCGCATTTGAAGCTGATTTCGGCGCGGATACGGGCGGAGCTTGGTGTCGATCTGCTGCCGAAACAGTTGCTTGCATGCCGCAATGCGCATGAGGTTGACCAGTTGATTTCAAAAGACGCCGCCTAGAGCTTCGGGCCTTTTCCGGCCCGGAGATCAGAAAATCCCATTCTTCCGCTGCGGCCCGGCAAGAGGCCGGTCCGCACAAGCCTGTGCCAAGGAGTTTTGTCGATGCAGGACACACGCCCATCCGGCGGCTGGATGCCTCTGACACTGCCGCAACTCGATTTCTGGGAGGAGTTTTCCTTCCACCCCGATCAACCGGTTTCCACGGTCGCCCACTACATCGAGCTGAGAGGCAAGGTGGACGCAGACGCACTGCAGCGTGCGATCTCCCAGACGATCCGGGAATCCGATATCCTGTCGGCCCGTTTCCGGGAGCCCTCAGCGCCGGGCCAGCCCTTGCAGTTCTGCGACCCGGATTTCGCACCTGTATTGGCCGTGAGAGATTTCAGCGGCCTTGAGCATCCGTTTGATGCTGCTGTCGCTGCAATGGAACAGGACCTCACTGCGCCCCTCGACCTGAGACGGGACAAGCTCTCCGCCCATGCCCTTTACCGGGTCGCGGAGGATTGTCTCCTTTGGTACATCCGGGCGCATCACATCATTGTCGACGGGTATGGTCTGGCATTGATCGAGCAACGGTGCGCGGAGCTCTACAATCATTTTACAAGCGGGCGGGATCGCGGGCTGGCGTTTCATCCTTTCGCGCATTTTCTGGAAGAAGAGCAAAGCTACCAGGCAAGCCCGCGCGCGCAAACGGATAAGGCGTTCTGGAAGGGTGTCTTTGACAGTGCCCGTGACATCGAAATTCTGGAGCGCGGTGATGAGGATTACGGCGGGCCAGGTCTTCATTGCGAGATCCCGCTTGGCCTCGATTTCAGCGCAGCCCTGCAATCGGCCTCCGCCAAAATGGACCTTGGATGGCCTGATTTGCTGGCGCTTCTTTCCGGGCTTTATCTATTGGACCGGCTGCCGCGTGCCCCTGAAAGCACAGCGGAAGACCTGACACTCTGGCTGCCGTTCATGAGCCGTTGGGGCAGTCTGGGGGCGCACCTTCCCGCGCTGGTCGTCAATATCCTGCCGTTCCGGATGACGGCGGACCGGGCCGAAAGTCTGGAGGCTTTTCTGACGCGTTCTTCAAGAGATCTCCGGAAGCAAAGACGGCACAGCCGCTACCGGATCGAGCAAATTGCGGACGACCGCGGACTGCAGGACGGGTCTCGCTATTTTTTCTCACCGCTCATCAACGTGCTGCCGTTCAATTCGCCTGAATTTGTCGGTTGTGATGCCGTGCGCCATGTCATGGGCAGCGGCCCGGCGGACGGTTTCAACCTGACCTATCGGGCAGAGGACAACGCCAGTAATTTGTCCCTCTTCATTGATGCGGATCCGTCGGTCACAAACCGGGAGGCCTTCGCGCATCATCAGGACGCACTGCCGCATTTCCTTTTGCAGATGCTGGATCCGGCAAATCATCAGACACCGCTTGGGGACCTGCTTGCGGGCGAGGGAGCGCCTCTGATTGAGTGAGTGGGCGGGTCTTTTGCGATCGATACCCTCACGGTGCCTCATGCGGGACCGGCCTGTTGGCAACAAGACGGTATGGATCCCATGGTCAAGCCATGGG
>NZ_SMMF01000206.1:0-361 GCF_009711355.1 Roseibium sp. RKSG952 | reverse complement strand
GAGGGGCGTCCACTCCATCGATTTTGGCCAACTTGAGGAACGAATGAAGAACGCGCGAATTAACGCGCGTTTCTCTGCGGTTTTTTGTTCGCCAAAGCGCGGTACACCGTCATTCGAGAGATCTTCATGTCACGAGCAACAGCTGATTTACTCGCCCCGGATTCAATACGCCTTTGGATTTCAGAATCATCGACGTGCTTCTTCCGTCCTTTGTAAACTCCAGCTGCCTTTGCGTTTTCTATGCCAGCTTTTTGCCGGTCTTTTATAAAAACTGAGCTCCATATCCGCAACCATGCCTAGGATCGTAATTACCATCCGGCCCATACTTCCCGCACGGCTAACGCATGAAACCATAGTGCAC
>NZ_SMMF01000751.1:0-6855 GCF_009711355.1 Roseibium sp. RKSG952 | reverse complement strand
TCGCTAAAAATCCACGTCCTTCAGGGCGGGAAAGACGTTAATTTCCAATTGCCGTAAAAGTTCTCGTATGCCTATAGTCGCGTCCTCGACAAGAAGAGCGCACATGAACAGCAGTAGCAGACAAGACGCGCCAGGTTTTTCCGACAGCCTGTCCGTCGTGATGCAATACCACGGATATATTCCAGAAGCTCACGGACATATCGCATATAGCCGCCTCGAAAAGGCACTCAAGGCTATGCCGGCTGACTTAACCATGGCAACCGAAGAGGAATTATGCGAGGTTGACCCGTCCCTCACAGGCATCTCGACCGACTCGATCCTCACCGAACTCAAGAAGTTTGGTTCGTTCGAAACGCTCGACATTAACGGAGACATCTTTTTCGTCATCGATCAAAGCGCCGCGCTCGATCGGAAATTCAAGTGCCTGAACTCGTTTCAGGGGATGATGAATCGGGGGCTTGATGCCCGCACGCCCATCACCGCGTTCCTGCTTTCAACGAACAAGCGCGCGCACCTTGGCGACTACATGAAATTCTCAGGCATTCTGGATATTGAGATCGCCGTCGAAGCGGTAGGACGGGAGGCGGACCTTCTTGATCTTGAGACAGGGTTCCCCGAACGCCTCGTCGAAGCCCTTCTCTCTTTGCCTAGAATGCCCTTCTGGACGCGGCCCAAGAAACTTCTAAAGAATATCCCGGGAGTTCGATCCGTAAATGAGGACTGGGCGGGATGCCTGCTTGCGGCGAGAGGTCACTACGTTATCCTGGCCGACAAGTGGATGTTTGATCCGACGGAGGAGGGGCTCCCGCTGATGATCCGCGGACGCGGGACCGGACACCCAACCATCTTCCACGACCCCGAGCTATCCCCTCCCGACGAAAGCGCTCTCCCGCCGGAACCTGCAGTCCTTCAGCTCGAAGGTCCGGGCTTCCGGAGGGACCCACACGCGTCAATCCCCCGCTGGAAGGCAAGAATGGAACGATGGAAGCGCCGAAAGCCGCCGCTCAGAGGGTCGGCGCGTCGGAGAGATCGAGGTCGAGGCCGTCCTTCATGAGAGGCGCGATCGTCCTCACTAGATGCCCTATGGCTTCGTTGATGCGAACGCGTTCCTCTCCGGCCGGATACGGGTTGCCCCTGTAGGCACGATCCGCGAACCGCCCATCCTCGACGCCGTAAACGAGATAATCGTTTTTCGCGCCGCGCGCGGCGAGCTGGTCAAAGGTCCAGCACTCGAAGGCCCTTGCGAACATTTCGTTCGAACGGACCCAATACTCTCCGGTCTTGCCGCACAGCTTCTGCGCCTCATTCGCGTAATCGCTAGGTCTCACGCCGAAGTAAGCCGCCTCCGGCGCGCTCCGACACGCCTCCAGCTCCGCCAAGGCATTGTTTCGCTGTTGCTCGACCGCCTGCATGTACGGTCCGAGCTTCCTCTGGAAGGACCTGTAGTCCTTCTTAAACTTGCGGTCGACAGCTCGTTTTGGATCGGCGGCGGCTTTTTTCCAAGACGCCTCCGCCTTGTGGACGCGCGCGATCTCCGCTTCGCAGTTAGCTACCTTCTCCTTCTTGAGGGCGATGCCCTCTTCCTTGCTTTTGGGTGTATAGTAAAGGGTCCTCATGACGCGATCCCAGGCATCGGCGACATCTGGACCGAGAGCCGACAACTCCTTGGTCCGATCCTTGCACGCCTTCGAATGCCATCCGCTTCCGCTCGGAATGACATCCTCCATCTGAATGCCCGCAAGGAACCCCACCAGGTGATCAATGGCGTGAGCCTTCTCATGCGCGAGGCTTCCGGCCCCACGAATGCGGCTCAGGTTAGTCACTTTCCTGTCCGGCTCGTAGTGCGCAGCGAACGAACCGCCTCCGCGAGACCCGAAGGCCAGCGCATTCGTCCCCTGGAGCCCGATCGCCTTCATAGGTACGCCGAGCACTTCCGAGAAATCGGAAAGCGCGTCATATGCGGTATTCAAAACCGTCTGCCGCTCGGCATCGTCGAGCCATAGACCAAACTCCACACCTCGGTACCCGAAGGTCTCGATGAACTCGTTCTCGTCGACATCGCGCTCGCCACGAGCCGTCTCTCCGCCGATGCGTTTTAGAGAAGCCAGATGAGGCCGGACAGGCTTCTTCCCCCTCGGCGCCGATGATTTTTCGGGCGACCTGTTATTTTCTTCGAGCCAGGCGAGTAGCTCCTCCCGACTCTTGAAGCCCCGCCCGAGAATCATCTGGCCCTTGATGGCCATGATGTCGCCCCCGATCTCCCTGATCTTGACGCCTCGTCTCCACGCCGGGATCTTCCCTGGGAATCCCTGATCAACCAGATCCTTCGCTTTCCGAGTGTCGGCGTCCGTTACGTGAAACGGGCTTTTCCGTCCGCGCACAACAGACCACATCTGTCGACCCATTTCATCAAGGAGGGTTCGACCCAGAGCATAGAGGTCAGCTTCTGTCTTGCAGGCCATGACGTGTCGAACGACGACTTTCATGTTGGCGACGTAGTTTTCCGCCGTTTCCCGGCGCGGCCTGCGATTGCTGAATTGCGGCTTTGCATCAACCTTCGAGCGAATGGTCTTGATGGCGGCAGCGACGACCGGATCAAGGCCGTTTCCGACCTCAATTTCCCAATCCGGGTTGGGCCAGACATTGTCCCGAGTGACGAGTGTACCAACCTCCTCGTCAGTCATCCCCTCGATGTCGGCCTGATCCAGCGCTCGGGAGTCGAAATCCTTTCGCGCGCCGCCGATCTTCTCTCCGGCATCCTCGATTTTTCTGTTCGTGTTTTCGCTCGTCATTTTCAGCTCCGGGCAACGTCTTTTCCTCGCTGAAGGAGGGGGATTGTTAGGCAATACTTTGAAGAACAACGGAGTAAATCTTAATACCTCGCTGCGCGAGGCGCGCTCTTGACCCCTTCCTTCAAGGAGGGGAAGGCGTTACAGCGATGGAATCGGGACCCACCTCTGAAGCCTCCATGATCGGAGCCTGCGGCTCCCCGGAGAAGATGATGACCAGAAACATCACGGCCCCGCAAGCGGTCAAAGTGGCCGCGGCGATGCCCCAGGGAGATCCATTCTCCCGGTGTTCTCCATACCCTGATCTCACGTCTCACCTCCGTACCATGTAACAAGGATTCGATTTTTGTGTGCGATGGTTGATGCATATTCAAGCGTGGACTGAATTCTACATTTTCGGGGCAGGATCGCCGATCAAATCCTTGATCAGACGCTCGCCATCGGCGACCCCGTGCCCGTCCAGAATGATGCAGATCTGCTCCTCCGCCCCTGCGTTGTTGATTTCGGCCGCCGCCGCCTCGGACGACACCAACTCCTTCTCCTGGCCGTCCGAGGACTCGTGCGCATTAGCTTCCTCGGAGCCGATTTCCCCGAAGTAGTCATAGACGGACTCGTCGAGACTTCCATGGGCATCGGCAGCCAGTACGAGCGCGGTGAGTTCCTCAACCAAAGCCGGGTTCTCTTTCTTGATTCTATCGATCGTCCGCTTGATATCGTCGTTCATATTCCTGCTCCTATCTGAATTTCGCTCTTGCTTCCGGCTGACCGTGACGCGGCTTTGAAACTCCTCCTCAGAGTAGCCGTAACTCTCCCTGAAGTCACAGGGCACGCCCTCGGCCTGAACGAGGCCGCCCGGGAAATCCGACAGATCAACGTCTTCCTCAAACCGCACCGGACACCCTGTTCCCGTCTCGAAATCGTGCAGGGCTAAAACGCCGCCCTCGACACCATGAGGTTTCGAGCGCCAGCCGCGACACAGATAAGCGGCATCGACGGCAAAGGCTACCATTGGAACGAACCCGTTCGGCGCAGCGTCCACCGAGTTGACGAGTTCCGACGGAGAAACGAGCTGCGGCCTCGCCGAATCCACAAGCACCTCAAGAGCCGCCCAATCAGAGGCGACGGCCTTTCTCACGGATCCCGGGTCGTCCAGACGCTCGCCCCTCATTTCCTCTACAGCTGCAATGTATTCCTGCGACGAAACGTTGGCGAGCCTAAGCAACCGCTCGAAGGCCGCGTTCGGCTTGATTGATGCCGCATCTCGGAATTCATCGTAATAGTCGGTCTTGAGGCTCTTCAGGGGTTCGAACCCCCTCAAACCCGGAACGTGAGCGACTACCACGTCCATTCCGGACAGGACATCAAGCGGCATCGAGCGATCCGCCCTCGCAAATTCCCGCTGCATGACGTTTGCAAGACAGGATTTCACCTCACGCCGCACGGTTGGTTGCGATGTTTTTGGAAATTTTTCGCAAATTAGTTCCACCGTATCGGCGACGAGCTTGCGCATGTCCTGCAAACGAAGAGCATCATGAACAGCGTCTTCGATGATGGGTTCAAGACTAACGGCCGATCTCGCGGCGGACGCGGGGGGCACGAATTGTCCGGTCTCGAAAAACATCGTCACCAGGTCGAGCGTCAGCGACCTTGATTTCAAGGAGGCGCAGGCATACCCCTTATAGTCGACTTGGGCGCACGCCTTTCGAGCGCGCGCGAAAACGCTCGGCGTCGCCACCAGGTCTTTTACGGTTTCGCCTATGGACGGGCTCATTGAAGAAAAACTCCAAAATCGTTTCGAAGACCATGTAATGTTTTTGCGAGGCAAGTTTCAAACGCCTGTAGGCAGAGGGGATCGATCTCAGTCCGTCTTGCTCTGCTCTTCGGAATCCACAGAGCGCATCGACCCCAGAATATGGAAGATGTCGCACACCGTTCCGCCGGCGAACCTGATGACTCCGATTTCGTATGCAGCCGTCACCGCAGGATCGAACAGCTTGTCCCAACGGACCTCGGCTTCCCCTTTGGCCGAGGACATACCTTGTTCGATAACCTTCATCTGAACTGTGCGCTGAAAACTCCGTTTTTCAGCGCAGGGAAGATGTTAAGATAACTTTTTTCACATGGGTTGGTCGATTGCTTTGAGAGCATCCATAGTCTGCTATGAGAAAAACCACTCAACGGAGACTGGAATGATCTTTGAACAAACCGAGCCGACAAACGAGCCGGTTATTCTACTTGCAATGCTAGGGCCGGACAAATCCTCCACACTGCTGCTGTTTTCGCACGTAACCGAAAACTGCGCGCGAATCTCTCATGTCTCCGCAGATGACGACGGGCTCTTTGCTTATTCCGAAGACGGGTACGTCATTCGTGCTAAAAACCTCTTTAATCGCGAGACGATCGACGAGATTCTGAACTTGGACATGGTGTCGGCACTTGGTTACGACGACAAACAGAACATCGTTTTCAACAACCTCGAACTCGAGGTCGTGCAACCTGCTCTGACGAGCGCACCCGGGATGTGAGCATGACGATTTTCCTCGGAACCGTTAGAGCCAAAGACGAAAACGCCTACGTTCTGGTCAAGCGGAACGGTGACAGCGTACGCGCGATCTTCGAGGGAAACGTCAAGCCGAAGATAGGAAGCGACATCGTCGGACTTTCCAAGGGCACGGAGAACGGCATCGTCAGGATGGAACTGCGCAACAGTGTCACTGAGATCCTTTTGGAAGGCAACGTAAGAATTATTCCCACGACGAACCGTCCCGACCTGACCGCCAAGGTTTTGGCCCGCGTTCTCGAACACTCCAAGACGGGTGTCGTCCGGCCAGGAAGCGGTATGTCCATGGAGCGTTCGCCGCACTCCAGCGATCCCGATCTCAAATGGGCGATGGACCAGTTCCGACAGGAGGCCGACGATCGCCAGATCGCGCTTAACGTCATCGACATGAAGTCGGTGACGACATCGAAGTGGGAACCGTCCTCGCTAAGGGACTTCTCACTGCCCGCCGATACGGAGCGCAACGGAAAGACTTTTTCACAGCTTTCGGCGATCCTGAAGTCTGGATTCCACCCGACGTGCAGCCGCACCATCGAAAAGCACACCGGCCGAAATCAGACATCGATCAATTTCGTGCTGCCCTATTCCCCGGTCGCAGGCGCCTCCGGCTTCGCCAGAGAACTGTCCATGATGGACAGGGGGCACTATCCGGTCATCGGCATGACGACATCAGAATCGCGCAGGCTATCTTCCCTGCGTCAGATCGCAAGAGCGTTCTCCCATTCGGCGCTGGCACTCAAGACCCACGCCGATGTCGATGCTTCACCCCGCGCTAGGCACCTGTCCAACAGTTTCTCCGACGCTGCGGCCACGATCGCGTTTATTCGAGCGGGCGGCGAGCCGCGCGTCGTCGAGGAATTCGCCAACTTGACCGAGGCGCGCCTGCACTTCGGCACGCAGTCCCTCGCACCCGTCTCCGAAATTCTCGAAGGAGCAACCCATCTCGCGATTCGCGCCGCCGCCGATCCGATGATCTTCGGTAGAGTCAGAACCGAGGCCGACATCGTTCGCGTCGCCAAGATGATTGCCAGCCGGACGGCCTTTCCTGCCAAGGCGTTCTCCTCCAACTCCATCCCGAAGGTTCTCGTGGACGGTGGTTATGAGGCCGCGATGAGGGTTTCCCTCGACGGCGACAGTCCGGATCGAAGCGTTCGCGACGCCATCACCCGAACGTTCGCCGCTGAGACGGAAGCTCTGGCGGGCGAGTTCTCCTCTTCGGAGCTCGCGTCGGCCAGGTTCGTGGCGTTCGGGCGCAACAACACGCCTCTTGGGTACGAACATGTATTCGATAATGCGGTCAAGGGGCTCCCAACCGTCGAGATCGTTACTGGAATGAGCGTCGCAGAGGTTCTCTCAAATCCGGACAGTCTTGCCGACCGGATACGAAAAAGACACCCTTCTTTCGAGGATGCCTTCGTCTCCGATGTTCCGATCTTCAACTGAATGCGGGTTAACGCCTTCCCCGCCCTGAGGGATGTGGATTTTTAGCGAAGCGCAAGCCGTTGG
>NZ_SMMF01000313.1:0-567 GCF_009711355.1 Roseibium sp. RKSG952 | reverse complement strand
GGATAACCGCTGAAGGCATCTAAGCGGGAAGCCCCCCTCAAAACAAGGTCTCCCTGAGGGCCGTGGAAGACCACCACGTCAATAGGCCGGAGATGTAAGCGCAGTAATGCGTTCAGTTGACCGGTACTAATCGCCCGATAGGCTTGATTTGATCCAGTAATGGAAAGACAAATCAAAAGCATACACTGACCTTGAGTTGGACAACGTTGATTGATGTGAAACCCCGTAAGGGGTGACATAACAACCGAGTGGCAACGCGCATTTGCACGCAAATACGCTGCCTGCCACTCGTCGCGCTTTGCACAGCAAATCTGCGACGGGGATTTTCCTCGGTTTGGTGGTCATAGCGCAAGTGAAACACCCGGTCCCATACCGAACCCGGAAGTTAAGCACTGCCGCGCCAATGGTACTTGGGCTTAAGCCCCGGGAGAGTAGGTCACCGCCAAACCTAGAAAAATCCCCAATCTCTCAAAAACGATGAAAAGAACACTACCCGGTCTCAAGTAGCCGAATAGGCGGCAGACCAACGCTAAGTGTCGCGGGATGGAGCAGCCCGGTAGCTCGTCA
>NZ_SMMF01000012.1:0-206 GCF_009711355.1 Roseibium sp. RKSG952 | reverse complement strand
GCCTTGCCTGACCGCTTCGAGGTACATCTCAGGCGTATGGAGGTCTTCCGGCGCGCAGTATAACGCCCTTCCGTTTTGCCTCACTGCCTCGCGGCATACCTCAGGCGTCCGAGCGCTCTCCGGCACGTCGTGCAACGCCCAGCCGTCTCGCCTCACCGCCTCAAGGCACATCTCAGGTGTCCGGAGTGATCTCGGGAAATAGTACA
>NZ_SMMF01000623.1:0-2639 GCF_009711355.1 Roseibium sp. RKSG952 | reverse complement strand
AGGACACGGGGCCTCTGCCACCACACGCGCAGCCATTCCCCGCCACGCGCCGACACAGGGCCACCCGAGAGACTGCGCTTCGTGATCGTCGGCAGGGTAGCCGATTTCGATTTCATCCTGCGGTTGGACGCGCTGGTCGATAACATCCAGCGCCTGTTCAGCCGCTTCGGCCTGCCGGTCGATCAGATCGCGCATGTCTGCCAGTATTCCGTCTGGCGTGGTTCTGACACCCCTTGCCATTTTGTCGATAGACGAGAACGAAGCGCCCAAAAAGGCTGCGGCCTCCCGTTGAGAGAGGCCTGAAATTTGAAGGAGAAGGGAAAAAGGGGTCATTATTCGTCAACGGGCTCGAACTGGGCGTGACGTGACCAAACCTCGATATATCCGACAACGCCGTAACCTCTCTTGCCAACGTCTTTGTTGGCAATTTCATACTCGTAGTAGTCGTTCGGGTCTGTTGTCAGGTCCATGAAGCCGGGCGTTCCTTCGATTGCCGAACAGGTCGCGCTCAAGTCCCATTCCAAGCCAAGGCGTTTCAGTTCTGCAGCGACGTGAGCAACACCGGCTTCGTTCAGATGGGCGGCATACATTTTGGTCATCGTAGGTCTCCTAACCTCTTGCGTCGGGCTATCCCGTCGCGTTGTTGATGTTTGTATTATGTGCGAAAAAATCGCACAAATCAAGCCTTAAGTTGCAGAAATCTGGGAAAACACGCGGTCATGGCCACCCCTTAATCTCTTTGTAGCGGGCCTTGAGGTGGTTGCCGGTTTCGAGCTTGGCTAGATAGGTGATCGCGCGGTATATATGCTCGCCGTAGTTCCTGAAATCCCAGTCTTCGGGATGGATTACGGCGCCTTGAAAATAGCCATTTTTTTTGTCGCCCGGCTTCCGGCCCTCTACAGAGCTGACGGCGAGAACCAGACCGGTCTCGGTAGTCCACTTTGGCTCCGACAACTCCCGCTTGTTGACGGCTTCCATCATCTCCCCGTTCCGGGGGCACAAGAATTTGAGATAAGGAAGGGGGTCGAGTGTCCCTGAATAGATCGTCTGCTCCTCAGACGTTAGTTCCAGCATCCAGTCTCCTAAACCCTTCGTGAATTCATTTCGGTCGGTGGATTTGTTCCCTTCAGTCGCGTGTTTAATCCTTGGATCTCAAGATTCGAGGAGGCAGGCGATGTCCGGCAAGAACGTGGGCGCGAGCGTCTATGAGCGACTGAAGATCACGGCGAGGGAAACGGGCGTGCGCACAGATCTCCTGTTGCGTCGCTACGTCCAGGAGCGCCTACTCTATCGTCTTTCTGTCTCGCCAGAGCGGGAGAGCTATTGCGTCAAGGGTGGCGTCCTTATGTCCGCCTATAACGACGGTCGGCTCTTGCGTCCGACCGAGGACATCGATTTCAACGGCTTCGACCCTAACGCAAGTGTCCAGACACTGCGTGAGTCCCTGATTAAGATCTTCGATACCGACGTCCAGGACGACGGCGTTCGATTCGACATTGAGACCATGAAGATCGAGAAGGACCGGGTCGGCATCATTCCGGGCGGCAAGGTCGTCATGAAGGCCTTCGTGCATACTGCGCGCGTGGAACTGCGCGTCGACGTTGGTTTCGGAAATCCGATCACGCCGGAGGTTCGCACGATCCTCATGCCGACGCTTCTCGATAAGGATCAACCCCGGCCGATGGTCCTCGCCTATCCGATGGAGACGGTCGTCGCCGAGAAGGTGCACGCGATGGTGCAGTTCGGCTTTGAGAACACACGCTTGAAGGACTTCTACGATTTGTTGCGGCTGTCGGAGAAGTTCGAGTTTGAGGGCGACTTCATGATAGAGGCGATGCGGAATACCTTCGCGGCCCAGAACCGGGAACTGCCGGAGACCCCGCTGGAGGTGTTCGACGAGGAGTTCGTCAACGAGAACGGAAAGCGGTGGACTTCCTTTCTGAAGAAGATCGATGACGACAGCGGCGTTCCCTTCGACGAGGTCGTTGAGTCCGTCTCCGACTTCGTCACGCCGATCATCGCGGCGGCGAACGACAAACACTCCCCGGGCGTATGGGTTCCGGGGGAGCGCTGGTCGGAGAATCCGGACAGGTCATCGAGGATCGGCGTGGCGCCACTTGGTTAGTCCTCGATTCCGGCCTCGGTCCGAAGGCGGCCACTCACCGTGCAGGCATTAACGTCTTCCCCGCCCTGAAGGGCTGGGTTTCTAACGCACAGTTTAGATGGGCGTAATCCTATTCATCGCGCCAAAATGTAGATCGGGCCTTGGAGAACATTGACTTCCGTGACGCGGGGATCGGCGGCGATTTTCTTGGCGGTTCGTCCGAGAACCTTGCTGCCGGAACCGTGACTGCGCACTCCGATGCCCAGGCGCCGATCTCCGAGGTTCTTCCATAGCCAGCACCCCCTTTCCAGGGATTTCATGACCGTCAATTCGTCGTCGATGTACGGTTCGCGGTTGCTCATGTCTGCTCACTTAGTGTTTCCGATGCACGTGCTCGTGATCCAGTTGCTCTTTTGCTGCAAGTCCTGCGGATACGAACGCCGCTCGCATATTCTTATGGCCGGAACACGGCCGGCACCAAGTGAACGGGTAAAAGCCCGCCAGAAACGCGAATCTCGTTGCGCAGCCTGACGGC
>NZ_SMMF01000588.1:0-2183 GCF_009711355.1 Roseibium sp. RKSG952 | reverse complement strand
GCGGAGTGGTGACGCAGCGGATTGCAAATCTGCGTACGAACTTCACGTAACACACTGAAATTCAACAGACTATTACCCCTTTCCCGATTGCCTAATTTGCCCGAAAAACAGGGTCAAATCACCCTGTTTTGCCTAACATTTTTCCCCTCATTTTTCATCCAATATCCGGGCAATAAGCCCCTTATCGCGACCAGCGTTCCTCGGCTTGCCCACACCCCCAATCCATGCGATTCTTCATCACTGGCACTGCCACGGGGTCAGGCTATACGCCGACCGCCTCAGAGGACCTTTCGGGGTCCTCTTTGTGTTTGTGGGGTGGGTTGCAAGGAGAGCACGAAAATGAAAAAGGCCCCACTAGGGGGGCTTTTCCTGACACTGAATACGGCTTTTCGTCGCCACATAAAGCGGCCCTTGCGGGACTTAAATCCCGGATATCTCCGGAGCCAAGTGGAAGGTGAGCCTATTCACGGCGCAGGTCAACATCGCATACCTAGAGAAAATTTAATGGGGTTACGGCTTCGTCTGCTCTTTTGAGCGTTTGGCTTTCCGCTCGTCACGGCGCAATTTTTCCTCGATAGCGTCACGGATGTATTCCGCCCGCTTTCGCGTTCCCACTAGAGCGTCAATGCGCTCCCCGACACCTTCCCCCAGCCGAACCAGAGTAGGTTTCACATTTAACGGTGGTCGTCCCATACACCCTCAATAAACGATATCTTTATTCGCGTCAAATCGTCCAAATAAATGATATCTTTTATTTGACAAAAAAGATACCGTTTAATAAACTGTTGATACTGGTTATTTGATCCGCACAACCCCATTTCAGGAGGTATCTGCAACATGATCGAATGGAAAGATGTCACCTCATACCGACTTGGTGAGCGCGGAACGAGAGCCCCGGACGCTTGGGCCTGCAATGTCGGCGGTTTGAGAATCTCGGTCGTCAAGGGTCACGTCTACAATCCGGGCCGCTGGAGCCTGAGATGTGATCCTTGGTTTGATGTTACGGACTTGGATCTGAGTTCCGATGCGACTGGCGAAGAAGCGAAAAAGGCGAGCTTGGAAAGGGTGCGCTGCCAGCTTCAGAACTCCATCGACCCTATCAGTGAAGCGTTAAAATAATTGAGGCCCGGCAGATGACTTTTCATGAGTATGATGGCGAAGGATGGCACAAGCACGAGACGCTTGAAACGGCATTGACAGGTTGTAAAAAGTCTCTGGAAGCGGCCAAAAAATGCGCGCAACTCGACTATAATAAAGAGTGGCCGGATTGGGTCGAGCAGATCAGCGTGTATGAAGCTCCGAACGACTGCGAGTACCCAGACGAAGACGGCAAGCAAGTCGCTCGAATGCACATGATCAACAAGCAGGAAGCCGAGCCGGGAACCAGCTGCGATTTCTACTGCGAATTTGAGCTTGTAACCATCACCGACAAACAGTGATCGGAAAGGCCCGGACGATGATTGAACAAGTTTTCTACGCTGAAGATGCAGATGGCTTCCTGCGCCGCTGGACGCCATCCCGCGACATGCTCAACGGCAACGAAATGGCAGCCGTCATACGCGGAAACGTCAATCAAGTGAGCGCGGCATCTGCCATCGAGAACTTGGCATTTCGGCTTGTGAAGAAATATGGCGAGGACGAAAACGCCGAGCACATCCAGGCCGCAAACAAGCTTGCCAAACAGCTCAGAGCTACACTTCCCGAGAACAAGAAATAGAGGCCCGACAATGGATGTGAAGCACGACCTAGATAGGCTGAATGAGGGGCGAAAGACATGAAGCATGTGAAGGATTTTCTAGTCTACTTTATCCGCACGACCGCCCCGCTGCTCCTGTGTCTCTTCGGCGGACTCTTCCTTGTTGCGGCTGTTCTGTATGACTTGCCTTTGTTCGGCAGCATCGCAGCGGTCCTGCTGTGGGCCTATGCCATTGATATGAGCAGCAGCGTTGCCCGGTCTCAGGGCTACAACGAAGGCGCAATCAAGGCGCTCGAGGCCGTTGCGTCTTGCGACAAGATGGTGATCAACGTGAACCACAAAAACCAGTCTGATACATGAGGTCCGCGAGCACGCTCACCTCCCCTTCACCTTCCTGAGCGCCTCCAGAAATTCCAGCCTTTCATTGACCCTTCTGGCATGCTGTTTCAAACGATCATAGGAAAAGGCAAACGCCTGATCGTTGAAA
>NZ_SMMF01000482.1:0-1246 GCF_009711355.1 Roseibium sp. RKSG952 | reverse complement strand
GAGCGGGCCCAGGAGAGCTACGAGCACTTCGTTGCCGCCTGGCAGCCGCGCCCGAAGGCCGGTCGCAGCGATGCTTCTCGGGCACCACGAGGTGAGCAGAACAGGGGGGCGACCGCCTCACCTCGGCAGGACTCCGATGGGTCGCCCGACGACGCTTCCAGCCGACACGCCGCGCTTCGCCACGAGGTCGACCGCACGACTGAAGGATAGCACGCCGACGCAGAAAGGTCTTGTCGATGTCATCCGTTGAATGGAGTGTCCCGATCCATGTCATAAGCATCATCGGACCAGTCGATGTCGCCTCCCACATCGGTGAAAATCACATTGTCATCTAACATGAACTGGAGCCGTTTCTGCCCTTCAGCTCCGGTAGGCAAATGAATTTTGTAGATCCTCGAACGGCGGGACAAGCGACCATCCCCGTTCTCGTCCCCCTTGTCCAGCCGCGCCCGTTCACTGATGCGCTTGAATGCCCCGTCATGTGGCTCAAGGCTAAAACCGGCGCTCGCAGTGTCTTCACCTATTTGATTACTTTCAGTGGACGGCCGAAGGCCTTCGACGAACTCTTCATAGGAAAAAGACTGATGGAAGGTCACAAACTCGATTTGACCGGCTGCAACAAGCTGCTTGTATTCGTTCATCAGCTCGGCACGGCCTTGGCTTGCAAGTTCGCGCGCCTGTGCCTCGCCAATACACAAGCTGACAGCTTCCAGAGCCGTCTGATAGGTTTTTCCGGTTCCGGGAGGGCCGTAAAGAATAAGATTGGTTGTCATGTTTCCGTGAACTGATACGCTTGATTTTGTTTCGGTTTGCGCAGTTTCCAGGGCTTCAATGTCTACATTTTCACCGGAATATGCGGCCAGGAAAGTTTTCAGTGTTTCACCCTGCTCGCTCTTCCATGCCTCCCGACCACTACAATTTCCGTCCTTGATTACCCCGCCGGCAGCAGACGCGCTTGTGAATTCATAGTCCTGAGCGAAACGATAAAGATCCGGCCTCACATCATCGACCAAGACACCTTCCGCAATGAGTTTATTTGTTAACGCTTGCTCCCTCTTCACACGAGGAGAGCCTGACTTCATTGCAGTAGAACCCATGAAAACCCTAAATTGCTTCCGGGTTTCACCACATGGGATACCACTTGCCTCTGCTGTTTCAGCTTGAAGATAAAAAATGGGAACAATATCACCGCCCATCTGGTCAGCCTTCCATTTCCTTCAAAGCACATACCGTATTCACCAACCGC
>NZ_SMMF01000593.1:0-2237 GCF_009711355.1 Roseibium sp. RKSG952 | reverse complement strand
GAACTGGACTTCCAGTTCGGCGCTGCGCGGCGGGTCTTTCACAACGCCCTGGAACTGAGATCCTTACTCGGAAGAGAGCGTAAGGAAAGCATCTTCAAATCAGACCTGATCGGTCTCTCTTGCTTTTAGCGTATCCTTGCTCAACCCGCCGCCCGAAAGCTCTCGCCGTTAACCAAGAGCCGACCCAATCCCTCCATGGGGCGGTGACGCAACGATAGCACTTGATCTTACCCTGAATTTAGGAAAAATTAAGTAAGGGTTCAAGTAAGGGATTCGAAATGTCGTCCTCAGATGCCGCCAGCACGCGCCGCAAAGAAAAAATTAATCTAATCCTTCTGACGATCATGCCCTTCTTTGTGGCCTTAATTGTCGGCACCTTCGCTCCCAGAGACGATGCCAAGGATCCGGATCCGGTAAAGACCGTCACCTATAACGAATTCCTCGAGCTTGTAGAGACGGAGACACTCGCGGAAGCCGAAATCACCCGCAAAACGGTCATCTCCCGGACGACCGAAGGCGACAGGATCAAGCTCACTCACAACGGCTGGCTCTACTCTGGCGACTTCCCTAAGGAACTCGCGGAGGCGGGCGTCACGGTCTCTTTCCCGGACAATGCGAGCACGGTCACACCGCTCATGGTGTTCGGAATCGTCATCGAACTGGGCTTCCCTCTTGTCATTATGGCCGTTCTGATCTTTATCGGAACCCATTACCTCAAGGAGATCCGAAAGAGCGTTGGCAAGACGTTCAACGCCACAGACCCCTCCAAGTCCATTATGTTCTCCGATGTCGCCGGACATCAGGATACCAAGTTCGAACTGGCCGAAATCAAGAGCTTCCTAAAGGATCCCTCCGCCTACGAGCGCGTCGGTGCCAAACCGCCTCGGGGTATCCTGATGATCGGCCCCCCAGGCACCGGGAAAACACTCCTCGCTCGGGCTCTGGCGGGAGAGGCGGGCGCTCACTTCCTTTCCGTGAGCGGCTCTGACTTCTCCTCCATGTGGGCCGGGGCCGGACGCAACATGATTGAGAAACTCTTCAAGGAGGCACGCAAGAAAACGCCTGCGATCATCTTCATCGACGAGATCGACAGCGTGGCATCTCGACGTGGAGGCGGAGGCGATTCCGTCGCCCGCGACCGGGACGCGACCCTGAACCAGTTGCTTGTTGAAATGGACGGCTTCGCCGCGGAAACCGGAATCATCGTCGTCGGAGCAACCAACCGCATCGACGTGCTCGACCCGGCGATCCTCCGCCCAGGCCGTTTTGACCGCCATGTGCATGTCGGCCTCCCAGACATCAAGGGCCGAGAGGAAATTCTCGAGGTCCACACGCGGAAGATCAAACTGGCACCCGAAATAAACCTTTCCGCCATCGCGCGCGGCACCCCCGGGTTTTCCGGCGCCGATCTCGCGAATATCGTCAACGAGTCCGCGATCCTGGCGGCGCGTGAAAGCGCCGAATACGCAGATGCCGCACATTTCGAGGAGGCTCGCACGAAGGTCATCGCCGGGGTTCAGCGCAAGTCCATGGTCCTCAATGAGGAGGAGCGAGACCTGATCGCCTACCATGAGGCCGGTCACGCGCTGATCGCCTGCCTGTCCGAAGGCACCGATCCTGTCCACCAGGCGACCATCATACCTCGCGGACAATCCCTTGGTTTCGTCATGCGCCTCCCTGAACGAGACCACATTTCCATCCGTAAGTCGAAACTTCTCGCGGACTTGGAGGTCCTCGCCGGAGGCCGGGCCGCCGAAGAGGCAATCTTCGGTGCCGAAGCCGTGACGACGGGGGCCGCCGCCGACATTCAAGAAGCGACCTCCATCGCCCGGCGGATGGTCGCGGAATGGGGCATGTCTCCCGATGTCGGAATGATCAAGATCGATATCTCCGACAACGGTGCGCTTCCGGAAAAGGCAGAAAAGGCCGTCAAACACCTCATCGATGACGCTTATTCGGCGGCTTCGCGAAAAATCAGGGACAATATGGACAAGCTTCACGCCATCGCCAATGTGCTCAAGGAGCACGAGACCGTCGACGGCGACGTTATTCGCGACATCGTGACCGCTCCGCAGACGACGGAAGCCGCATGACCCAGAAGCGCGGCAAGCCCCTTCCTTAAGGGAGGGGTCTCGAGTGCGCCTCGCGTAGCGAGCTATCAGGATTTACTCCGTTGTTCTTCAGCGTATTGCCTGACAGACTTGCGTCGAATGTGGTACAATTGACAAGCAGAGCCG
>NZ_SMMF01000494.1:0-1330 GCF_009711355.1 Roseibium sp. RKSG952 | reverse complement strand
CCCGGGCACCGAAACCTGCCTGCGCGTTGGCGGCCGTGTCCGTGTCGAAGCTGTTGCCAACAACTTCGCCGATGACGGCGTCTGGGGCAACCGTGAGCGCAACGACA
The DNA here is from genome assembly GCF_009711355.1 of Roseibium sp. RKSG952. NCBI lineage: Bacteria > Pseudomonadati > Pseudomonadota > Alphaproteobacteria > Hyphomicrobiales > Stappiaceae > Roseibium > Roseibium sp. RKSG952. The sequence continues at coordinate 1,223 of NZ_SMMF01000494.1, read as the reverse complement.
TCAACTTCCGTGCACGCGGCTACGTCTATCTCGACAGCCGCACCAACACGGAATTCGGTCTGCTGCGGACCTATACGTCCATGTACATGACCCAGGACAGCGACAATCTGGAAGGTAGCCGTGCTGATGGAGATCTCGCTGCTGCCGGTGGTGAAAGCTTCTTCCTTGAAGCGGCCTACATCCAGTGGGGCGGATTGACGGTTGGCCGGACGACATCGTTCTTCCAGATCTTCACCGGTCAGGCGTTCATGGGTGTTGTCACCCGTGATTGGTCGGATGTAACGACCAACCTGTTCGCTTACACGGCTGCCTTTGGCAACGGCTTCTCGGCAACGGTTGCGTTGGAAGATGCGACCTTCCGCCAGACACCGCGGGTGGCATATGCGGGCCAGAACTGGCCGGACATCGTTGCCAACATTCGTGTTGACCAGGGCTGGGGCTCTGCGCAGGTCATGGGTGCCTTGCACAATGTGCGTCCGGCAAACGCGTCCAAGGCCGGGAACCTCGGTTGGGCCATCGGTGGTGGCGTGATCATCAACCTGCCGATGCTGTCTCCGGACTCCAACATCGCATTCCAGGCACAGTATGCCGACGGCGCGCTGTCTTACATGGGGAATGCCGCTGGCATACCGGACTACAACAACATAGATGGTTCCGGCACCTCCGACACGAATACCGGCCTGTCACTCTCCGGCGGTATTTACCATCAGGCGACTTCCACCATTGGGCTGGCGCTTGACGGATCTTGGGCTGACTATGATGTGAGCCAAAGCGATCCGGGTGAGGAGCAAATCCCGAACGGAAGCCGTTGGGCGATTGATGGCTCCGTTCAGTGGGAGCCGGTTTCCGGCTTCGCCATGGGTGTCGACATGGGTTATGCCAATAGGGATTTCGATAATTTCGATGGTCCTGAAGACGAAATCAAGGCCGGTATCCGCTTCCAGCGGACCTTCTAGATCCTTCGTCAGGCACATGACTTGGAAACCCGGCGATTTCGCCGGGTTTTCTTTTGGTTTTGTCCGGGAAATTTCAGAGGGAGTGAATTCAGACGCCAAGTGCAACAAGGCAACAGTACGGTTCGGTTCGTCAAAAGGGATTGGTTGTCAAGGGTTGTAAAACCGCTTTGCGGCGCATAAGCGCCCTTGACAACCAATCCTTTATGCCAAAGTCGCAAGGAAGCCTTTCAAGGTTCTTTATGCCTTTAAAGGCCTTCCCTGAGAAAG
>NZ_SMMF01000731.1:0-6015 GCF_009711355.1 Roseibium sp. RKSG952 | reverse complement strand
AATGCCAGCGCAACGCTCAAGTGCGCCCTGGCAATTCCATAGCCATCGCACAGACACAAACAAATCGTCTGATGGATAATCCGGGCCAGGCCGGCGGATTGACTATGATTCAGGAGCGGAACAAACTCTTTCCTACAAGGAAATATCAAGAGCGGATCTGAAATTAGAGGAGTCAAGAATGAAAAAAATGGGGGTGCCTAAATTCTCAATTATGATGATGGCTGGAATGCTATTGGTTTTAAACCCAAACTCATTAGTTAAAGCAAAACAAATAAATGACTCAAGTATTGAGAATCAAGTAAATAGCAATATAACTATAAAATTTGATTATGACATATTTGCTAGCTCCCTGAAATCCTTTTCAAGGGAAGCGATTTCTGCCATTTACTCAAAAGAATTCGAAAATAAAAAAGAATATTACGAAAGAATTAAACCATATTTTGCAGATCAAATCGCCCTAAACTCAATCGTCTCCGCTATTGAAAGTTCAAGCAATATACATGCTCTCTCCACATGGAACTTTGCAATAGAGTTTCATGACAAGGCCTCAATCGAGACGCAAAAGGGCAAAGATATCGACAAGAGGGAGTGGCTTGTCGAAATTCCATTTTCATTGATAATAGAGACAGAAGAGAGGATCGAGGAAGTGAGTTATTCGGCAACATTAAGAATCGAATCCTCTATTTTATCCCAAGATGCTTATGACTTTGGGATAAAGCAACTAGTTGTGCTGTAGGGGCGGTAAACAGACCTTCACCATACCCTGTACGAAAGATCGCAAAACGCAGTCAAAACTAATCCCGAACGGCTGACGCTTACCGACAGGTCGTGGACCTGCGACGAATGCGGCGGAGAGCATTCGCCGCAAGGGACTACTGAAATTACAGGCGGCAGGGCTGTCCGTCTCAGGCCTGTGAGGCAGCAGTAAGACCAATCCCTCCCGGGGGATTGGCAGCGGCCGTTAAAGGAGGAAATCCTGTCTTTCAGGGCGGGTAGCAGTCACGCGAAAAACAATCGGTTACGGGACTGCTCGTGGGGCGGTTTCGGAGGATATGGGGTCATTTTCACGCTTTTCAGAACCGGATATACCATGAGTCCCACCCTGAGCGGGCCAATTAGTTTCCAATACGGAAGCATCCGCGCTGCCATCATTTTCGCGCTCACTAAACCCAAACCCGACAGACCCGCTTTTTTCACGGGCTGTTAGCGCTAGGGCACGAAAATGAGTCCTTATTTCATCGTTTGACAAATAGGTTTCACCACGCGCTCGAGCGAGCGACCAAGGTGCTCCTTCCGCGTGTGCCAGAGAAGACAACTGAAGACCGTTTAACCGTTTGTATCTATTCCAAACAACGTCAAAAAGGCTGTAGAATTTCTTGTCAGTCACCCCAACCATCAAAGCCTTGTCTTCGCCCGTTTTTGGATCCACATCTATTGCATATGATTTAATAGGTTTGCGTCCGTTATATTTAAATTCATGGTAAAGCGACGACAATACAGGTCCATACGGCCATGCTTCATAGTATTCCCCGACCAAGGGGGCATTTTGGGTCGCTAAATACCAGCCATGTAGACAATAAACTAACTTTTGTATTTTAAGCTGGTCAACATCTTTTATACTTTCTTCTCTCGCCCGGTTCAAAAAAGCGTTGGCTACGAAAGAAGGTTCATAGGCCATTATTCCCACCTCGCGTTTTCGGTCGCTCGACTAACGAATACAGCCTTCTCACGAACCGGTTTTTGTCGTTCTGTTGCCATCGTGTGTTCGTTCGGTCGTATGTTTTATCTAAACAATTCCAATTTTTAACATGTTTTTAACATGAAAGCTAACTTGCCATTCGCAAAGCGTTTCGGTTCTCGGTCTCTCTGCCATGTTTAACCACTCGCGTCCGAGTGACATGTTGAGGGATGGATGGTGAACGACCGGATATCTGTCATCCGGTCGTTCACTGCGAGACATCACCACCCCAACCACTGCTGGAAGGTCCGCCATGGCTCTGTCTATCGCGGGCGTTCATGCACAGTAACGTCCGTCACCCATGAGCGAAGGAGATCTCCGAAGGTTCCGGGAACGGGAGTAAGGGGGATCCGTATCCGACACTCTCGATCGAGAGATCGCCGAACGGTTAATCGAAATGATTGAGGCCTTTTTCGACATCCGAGCATTATTTCCTTCGCTGAAGTGCAAATAACAATCATCCGCTTGTTTTGCAACCATCGGAAGCCAGGATTTCGTTTTCACTTTGCCGTATTGACGTTTCGACCACGAAAATTCAGGGAAACCGCCCCGGGGAAGATCCGAAAAATCGCCGGAAGGGTCGTTGAACGGGGCCGTTGGAGAAGAGAAGATATTGAAATCAATCGCATTTCGTCACGGAATCGGAGGAACGAAAACAAGGCATCAAGATCTGAGTCCTTGATTTCAAATTGAAAAACAGGCTTTCGCACGCTCCTTTGCGCAAGTCTTTAGATATCTCACTGGAGGTTCAGCCCGAATTCCTTCATGTGCTCCGCTCGTTTGACGTCGCCGCCTCCGGGAAGGGGGAGGCTTACGTAGTTGCCGGTCGCCGCCCAGCTGAAGCGTTCGGGAATGCTGGCGATGCCGTCGGACCCTCGATAGAGCTCGATGATGTCCTCGGGAAGACGGATGATCCGGTACTCGGTGTCGCCCTCCCCGACCGCCATCAGTTCATCGAGAAGTCCTGTCTGCGCAAGCATGGAGGTCACGTCCTCCGGTAGATCCTGCAACATCGCCTTCGTTACATGAGGGTTGTTGGATTTCAGCTCGCCGAGCGCTTCGAGGAAGGATTGCGCGTGTTCAGCGCTCATCGAACCGTTGGAAATCGCTGTGATGATCTGCTTGGTGATCTTTTTCTCGCCCACGACCGGGGTCGTCTTGGGCGTTTCGCCGTCGACGGGATCCGCGGATGTCTCCAAGACGCCGAGTTCGGTGACTTCGCTCGGGCTTACCTCTGGGGGGCTGGCAGATGCCGCAGACATTCGTTTGATGTCGCCCAGGAGACCAGGTTGATCAGGCTCGACCAACGGCATCGGGACTAGCGCCTTCGCTGGATCCGAGAGACTTTCTTTCTCAACGGCCTTCGCCCTTTTATTCATCTCCTTGATGCCCGCATTTTCATCGGCCAACGCGCCCATTAGACCGACGGACCCTGGAAAGAGTGTCGTTTCATTTGGATCAGGCATGGCGCGCCCCGGAATATCGAAAATATCCGGCGCGGTCGTGACGTTCGAAATGTCCGCCCGCTCAGTCTCCGGGGCTGAACGTGGATAGGCAGTGAGCGCCGGGTTCCAAAAATGACGGATCAGCCCTTCGTCCATCGGAGCGACGGTATGCGGGTGCATCTCCAGCCCGCGCAGGAAATTCGTGGACTGAGGGTGAACGAGGCCGACTGCGGCGAGGACAGCCACCACCGCGGCGCTCGCGACGAACCCCTTCCTCTTGTAGAAGGGAGTCGTCACCTCTCTGGACATGTTTACGATCAGCTCGTGATGGATCTCCTCGAGACGAGCGGCGACCTCGCCGATCCCACCCTTAAACAGGACAGATGTCGTGCCACCCTGACCCGCCAGCTGGAGTTCAGGAAGACTGATCTCGTCTCCCTGAAGAATGGAGATCTCGCACTGGAACCCGTTGACGGAGAAAACGAGACCGTCGTCGGTTCGGATCACCGCGTCGACGCTGTTCGGTGCGATGGAGAAGTTGCCGGAGTGTCGGGTCATTCGATGTCCGTCGGTCGTTTAGAGGAATTCGTCCGAACATGGTACGCCGCCGCCCGTTTGAATGGAAGTCGAATCCCTAAATGAAATGCTCGCAGCGAGAAATTTTGTATCGACGAAACCGGAACGCTTCCAAGCTCGAAACGATTTGAGGGAGCGTCAAAATAAATTGAGTTTGTAACGAACGGGTTACATTATGGCGAAATGAAGGATTCAAGAACCGTCGAAAATCGAAGAATTCTCGCCAACGCCGTCGACGCGGTGCGTCTTCTGGCGAACAGGCGAAAGCGCGCCAGGATCACCCAGGCCGACATCGCTGAAGGGATTGGTCGCAGTCGAAAATGGGTTTCGGAATTCGAAAGAGGCCGAAACGCGGCCGTCGCCCTTTCCGACGTGATCGCCTACTCGAACGCTCTCGGGCACTCCGTCGCTATCCTGGAGACATCCGGAGAACCCCTGTCCGGCGAGACCCTAAGCGACATTAGGAGCGACGGCGCACGGGAAACTTTCGTCGATTCGGAAGAGAACGGAGGCATGGACGCAGAGGATGGGTGATGGCGAAACGCTTCAAGACATCGAATCCAGCAGCAAAGGACCTTGGCAAATTTCTGGAGGCTACACTCGCCGGCGATAGCCGGAGGACCGCTTAAAGGCTACAATCGAAGGTCAAAGACACTTCGTCTCCGGCCTTTTTCAATGAACCGATGGACATGATAACGAGCTTCCCCGCGATATCCGATTTTGAGTGCCAGCACACGCCGAATCCCAGAGTTCGAAAGTTCTCCGTTCTCGGGGGCAGGGACCGCGGGATCACTGAGGCGAATGCGGACGATGTCTCTCAAATCGAGGGCGTCTCCAACGTCTTTCTCGGGAACGATTTCCTCTCGGTACGCAGTCTCGACGACGCATTTTCCGACTGTCTCGCCCGCGATGTTCTCGACTATCTCGATGCACGCGCGGCGGCGCGCGACTGGCCCACTCCCTTAATGGCTAATCTGTCCAAGGAAAACGATCCGACGGACGCGGGCATCAAGAAACTATTGAACGAACTAGTTCGGCCAGCCGCGGCCGCCGACGGCGGCGACATAGAGTTCGTGTCGTTTGTTAACGGATCCCTTACGCTCAAGATGAGGGGGGCCTGCGACGGCTGTCCGTCGGCCTCGGCGACGCTTCAAATGGGTGTAATGAGGCTTTTTCGCCAAACCTTCCCCTGCGTGAAGCGGGTGAGGGCAGTTTGATTTCCGTCTTGCCGCGAGCGGAGCCAGTAATTCCCGTTCCCACAGAAAAATAGGCGACCAGATGAATACGATTTACGCCATCGGAGATATTCACGGCCAATCCGGACTGCTAAAGTCCCTTCTTCGGTTCATTCGCAAGGATGCGGAGACCCGGGCCAACGATCCCGTCCTCTATTTCCTCGGGGATCTGGTCGACCGGGGTCCGGACAGTCGCGGCACGATCAATCTGGTGATGAAGGCGATCGAGGAATTCCCGGGCTCAAGGTTTCACATCGGCAACCACGACAAGTGGTTCCTGGAGGCCATGGAGGGGACCATCGGCTCCGACATCCTGTCCTGGGCGAGGCACGGCGGCATCGCGACGCTGGAATCCTACGACGTGCCCATCACCGATGCCGCTCCGCAGGTAGTCGCCCGAACTTACCCCGATCACTTCAAGTTCCTGAAGTCAGCCTCCCTGTACACCCGGCACGGCGGCATGGTCTTCGCTCACGCCGGTATTGACCGAACGCTTCCGCTCGCAGATCACTCTGAGAGAACCTTCATGTGGATACGGGAACCGTTTCTCTCGATGGACAGCCCGGGCGACGGCCGCGTTGTCTTCCACGGACACACCATTTTCAAGAACATCGTGGTCTCACCGAACAGGGTAGCGATCGACACTGGCAGCTTCGCCACCGGGATCCTTTCCTGCGCCATTCACGATCCGGCCGTGAACGGGATTTTCTTCGCATCGACCAAGGGATTCAATACTGAAGCGGATTTCGTCGACCCCGTTCTGGTGGGGGATGTCGAACTGGCGCGCGCCCTCATCGAGAACCCAGCGCGGTATCTCGAGGAACCCGCTATCGAAAACCCCTCCTTCCATCTACTGAGAACCTAATTGATTTCGAAAAAATTCCACAAGGGCATCCTGAACAAGGTTCGTGCGCTTCTCGCGAAGACCGTTGAACAGGGAGCCAGCAAGGTGGAAGCTCTGATGGCTGCCGCAAAGGCGTCCGGGTGATGTCCGGAACGCGGCCAGCGCCAAGTGAACGGG
>NZ_SMMF01000897.1:0-39695 GCF_009711355.1 Roseibium sp. RKSG952 | reverse complement strand
AATGGTCCGATTTATCGGGGGCAGGTCACATGAACCCGCCTGATGGGCTCCATTCCAAAGGAAACCGGTTCAATGATGTCGCCAACCTTCCGGTCCTTGAGCGTGCGCAGAACAATTTCGGCTCGTGACGGTATTTCGACCGCCGGCTGCAACTCTCCGTCAGAAATTTCGAATTTCGGAATATGCTTCAGTTGAACATCAGAGAAGACCGTTTTCAAAGCTGCACCCGTCGGCTTGGCAACATGTTTCGATCAAGCGAATCGAAACTCCGTTGCATGCGTATAATTCTCCTCGGGCCGCAACAAGACTGTCGGAAAACCGGCATGGTTTACCGCATCTGGCCAGGCTTGCGTATCTAGGCACAGCCCGCCATGCGCCTTGTATGGCTTTCCGGCAAGTCCAATCGCAGGGTTCGAAAATCCGGCGGCATCATAGACCTGCAGGCCCGGCTCGGTCGTCCAGACTTCCATCCGGCTGTCACCGCCCGAACTCTCAAGAGCAGCCGCGAATTCGACCGCGTCCCGGCGCGACGGCGCCAGACAGAAGCAATGGTCGATGGGGTCAGCCATCCGGCCAGCCTTGCCGATCGAACGCCCGTCCTGAAAATCCAGCGGCGTCCAGGCCACGTTCCGGATTTCACCCGTCGGGATCTTGTCGCTGTCGACCGGCAAATAGCTGTCTGCCGCAATCTCGAGGCTGTGACCAAGAACCGTATCGCTCTGGTCCAGATTGAAATAGCATTTCTGTGTCAGATTGACGGGTGTCGTCTTGTCGGTCGTGGCCGTGATTTTCACCCGGAGTGCGCCGGCCCCGGTCAATGTGTAGCGCACGAGCGTCTCGATCCGGCCTGGATACCCCTGATCACCATCCTCCGACACAAGTTTCAGAAGAACGCTGGCCTTGTCACTTTGCTCAAGATTCCAGATCTGCCGGGAAAAGCCGCCGCGACCGCCATGCAGATGAGTTGTCCCGTTTTCATTCAGATCCAGCTGGTGGTGCTGCTCATCTATCTTGAGCTTACCGCCTGCGATCCGGTTCGCGCACCTTCCCACAATCGCCCCTACATGGTCCGTATCGGCCATGTAGGCGTCAAGCGTATCATACCCCAGAACAACCGGACATCCATTGAACCTGAGGTCACGGATGATGGCACCGAAAGTCAGGACACGCGCTTCAAGCGGGCCTTTCTTCAACGTTATTTCCTGAACGGGACGGCCGTCCGGAAGCAGGCCGAACTCGCGGATCATGGGAGGACCTTTTTGGATGTCTTTGCAAATCTTGTCAGGCAGTTGGGCAGGCGGCTCTCTGCCGTCCGCCCACCCCGGATGCAAGGATATCAGAGCGTCTGATTGTATTCCCCGACTTCCTCATTCTCGCGGAGAACCCCATCGACAGCATGGAACATCTCGTGGAGACGCTCCTTCGAGGCAGGGCTTTCCACGACCACGACCAGCTCCGGCTTGTTGGAGGACGCCCGCACCAGACCCCAGGTGCCGTCTTCCGTCACCACCCGCACACCATTGACGGTGATCAGGTCGGTGATCGCGCTGCCGCCGACCTTCTCGCCCTTGTCTTTCATGTCCTTGAAGCGCGCAACAACCCTATCGACCACATCGTATTTGACCTCATCGGCGCATTTGGGCGCCATCGTTGGCGAGCCCCAGGTCATCGGCAAATCGCGGCGCAAGTCCGCCATCGTCTTGTCCGGGTTGTGGTCGAGCATGTCGAGGATCGCAATCGCGGAAACCAATCCGTCGTCATACCCGCGGCCGATCGGCGGGTTGAAGAAATAGTGGCCCGACTTCTCGAAACCGACAATGGCATCGAGTTCCTTCACCCGGCGCTTGATATAGGAGTGACCGGTCTTGAAATAGTCGGTCTTGGCTCCGTTTTGCTTGAGAACCGGATCGGTATTGAACAGGCCGGTTGATTTCACGTCGACCACAAACTGTGCGCCGGGATGCCGGGCGGAGATGTCACGGGCCAGCATCACACCGACCTTGTCGGCAAAGATCTCCTCGCCTTCGTTGTCGACGACGCCGCAGCGGTCGCCGTCGCCGTCAAAGCCCAGCCCGACCTCTGCGCCCGTTTCGAGAACCTTGTCCCGAAGCGCATGCAGCATCTTCATGTCTTCCGGGTTCGGATTGTAGCGCGGGAAAGTGTGATCCAGTTCCGCATCAAGCGGGATAACCTCCGCGCCAAGCGCCTCCAGAATCGCCGGTGCAAATGCGCCTGCCGTCCCGTTGCCGCAGGCCGCAACGACCTTGATCGGCCGCTTGAACCTCGCGCGGTCAGTCAGGTCCTTCGCGTAAACTTCCGGGAAATTATCGACAAAGCGGTAGCTGCCACCACCCTTGAGATCAAACTTCGCTTCCAGAACAATCTCTTTCAGCCGCGCCATCTCGTCCGGACCAAAGGTCAACGGGCGCTCGATACCCATCTTGACGCCGGTCCAGCCATTGTCGTTGTGAGACGCGGTGATCATGGCGACAGCCGGCACGTCCAGCGCGAATTGCGCGAAATACGCCATCGGGGACAGCGCGAGACCGATGTCGTGAACGTTGATGCCTGCAGCCATCAGCCCGTTCATGACAGCCATCTTGATCGACGCGGAATATCCGCGGAAATCGTGTCCGACGACGATTTCGGGCCGGACCCCACGCTCGTGCATGAGGGTACCGATCCCCATGCCAAGAGCTTGCATGCCCATCAGGTTGATTTCTTTTTCAAAAAGCCAGCGCGCATCATACTCGCGAAAGCCCGTCGCCTTCACCATCGGCTTGGATTCATAGGCGAGGGTATTCGGCATCAACGCCGCTTCGGGCTTCAAAAACATTGAGGACCTCTTGAACAACTCAGGATTGATTAAGTGAAACCAGGATCGGAAAACGCGCGGAGCTTATTGGACAAGGATCATTGTGTCATCCAAAATGTCGACTTCCTCCAGCTTTCCAAGAGCCGACATTCCCAATAGGGGCACCTGCAAAACACCGTCTTTCAAAACGATTGCTTCGACATTTTTGAGGCTGATTGGACCTAATCCGACGGTCTCCACAGTCGCCATTGCAGCTTCCTCCTTGCCGTTGGACGTCCACACCTGCCTATCAAAGTCGGCGTTGGTCAAATCGATGCCGATCTGACTTGCAAGGCTTGAGGTCAGCGCGATGGTCGCGGCACCCGTGTCTACAAGCATGGTGACCGGTTGCCCGTTGAGGGAAGCTTGCGCAAAAAACTCACCGCTTCGGGATCGAGGGATTTCGTAGCTCGGAGCAGTCGTTTCGAGACCCGATCCGGACATGATCAACTCGGACACATGGATGCCGATTCCGGCGCGTTCGAGACCATAAAACACGAACGGCGCAATCAACATGAACCAGACCATGACCCAAAGCAGACGCGTCATGCCGCCCCAACACACTCCCTAGCATCGACCAACTTGAAGGTCCGGGTATATGGACTCTGCCAACTCGATGATTTCCGTTTTTCGAGGCGCGCTTGATTGTGCACCGACCGCACGGCAAGCAAGACTTCCTGCCGCCACCGCACGGGCAAGCGATCTGCCGGTATCCGCCCCGTCAGCGAGGGCGGCGGCCATGCTGCCGCAAAACGCATCCCCGGCCCCGGTCGTGTCGACAACGCCGGTTTTCGGTGCCGGCAACCGGTAGACCTGTTGACCTTGGCGTGCGATCACCCCTTGACCTCCCAAGGTAACAACATGCAGCCTGTCCGGATGGCTAAGCGCAGCAAGAAATGCTTCAGGATCTTTGGGCAGGTTGAGCGCATTTGCGAGATGCGCCGCCTCGCCTTCGTTAACGATCAGCACGTCAACGTCATGGATCAATGATGCGTAACGCTGGTCCGGTACCGGCGCCGGATTCCAGAGAACTTTTGCACCTCGTTCGCGGGCAACCGGGAAAGCCTGTGCCACATGTTCCAGCGGCACCTCACCTTGGGCAACCAGCCAGACACCTGCCTCGAGAAAACCGTCCAGCCATGCGACATCCACAAGGGCATTCGCGCCGTTCGCGGCAATGATCTGGTTTTCACCGGATGCATCGACCCCGATGAAGGCCAGCCCCGTGGTTCCACGCAAACGGCGTACACCGCTTGTATCCACACCGGCCGTGGTCAGGTTTTCCAGCGCAAGATCCGCAAAAGCGTCATCGCCAACCGCTCCGACCATCCTGACGTTTCCGCCAGCCAGGCATGCCGCGTAAGCCTGATTGCTGCCCTTGCCGCCCGGAAACATCTTGTGATCCGGGCCGCTCACCGTTTCTCCCGCTTTGGGCAGGCGCGGCACAGGTACAACGAGATCCAGGTTAATCGAGCCGAAAACAGTGATCATGGTGTTGCTCTTGGCGGTTAGATCGCGCGGTGAACAGACACGTTACCGCCGAAACGAAAAAAGCGCACGGAGTAATACCAACCGCCCGGATTATTGTCCCTTTTGACCTGGTTTTCCGCCGGTTCGGCAAGGAGAGTTTCGAAGGACGATAAGGGCATCTTTCGAGACGCCGGACGCCGTCCGAACCGTCAGAAATCCGGGCCTGCAATGGGCAAGGGCCGCTGTCGGGCGTTGCTACACCGCTTTCCCGGCCAGAATGGCCGCGCTGCGCCTAGCCGACAATCGCCTTGCTCCCGTCAAAAGGGTCAATTATCCGGACGAATGGTATCATCCATCCGCCTTTGATATCTTTCGAACGCCGGGGCTTACTTTGTGCCGTACATCCGGTCGCCGGCATCACCGAGACCCGGAAGGATGTATCCCTTTTCATTCAGTCGCTCGTCGATCGAGGCCGTGTAGATCGCCACATCCGGGTGCGCTTCGTTAAACTTCTTCACCCCTTCCGGGGATGCCAGCAGGCACAGGAAGCGCAGATTGTTGGCGCCCTTGTCCTTGAGTTTTTGAACAGCGGCAATCGCGGAGTTTGCAGTTGCCAGCATCGGGTCGACCACGATCACGAGCCGCTCATTCAGGTCTTCCGGAGCCTTGAAGTAGTATTCGACCGGCTCCATGGTCTCCGGATCACGGTACATGCCGACATGGGCAACGCGTGCCGAGGGAACCAGTTCGAGCATGCCTTCCAGCAAGCCGTTGCCAGCCCTGAGAACCGAGGCAAACACCAGCTTTTTACCGGCAAGTGTCGGCGCCTGCATTTCGGCCAGCGGCGTTTCGATGGTCTGGCGAACCAGCGGAAGATCCCGGGTCACTTCGTAACACAAGAGCGTGGAGATTTCGCGCAGGAGACGGCGGAATCCCTGGGTCGAGGTACCCTTGTCGCGCATGATGGTGAGTTTGTGCTGAACCAGCGGATGGCTGATGACGTTGGCTCCGGACATGTCTGCCTCTCTTCTTTGGGCCGGCAGAAATCTCCGGCCAATCCTGATTGGTAAAGTCTTAGCCTGCTATGCCCCGAATGGCAGCCAAAAAACACCCCCCGGGTTCATGTTTCTGCCGAGGCGCGCGAGGAGTTCAGGATTTTTCACCAACAGAGCTTGCGCAAGTGGGCGGGTTCCCGCTTCCAGAATACAGGCGAGCGGCAAATCTTCCTCGCTGACTCCAAGGTGTCCACGAACCATCCGGGCAAGGTCATCGGTCAGGATCATCGTGGACGCACGCAGTTCCGCAGCCAATCTGGCAGGGTCTGCCGTCTCACCGGTATTGATGATCAAAACTCCGGCGTCGACCATAACCGCCGCGTGATCGGCATCCGACGGAGCGGGCAGTTTATCCAGTTCGCTCAAACCACAACCGGTCCACCCAAAGGGTTCGATCATGTTCAAACACATGGCTGCGGCCGGCAAATGGAAAGCGACACGCTCCCCATCTGCGCCGGTATCCTCCATGGAGGCTGGCCAAACATCCCCGAGAATCCGGTCGCCGATTTCTGCGCCACCATCCCAGATTGGAGCGAAACCGTCGAGCACCGCATCGAACAGGGTACCGACCGGCAACACAGGGCCTACCATAGCTATGCGGGCCTGCTCCATCAGGATGGCCGGGCGGATCTCCTGCCCGTCCTCGAACAGATCCGGGCGCAGCGCGATGATTTCACCAAGGCGATTGAACTGGCGAGCCAGCTTTTCGGCAGTCCCGGCATGCGCTTCGCCGCCGAACTGAAAGCCGGTCATGACTTCGTCCTGGGTGATGCGGCTGAGTGCGAAGGCGTCGGCCCGGAAGGGGTCGGCGGGATCGGAAGAAAAGGCACCGCTTGCAAACATGACAGCGGCCGCAACAGGCCCGGCCTGCCGGCCTTCCATACGCTCTCCGGAAAGTGGATCGAGAAACGTCCAGTCTTCGGGCATTAAGCCGTCTGCAAGCGTACACATCACTGCCAGATCGGCAGCTGCACGAAAAAATGCCTGTTCGGTTTCAAATGCACGGGAACTGGTCAGGATGCCAAAGCGATCAATCCCGCCACGCTCCATGGACCGCCAGCAACTGTCCGGGGGGATTTGAAGATCGGGATAGTTTTCCCGGATTTTCTTCTCAACTTGCTCAGCCAAATCGGCCAGCTTGACCTGCTGCAGACGAAGCGTTCGAAGCGATCCGCCTTCAACCAAATCCCGCATTCGATTGACCCCAGCATGAAATTGTCCGGAACTGAGTATATCGCCAGTTGACCGTTCCTGTGTCATTCGCTCAGGCATCAAGTTTTTCCTTCGCGCTGTCCAGCCGGACGCGCAGCCTTTGGCGGGTCGCCTCGTCACAAAATGCGGCTTCAATGCCGGTTAGGGTCACGTCAAGCTGATCCTCGAACGACCAGCCGAAGGTTTCTGCGACCGAAGAATACTCCTTGCCGAGCGTCGTGCGGAAGAATGGCGGATCATCGGAGTTGAGTGTAATGCGAACCCCCTGCCTGCGCAGCAGGTTGACGGGATGAAACCGCAGAACAGGATAAACACCAAGCGCGGTGTTTGAGCCCGGGCAGACTTCGAGAACGATCCCCTCCTCGACAAGCCGCCGGACAAGGGCCTTGTCTTCAATCGCCTTTACACCGTGACCGAGGCGGCTCACACCCAGGAACTCCAGCGCTGCGGTCACACTTTCCGCGCCCCCGAATTCGCCCGCATGTGCGGTCAGGCCAAGCCCGGCTTCCTTGGCCATCCGGAACGCTTTCGCAAAATTGGCCGGATGCCCCTCCCTCTCATCCCCTGCGAGACCAAAACCGGTCACCATGGGATGTTGAAAAGCCAAGACCTCCTTGATGACCCGTTCGACCGAACCGGCTCCGAAGTGGCGCACGCCGATCGCGATCATCCGCCCCTCGATGCCTGTGTCGATCTTGGCGCGCTCGATCCCGGCCGCAATCCCCTCGACATAGGACTGATAGGACAGCCCGCCTGCACGGGCGTGATCGGGAGAGATGAACACCTCGCCATAAATCGCGCCTTCCGCTGCCAGCATCCTGAAATACGTTTCCGCCAACAGCCCGTAATCCGCCGGGGTGCGGAACACGGAACTCGCCAGATCATAGGCTTTCAAAAAACTGGTGAAGTCTGACCAGATGTATTTGCCGTCCGGGCTGATAATGCGCGAAACATCGATGCCATCGCGCTCCGCCAGACGTTTGACCAAAGAGGGCGGCGCGGCGCCTTCAATATGACAATGAAGCTCCACCTTGGGCACGGATACCCGTGTTGTTGTCTTGTTCTCTGCCATTCATTCGTGCCTGACATTGGCTCCGCCGCGCCCGGCCGGAGCATTAACTCGTGGGTTCAAATCCGCGCATCGGCTTGTCCTCCGCCCGTTGCAGCCAGTTGTCGGCAGACCACACGGCTTCGCCATCGACCATATGCACCGCATAGGCATGGCGGGACTTATCGGAAGTGTTCGGCGCTGACTTGTGCGGCACCAGACCATGCAGAATGACCAGCGTGCCTTTCGGCGCGATCAGCGGCGCATGCTGCTCGTCCGGCGCAATCGGCGTATCGTCCAGCGTTTCCATGACGAGATCATCGCCTTGATAGTGAAAACGCTTGCGCAACGGATCGGTGTGCCCGCCCGGAACGCCGTAGAGACCGCCATTGGTGTCATCCGCATCTTCCAGTGCAAACCAGAAACCCGTGCAGGTCATCGGGTCCGTGTAGAGGAAAGTGGAATCCTGATGGCAATTCACTTCCCCGCCGATATGGGGCGGCTTGAAGATATACATCGACTGGGCCAGCAGCGGGTTTGACAAACCCAGATCACGCGCTGTACGTGCCATCTTCGGATCGCGGGAAAAGGCTTCGAACACCGGATCCTCGTCATGCAAGGCATGGCCGACCTTGTTCAAGGCCTGATGCTTGTCCTTGGTGAGCTTGCCCGCATCGTCGAACGCCTTTTCCTCGAAGAAGAAACGAATGCTGCCACCGCTTTCGCGGAAGTAGGCGTCCCTGGCGTGTGTCTGGCTGCCAGTCTCAAAGACGGAGGCGACGCTTTCGGGTTCAAAGGCATCAATCAGGTCGGCCATTCTTGCCCGCAAGGCATCGCAATCTTCAACCGACTTGTAGCCCTCGAGGATCAAAAAGCCGTCTTGCGCATAGGCTTCTATCATTTCCCCGGTGAGATGACCGTCTTGTGTCGCCTGAAAACTGCGAGCCTTCATGTTCGAACTCCTCCGCCTGATGGGTACATATTCAGATAAAGCTTGTTCCGTGTTTGCCCGGTGCAATGCCGAGATGTTTGGCAAGCGTTTCGCCAATATCCGCATAGGTCTTGCGCCCGCCAACCGGCCGGCCGTCAATACCCGGACCCGTGCCGATCACCGGCACATGCTCGCGCGTATGATCGGTACCGCGCCATGTCGGGTCACATCCGTGGTCAGCGGTCAGGATCAAGAGATCGCCGTCTTTCATGGCAGCAATCATTTCCGGCAAGCGGCGGTCGAAGTGTTCCAGTGCCGCGGCATAGCCCGGCACATCCCGGCGGTGACCGTAAAGCGAATCGAAGTCGATGAAATTGGCGAACACCATGTCGCCGTCACCAGCAAGGTCCATCGCTTCCAGCGTCTTGTCGAACAGCTGGTCGTTGCCGGCACCTTTAAGAACCCTGGACACACCCTGATGGGCAAAGATGTCCGAGATCTTGCCAATCCCGTAGACCGTGCGCCCGGCCTCGGTCAGCCGGTCCAGAACGGTCGGTTCCGGCGGCAAAACCGAATAGTCCCGGCGGTTGGCCGTACGCTCGAAACTGCTGGCGTCCTCGCCGGTAAAGGGCCGCGCAATCACCCGGCCGATGTTGTACGGATCAGCGAGCTCACGAGTGATTTCACATAGCTTGTAGAGCCGCTCCAGACCGAAATGGGTTTCATGAGCGGCGATCTGGATCACGGAGTCGGCCGACGTGTAGAAAATCGGGTGGCCGGTGCGGACGTGCTCTTCGCCCAGCTCCTCAATGATCACCGTGCCCGAGGCATGCTTGTCGCCAAGAACCGCTGTTATATCCGACTTGGCGATGATCGCCTCGATCAGTTCGGCCGGAAAGGTCGGAATCGTTTCGGGAAAATAACCCCAGTCGAAACAGACCGGAACACCGGCAATCTCCCAATGGCCGGATGGCGTGTCCTTGCCGTTGGACACTTCTTCGGCGTGCCCCCAAAGCCCTTCCGGAGCGCCAGCGAACTCCAGGCCGGGAACGGTCTTGCCGGTCGAGCCGCGTGCAGCAGCTCCAAGACCAAGCCTGTCCATGTTCGGAACATGCAAAGGTCCGGAGCGCAAGCCCTCGCGGTCACCCTTTCCTGATGCGCAAGCCTCGGCAATATGGCCCAGCGTGTCGGAGCCTGTGTCTCCAAAGTCTCCCGCGTCGGCAGCGCCCCCAATCCCAAAACTGTCCAAAACGCACAGAATCGCACGAGCCATAGTCTGGTCCTCTTTATGGTTGCCGGCATCAGGCCGGAAAGCGCCGGGCCTGTTGTGGCCCGGCGAAGGGTCGGTTCACGCGGCGATCCGCTCGACGACGCTCGGATGGTCCGGCACGTGTGCTGCCTCCCCGATCGTGTAGGCCTGACGCACGGCAGCAGCAGCAGCGTGGGCGGCTTCCTCGCTGTCGGCATGAACGATAGCAAGCGGGGCATCCGCATCCACCGTGTTGCCGATGCCTGCCAGATTGGTCAGACCGACAGTCGGATCGATGACATCAGCCGCGACCCGGCGTCCGCCGCCAAGAGCCACAACCGCAATGCCGACTGCGCGCGCATCGACACCCGTCACCACACCCTCATGCTCGGCATAGATCGGTGCTTCGACCTTGGCCTTGGGCAAATAAAGCTCCGCCTTTTCCATGAAGTCCACAGGACCACCCAGAGCAGACACCATCTTGCCGAAGACTTCCGCCGCACGCCCGCTTTCAAACGCATCGCGCATCTTGTCCGCGCCTGCTTCCGCGGTGTCGGCCAGACCACCAGAGGCAAGCAGCTCACCACCCTGCGCGACCGTGACATCCCATAAACGGTTGTCGATCGCAGTCCCCTTCAGGAAGTCGACTGCATTTTGAACTTCAACCGCATTTCCTGCTGCCGAGGCGAGCGGCTCGTTCATGTCGGTGAGAAGTGCCGTGGTTTTAAGCCCTGCTCCATTTGCAACCAGCACAAGGCTTTCAGCCAGAGCACGTGCTTCTTCAAGCGTCGCCATGAACGCACCAGTGCCCCACTTGACGTCAAGCACCAGTCCCTGAAGACCCGCCGCCAGCTTCTTGGACAGGATTGAGGCAGTGATCAGATCGATGCTTTCAACCGTTCCGGTCACATCCCGGATGCCGTAAAACCGCTTGTCGGCAGGAGCAAGATTGCCGGTCTGGCCGATCACGGCACAGCCGACTTCCTTGACCACTTTCTTGAAAAGGGTGTTGTCCGGCTGGGTCTGGTATCCCGGGATGCTGTCGAACTTGTCGAGCGTGCCGCCGGTATGACCGAGGCCGCGTCCCGAGATCATCGGCACCGCAGCACCACAAGCCGCAAGGGCAGGTGCAAGCATCAGGGAAACGTTGTCGCCGACCCCACCAGTGGAATGCTTGTCGAGCACAGGCGCTTCAATGTCGGACCAGTCGAGCACATCGCCGCTGTCGCGCATGGCAACGGTGAGCGCAACCCGCTCGTCAACAGTCAGGCGCTTGAAATAGACAGCCATCGCCAAGGCGGCAACCTGACCTTCACTCACACTGCCATCGGCCAGGCCTTTCACGAAAAACGCGATTTCTTCCGGGCTCAGCTGGCCGCCGTCTCTTTTTTTACGAATAATTTCTTGTGGCAACATGGGCTCAGTACCCCTCTCCAGCCGATGCGTTGGTTCCGTCGAGCGCTCCGATCAGCGCGTTGAGCAAGCCGCTCGCGCCAAAGCGGAAAGTCTGCGCGGAAACCCAGTTGTGTCCGAGAATCCTGTCGGCAAGCGCCAGATAGGCTCCGGCCTCCTCGACCGTGCGAATTCCGCCTGCCGGCTTGAAACCGACATTCTTTTGATGATCGCGCCGGGCTTCTTCAATCGCCGTCAGCATGATTTCTGCCGCTTCCAGCGTGGCATTGACTTCGACCTTTCCGGTCGACGTCTTGATGAAGTCCGCGCCCGCACCGATGGCAATCTGCGATGCCATGTGGATCAACAGCGGATCCCTGATTTCACCGGTCTCCAGAATCACCTTCAGGATCGCCGGGGCCGGGATTGCCGCCTTGACCTGAATGATCTGTTCTTCGGCAAAACCCTTCCGGCCGTCCATGAAGGCGCGGTACGGCATCACCAGATCAATGTCGTCAGCCCCGTCTTCGACGGCTTTTTTCGTTTCTGCGACAACGTCCAGTGTCTCCGTTCCGCCTGCGGGGAAGTTGACGACCGTCGCCACACGAACGCCAGTTCCTTTCAGCTCGCGGACCGCCTGAGCGACGAACTGCGGATAGATGCAGACAGCTGCCACAGTGCCATGGGCAGTGACGGCTCGCTTGCACAAGGCAGTAATGTCTTCTGCAGTGCAATCATCATTCAGATTGGTCAGATCGACCAGCGGCAGAGCGCGCCTCGCAACGTCGGCAAGATCAATCGTTTCGGTCATTGCCTACTTCCTTCACAAAAGCCCGGACCAGTTCCTTCATGCGGTCCATGCCAACTTTCGCCATGGTCTTGGTTTCGTCATGGGAAAGCGCGTGGGCCTGAAGGCCTGCACCGTAGTTGGTGATCACCGACATGGCTGCAACGCGCATCCCCAGGAACCGGGCGATAATCACTTCCGGAACCGTCGACATGCCAACCGCATCGGCGCCGAGCAGCTTTGCCATCCTGATTTCGGCCGGTGTCTCGAAGGACGGGCCGGAAAACCACATGTAATTGCCCTCGGCAACCGGGTCGCCGGTTTCTTCGGCCACCTTCTTCATCGCTGCCCGCAGGTCTGCATCATAGGCAGCGCTCATATCAAGGAAGCGGCTTTCATCCTCTTCCCCGATCAACGGGTTGAGACCCGACCAGTTGATGTGATCGGAAATCAGCATCGGGCTGCCGGGTGCCACTTCCTCGCGCAAGGAGCCGGCCGCATTGGTTGCCAGCAGAACCTCGCACCCCAGTTCCTTCAGCGTTTCGACCGGCGTGCGCATGATTTGCGCATTGCCACTTTCATAATAATGGGCACGCCCCGACAGGATCACGACCGGAACCCCGGACATGGTGCCCGCAACCAGCTCGCTGGAATGCGATGTCACGGTCGAAACCGGAAACTCGCTGAGTTTCGTATAGGGAATACGGACAGCGTCCTCGACTTCCTCGGCCAATGAACCGAGGCCGGATCCGAGGATCATGCCGATGCGATAGGTACCCGGACGGGCTGCGCGGACGATCTCCGCGCATTCACGACCAAAACCGCTCATGGAGGGTCAGTCCTTCTTGTCTTCGAGTTCAAAAGCAGCCGGCAACAGCTCATCCATCGTGAAGCTTTGCCGTATGCCGTTCAGATCGGCCACGTGAACAACAAGGTCCTTCGTGGCAAATTCCTTCAAGCGCTGGCGGCACATGCCGCAAGGCGTGCAAAGCGCGGCATCTCCAATGACCACGGCCTCCGCGATTTCGCGGTAACCGGCGGCAATCATCGCGCCGACCGCACCACCCTCGGCACAGACGCTGACCGGATAGGAGGCGTTTTCAACGTTGCACCCGGTGAAAACCTTGCCATCGGGCGTGCGCAAGGCCGCTCCAACCAGAAAGTTGGAGTAAGGCGCATAGGCTTTTTCGCGCGCCGCCCTGGCCGCGTCGAAAAGAGCATCGAGGTCGCTCATGAACGCTCCTTCACATAAGGTATACCGGCAGCCTTGGGCGGGATCGCCTTGCCGATGAAGCCGGCGAGCAGAATCACCGTCAGAATGTAGGGCAGAGCCTGGAAGAACTGGACCGGGATTTCACCGATACCGGGAATTTCCTGCCCCTGCAGACGGATGGCAGCCGCGTCGAGGAACCCGAACAGCAGACAGGCGAACATGGCGTTGGCCGGTTTCCACTTCGCGAAAATCAACGCGGCCAACGCAATAAAGCCCTTGCCGGCCGTCATGTTGCCGATAAAGCCGGAGGACTGGGCGGTGGAGAGGTAAGCCCCCGCAAATCCGCACAAGACACCGCACAGGATCACCGCGCGATAGCGCAGCCAAGTCACCGAAATACCCGCCGTGTCCACGGCCGCCGGGTTTTCGCCTACCGCGCGCAAACGCAGGCCGAAGCGGGTGCGGAACAGCGCCCACCATGTCAGCGGAACGGCAACAAAGGCGGCATAGACGAGAATATTGTGCCCGGACAAAAGTTCCGAATAGATCAGTCCGACTACCGGAACGTCGCGCACCTGATCGGCAAATGGCAGCACGATCTCGCGGAAGCGGCCATCGCCGGTCAACGGCGGTGTCTTTCCGCCCCGGCTGAACCAGGCCTGTCCGAGCAATGTCGTCAAGCCGGCAGCGAGAAAGTTGATCGCCACACCGGAGACAATCTGATTGCCCCGGTTGGTGATCGAGGCAAAGCCGTGGATCAGGGCCAGTCCGACTGAAACGGCAATGCCCGCGAACAAGCCGATAAAGGCGTTTCCGGTCAGATAGGCGACGGCTGCAGCACCAAAGGCCGCGCCGAGCATCTTGCCCTCGAGGCCGATATCGACAACACCGGATCGTTCGGAAAACAGCCCTGCCAGACAGGCCAGCAAAAGCGGGGTCGCGATCCGAACGGTGGAATCGAGGATCAGGATCAGGGTTTCAAACATCATTCAGCTCCTTGTCCTGATCAGGCCGCCAACGGGCGGTTTGCGGCGAACACCTGCACAAGCAGCGGACGGAACATGTACTCCAGCGCACCGGCAAACAGGATCACCAGCCCCTGGATCACGATAATCATGTCACGGGTAATGGCCGGGATCTCGAAGGAAAGCTCCGCGCCGCCCTGATAGAGCATGCCGAACAGAACGGATGCGAGAATGATCCCCACCGGGTGGGCACGGCCCATGAGCGCAACAGCAATTCCGACGAAACCGTAACCGGAAACGAATTCAATCAGCAGCCGGTGCTGGGAACCCATGATCTCGTTGAGTGCCATCATGCCCGCAAGGCCGCCGGAGATCATCATGGTGATCACGATCGTCTTGACCGGAGAAATTCCGGCATAGACGGCTGCGGTCGGGTTCGAGCCGAAGGACCGGATTTCAAAACCCAGACGCGTCCGCCAGATCAGAAGCCAGACGCCAATGCAGGCAATCAGCGCAATGATCAGGGACAGGTTGACCGGTGCGGTTCCAAACCCGGCTGCCGGAAACAGGTCGTTCAGCATCGGCAGGGTCCCGCCAGCTTCAAACGTGCGGGTTTCCGGCTGCATCGATCCGGCTTCTCCAATCACGTTGACCAGCAGATAGACCATCAACGAGGCAGCAATGAAGTTGAACATGATCGTCGTGATCACAATGTGACTGCCGCGCTTGGCCTGAAGCCAGGCCGGGATGAACGCCCAGGCAGCTCCCATCAGGGCCGACCCGAGGATCGCAAACGGCATGGTCACCCACCAGGGCACGAACCGGTCAAGTGCAAGACAGGCAAAAGCAACACCAAGACCACCGACATAGGCCTGCCCCTCACCGCCGATGTTGAACAGCCCGGCGTGAAAGGCCACGGCCACTGCAAGTCCGGTAAAGATGAAGTTGGTAGCATAGAAAAGGGTAAAGCCGACGCCTTCCCCGTAGCCGAGCGAGCCCCAAAGCAAAACCTTGACGGCGTCCCAGGGATTTTCACCGATCAAGAGAACGACCAGACCGGATACAAGAAAGGCCGCTGCGAGGTTTATCAGGGGTATCAGGCCGAAATCGACCCAACGTGGCAGTTGTCCGGCGCTCATGACGCTTCTCCTTCTACACCCGCCATCAAGAGACCAAGTTCGCCTTCATCCGCATCGCCTGCACGTTCTCCGACAATCCGGCCATCAAACATGACCAGAACGCGGTCCGAGAGGCCGCGGATTTCATCAAGCTCGACCGACACCAGCAAGACGCCCTTGTCTTCGTCACGCATCTGGATGAGGCGTTTGTGAATGAATTCGATTGCACCGATATCGACACCACGGGTCGGCTGGCCGACCAGCAAAACATCCGGGTCACGTTCGATTTCGCGCGCAAGAACGATCTTCTGCTGATTGCCGCCGGAAAAATTGGCCGTCTTCAGCATCGGGTTGGGCGGACGGACATCATACTGTTCCATCTCGGCCACGGACGCTTTCTTGATCGCTTCGAGATCAAGCAACATGCCCCTGGAATATGCCGGGTCCCGATGGTAGCCGAGGATCGCGTTTTCATAAGCCGCGAAGCTGTTGATCAAACCCATGCGATGTCGGTCTTCGGGCACGTGGCCCATTCCGAATTCGCGCATTTCGGCCGGGTCGGTGACCTCCTTGCTCAGGTCGATCGTGCGCCCGTCGATTTCCAGTGTTCCGGTTGTCGCCTTGCGGATGCCTGCCAGCGTTTCCAGAAGTTCGGACTGACCGTTGCCGGAGACACCGGCAACGCCAACAATCTCGCCCGCCCGCACATCGAAGGACACATCCTTGACGACCTGAACGCCGCGGCTGTCGGTAACGGTGAGATTGCGGACCGAAAGAACGGTCTGCTTCGGCTTTGCGGCCTCCTTCTCGACATTCAACAGCACGCTGCGGCCAACCATCAGCTCCGCAAGTTCGGACATGCTGGTTTCGGCCGTTTTGCGAGTTGCCACCATCTCGCCGCGGCGCATGACAGACACCGTATCGGTGATCGCCATGATTTCGCGCAGCTTGTGCGTGATCAAAAGCACCGTCTTGCCCTGGTCGCGCAAGACTTCCAGGATCTTGAACAGGTGATCGGCCTCGGCCGGTGTCAGCACGCCGGTGGGCTCGTCGAGAATCAGGATTTCCGCGCCCCGATAGAGCGCCTTCAGGATTTCGACGCGCTGCTGCAAACCAACCGCCAGGTCCTGAACAAGAGCGTCGGGATCAACTTTCAGCTCGTATTCCTGTTCCAGCCGCTTCAGTTCGCCCCTTGCGTTGTCCACGCCGCCGCCCAGCAGCGAACCGCCTTCGGCTCCCAGAATGATGTTCTCAAGGACGGAAAAATTGTCGACGAGCATGAAGTGCTGGTGGACCATGCCGATGCCGAGCGAAATTGCCGCCTTTGAATCAGCAATCGTGACCTTCTTGCCATCAACAAGAATGTCGCCGTCATCTGCGTGGTAAAACCCGTAGAGGATCGACATCAATGTGGACTTACCGGCGCCATTTTCGCCGATAATTCCGTGAATCGACCCCTTCCCGACGACAAGATCAATGTCCCTGTTGGCATGCACCGGACCAAAACGCTTGTTGATCTTGCGCAGCTCAATCGCAGGCGTATTGGTCATACCACCCCCCACGGCTGTTGAAACCCAGTTATCATTTTTTATTGTCCGTTTTCGCCCAAGCGCCCTAAAGCACAGGGCAAGCCCCATCCGTCATGATGTCGTGAACGCGAAGCGTTCCATCCGAAATCGCTGCACCGGCCTTTTCTGCCGCCCGTTTCAGATCATTGCTGACCAGTGCCGCATTATTTTCGTCCAGCACCCAGTCCATGCCGCCTTCTTTCAGGCCCAGCACATGGATACCGTTGCGGAAACCACCGTTCTCAAAGGAGGTGAAACTCTCATAAACTGCCACGTCGACGCGCTTGCGAATGGACGTCAGCACGTAGCCGGGATGCAGGCCGTTTTGATTGGAATCGGTTCCGATCCCCAACACGCCGGCATCGGCTGCCGCCTGCAGGACGCCAACCCCAGTTCCACCAGCTGCCTGAAGAATGACATCGGCTCCGCGCTGAATTTGGCTGCGTGCCAATTCTGCTCCGCGCGCCGGATCCGCGAACGCTGCCGGTGTGTCCCCGGCCATGTTGTATAGCACCTCGACTTTTGGATCAGCCGCAAGCGCGCCCATCTGATAGCCACACAAGAAACGCCGGATGATCGGAATGTCCATGCCCCCGACAAAACCGATCCTGCCACTTTGCGATGCTCCTGCTGCCAACAGACCCGCAATATAGGCGCCCTCGTTTTCCTTGAAGACGTAGGAGGCAACATTCGGCGCCTCGACCACCATATCAACGATCGCAAAAGACGTTTCTGGAAATTCTTTCGCCACGGCGGCAACCGCACTCGCCTGATTGAACCCGATGGCAATGACCGGTTCGTAGCCCCGTCCGGCAAAGTTTCGGAGCGCCGGCAGGCTTTGTGCATCGCGCTGCAGTTCAAACTCCCGCACAGGCTTTCCGGTCTCGGTCCTGTACCGTTCAACACCCCGAAAGGCGCTTTCATTGAACGATCCGTCGAACTTGCCACCCACCGAGTAGACAATTGCAGGCTCGGCTTCAGCCAGGCCGACCATGCTCAGTAAGACCGTCAAGCTCGCAGCGAGTGTTCGCAGGTTGATCATTGAAAAACCACCGGACAGGTTTCGGGGAAGCCCAGGAAACGGCCCGCGCCACAAGCGCGGGCCGCCATGTCACATCAGAACGGGCAGGTCTGGTCTGCCATGTAGTCGTGAACGACGATTTCGCCGGATACGATCTGGTTGGTTGCCTGTTCGACAGCTGCCTTCATTTCATCGGTGATGAGTTCGGCATTGTTCTCGTCAAGGGCCCAATCAACGCCGTTTTCGGACAGGCCGAGAACTTCAAGGCCAGATTCGAAAGTGCCGTTCTGGGCATCCTGGAACGTCTGGTAAATCGCGTTGTCAACACGCTTGGTCATGGAGGTCAGGACCGAACCCGGGTGCAGGCCGTTCTGGTTGCTATCAACGCCAATCCCGAGCTTGCCGTTATCCGCAGCAGCCTGCAGAACACCGATACCCGTACCACCGGCTGCGTGATAAACGACGTCCGCGCCACGGTCGAACTGGGACTTCGCGAGTTCACCGCCCTTGACCGGGTCATTCCATGCCGCGCCGGTCGTGCCGGTCATGTTTTCAAACACGACAGCATCCGGATTGGCCGCAAGGACGCCCTGCTTGTAGCCGCAAGCGAACTTGCGGATCAGCGGGATGTCCATACCGCCGATAAAGCCGACCTTGTCGGTTTCGGAGGCCATGGCTGCAAGCATCCCTACAATGTAGGAGCCTTCCTGCTCCTTGAAGACGATGGAGCGGACATTCGGCAGGTCGACAACCATGTCAACGATAGTGAACTGTGTGTCCGGAAACTCCTTGGCAACCTTCTCCAGTGCATTGGCCTGGGAGAAGCCGATGGCAACGATCGGGTTCATACCGCGGCGGGCGAAGTTGCGCAGCGCCTGCTCCCGCTGAGCATCGTTTTGAAGTTCAAAATCGCGGTAGGCAATTCCGGTTTCGTCCTTGAACTTCTGTGCGCCGGTATAGGCAGCCTGATTGAAAGACTCGTCGAACTTGCCACCAAGATCGTAGAGCACTGCAGGCTTGATATCATCGGCAAATGCGGTTGTAGACAGAGCAACGCCCGCAAGGAGCGTGCTGATTGTCAGGAGCTTCTTCACTCTTATGTCCTCCGACATGTGAAACCGGCCATCGGTTCCTTCACTGGTTCCCCAAAGCGATGCGCAACCTTGTCAGGCTGAACGCACCAGCTGCTTTCCGATCTTCGCGCGCATAGCCCTCACAAGAGTTTCATCCGCAATCAGATCGGTAATAACACCGGCCCGCAAAGCAGCCAGGGTGGCTTCCGCCTTGCTTTCACCACCCGCCAGTGCAATCACGCGTGCACCCCGGACATCCTCAAAGTGGAGCCCAACGGCACAATCTCCCAAACCGGTTGCAACCAAACTGCCATCCAGCGCCAGAAAGCGGCCCATCAGATCACAGACCGCGCCATTTGCGGCCAGTTCAACCTGCTCCGGTCCGGAAATCATCCCTCTTTCAATCAAATGCCCCTCCGGGTCAACGGACCCGATACCGACAATAAAGACATTTGACTGACGGGCCCGCTGAATCAGGTCCTGAACGCTGCGCTGCGACAGGAATACATCCTTTTCATCCCTGTTTTCGGCAAAATACGGAACTGGAAGGTAGTATCCCTCGCCACCTGTGCGTTCCTGGAGTTTTTGCACGACATCATAGGGGTTTGCCGCCAGAGTTCTGGTCAGGGACCCGCAAATGGACATGATTTCCAGATCCTGGCGCGCAATCCGCGGCATTGCCTCGACTGCAGCCTTGAGCGTGCGCCCCATGCCGACCCCGACCCTCTGGACCGTGTCCGAGGTCAGAACGGACTCCAGAACATGCGCAGCCAAAGACGCCACAGCCCGCGTGGCGATTGCCTGTTCGCCACTTCCAAGATCCGGCGCAATGATGCAGCTTGTCAGGGAGTATTCGCGGGACAGCTCGTCTTCCATTTCCAGGCACTCGACAGGACGCCCTTCGATCGTAAACTTCACGAACCCTTCGCGTTGCGCATGCGCAATCAGCCGGTGAACCTTTGCGGGCGACATTCCCATTCTT
The DNA here is from genome assembly GCF_009711355.1 of Roseibium sp. RKSG952. NCBI lineage: Bacteria > Pseudomonadati > Pseudomonadota > Alphaproteobacteria > Hyphomicrobiales > Stappiaceae > Roseibium > Roseibium sp. RKSG952. The sequence goes on along the minus strand of NZ_SMMF01000897.1, from coordinate 19,757 downwards.
GATGCGATTTCGCCCTGGGTTTGCCCTCCAATAAAGGAAAGCCACGCGGCACGAATCGCGAGATAGTTTGTCCAGTCGTTGTCACGCGCCTGCATCCGGCCCGCTTCTCCCTGTCGTTTCCACCTCTGGCGGCTATTGATACGCGATCAAGCCACCCACGCCCCTCACGGCGCACCACCTCAACAGCCCCTGACTGAAACAGATCAAAATTTTTTTCACCGAGTGAGGATTTATTCAAAGCTGCCCGCAAATGACCCAAGCGTCAACCCAAAACCCCGCAAAAATTCTAGGCAACCAGAATATTTTTGAACAATTTGTGACAACCCGGCTAGCCATCTGAAATCACAGTTAATTTTCCCTAGCGGAAGATGTTTAAAAAAACAAAGTATTGCCATCGAAACTTTAATGTGAAGAAAAACAGGGCAAATCAAAATAGAATGCACCTTGTGCGCTTCTGATTTTGCCGTTTAAATGTGAATCAATAAAATTCTTTTTAGAAGCTTCAAAACTCCCGTAAAGAAAGGGAATTCTACGCTTCAGAGAAAAGAAAACACAACTGAAACGAAACGGAGAGAAGTTCGAATTTAGAACAATAAGGGGAGACGTACTGAAAACATATTAGGTGATCGAAGGAGAACCTGACATGCGTCTCGTAAAAACAGAAAAAACTGGCCGCTCTGTGCACTGGCCCACAATTGCAGCACTCGCCTTCCTGGTTCCAGTGCTTCTCACCGCATTGGGTGACGCAAAAGGTGCGGAACCCGAACATCGACCTTTGATGTCATTCGAGTATGACCCGTCAAGCGAAGTTGATGTCGAGCTCGTTCTTGCTGTTGACATCTCCCAGTCGATGGATACGGACGAACAGGAAGTACAGCGAGCCGGTTATATAGCTGCGCTTACATCTGAAGAGTTCTTGAACGCTGTACAATACGGCCCGACCGGGCGTATTGCTGTGATCTACATGGAGTGGGGCGGCGTCGATGAACATTTCCTTGTCGCCGACTGGACGGTGATCAAGGATGCAGCAACAGCAAGGATCTTTGCCGGCCAGATCGCCGAAGCCCCCTTGCGTCAGGTTCAGCGGACATCAATTACCTCCGCCCTTACAAAGTCCGTCAGTCTGGTCAACGAAAACGCCTATCAGGGTTTGCGCAGGGTCATCGATATTTCCGGAGACGGCCCGAACAACCAGGGAGGATCGGTCACCAAGGTCCGCGATCACCTCGTGTCTGCGGGCATCACGATCAATGGCTTGCCACTGATGATGAAGACCTCCACCAACACCTGGCAGGCCATGCTCAATCTGGACCACTATTATGAGGACTGCGTGATTGGCGGCCCCGGCTCCTTTGCCATCCCGGTTAAGTCCAAGGATGGGTTTGCAGATGCGATCCGGATGAAGCTGGTCATGGAGATCGCGGGTCTCACATTTGATCGGCCAAGCTTTCATCCGGTCGCAGACCGGCGCCCGGTCCGCTGCGACCTGTTTGACTAGGCCCACGGAGAAGCCGTTCGGGACTGACAGGAACTCCGCTGCGGCTTCAGGACATTTAATCTGCGGCTGCCCGGGCACCTGACGCGGGTTTTGCTGCAGCCTGCGCGAAAGTTTCCCTTGGAGGCTTTGCGGGGACACTTACGTGGGATAACACGGGCATCGACCCTGTTCCGGCGTGGAGTTGCCCAATCATGACCAGTCGCCCGCTTTTGGCCCTTGTCGCCCATGATGCCAAGAAGGATCTGATGATCAACTTCGTACGGCGCAATGTCGACAAGTTGGTCCATTTCGATCTCGTGGCCACAGGCACCACCGGAGGGCGCATCCTTGAGGCCTGTCCCAGCCTGTCGCTCACCCGGCTCAAAAGCGGTCCGTTGGGCGGCGACCAGCAGATCGGTGCGATCATTGCGGAAGGCAAGTTGAGCGGCCTGTTCTTTTTTGCAGATCCCCTGTCGCCAATGCCCCACGATGTTGATGTCAAGGCCCTGATGCGGCTGGCGCTCGTTTATGACCTGCCCATGGCGTTAAATTTGGCAACCGCGGAAATTCTCCTTCGCTCTGCACGCTTAACCGGTTTAAAGACTAGCTCTTCAACACCGGAAGTCAGCAAAGCCGCCTCATGAGTTTGAACACAAGAAAGCCCGTCACCTTTCCGTTTCCCGTTCTCGTCGCAGATATTGGCGGCACCAATGCGCGCTTTGCGGTAGTTCATGGTCCAGACGCCGCAACAGACATTGTCGCGACAACCGCAACAGCCGATCACGCCTCAATCATTGAGGCCATCCGGTTGGAAGTTTTGCCCAGCATCAAGGAAAAGCCACGCTCGGCCATTCTGGCCGTCGCAGGCCCGGTGACCGGAGACCGGATTCCGCTGACAAATGCCGCCTGGGTGATTGAGCCTCTGGCCATGATCACCGCTCTGGAACTGGAAAACGTCGTCGTTTTGAATGACTTCGAGGCCCAGGCACTTGCGCTGCCGGGCTTGTCGGGGAGTGACATTGAACAAGTTGGCGGAGGCAGCGCCCTGCCGGGCGCAACAAAGTTTGTGCTTGGCCCCGGGACCGGCCTCGGCGCGGCTGCGATGATCCATGCCGCCGAAACATGGATCCCTGTTCCGGGCGAAGGCGGACATGTGGAACTCGGGCCGGTCTCTGACGAGGATTACCGGATCTGGTCGCATATCGAGAAGGTCGGCAACAGGCTCGGCGCCGAGCAGATCCTGAGCGGCATGGGCATGCCGCGTCTTGCTGCGGCTGTTGCAGCCGAGAGGGGTGTGAATACGCACTATCCTACCGCAGCCAGCATCACGGGCGCTGCGGCGAACGGAGATGCAATTGCGATCAAGACGCTTCAGTTGTTCGCCAGTGCGCTCGGACGGGTGGCAGGCGATTTCGCCTTGACCCTTCTGGCACGCGGCGGTGTCTATTTGACTGGTGGCGTAACACCAAGGATCGCTGATTATCTCATGGACGGCCGATTTCGTGCCGCCTTCGAGACCAAAGCGCCTCATGACGCGTTGCTCCGCTCTATCCCGACGTTCATCGTCCGTCACCCGAACCCGGCGCTTGAGGGATTGGCAGACTACGCAAGGCACCCGGACCATTTCGCTGTCTCCCTGGACGGGCGCCATTGGCAGGGTTTGTCCGGCCAAGGCAGATTGACAGTCTGACGTCAGGCCAATTGAGACATGCCCGGGCCATTCAAGACACCACTTCCGATCGACACGGTTCTGCCAGAGCTGCTCGCTGCGCTGGAAGCATCCCCGTCTGCCGTTCTGGTCGCAGAGCCCGGCGCAGGCAAGACCACGCGGGTGCCGCTTGCCTTGCTGGAGGCTTCCTGGCGGGGCGGTGGAAAGATCCTTGTTCTGGAACCCCGGCGTCTTGCCGCCCGCGCTGCAGCCCGGAGAATGGCCGAAGAACTGGGTGAACAGGTCGGTGGAACAGTCGGTTATCGCGTCCGGATGGAATCCCGCATCGGGCCCGGGACCCGAATCGAGGTGATTACCGAGGGTGTGTTCACCCGCATGATCATTGAGGATCCTGAGCTGACCGGGATCGCCGCTGTCCTCTTCGACGAATACCACGAACGCTCGCTCGACAGCGATCTGGGCCTCGCGCTGGCTCTTGATGTGCAATCCGCCCTGCGTGACGATCTGAAGATCGTTCCGATGTCGGCAACCCTTGATGCCGCCGCAGTGTCGGCCCTTTTGGACGATGCCCCCGTCATCAAGAGTTCCGGCCGCAGTTTTCCTGTCGATACCCGCTACATCGACCGCAAGCCGGACAAGCGGATCGAGGAGCAGGTCGCAGTGGCCATTCGTCAGGCACTGGCCGAGGAAACCGGTTCCATCCTTGTGTTCCTGCCCGGCCAAGGCGAAATCCGGAAAACAGCCGGACTTCTTTCGGCAAAACTGCCCGCCGGCTGCCAGCTTGCCCCGCTCTACGGCGCGCTTGAGGCAAAGGCCCAGGATGCCGCGATCCGGCCCGCCCCTGCAGGAACCCGCAAGATCGTTCTTGCAAGTGCCATCGCCCAGACGTCTCTGACCATCGAAGGCGTGCGCGTCGTGATCGACAGCGGGCTTGCCCGGGTTCCGCGCTATGAAGCCCAAACAGGCCTGACCCGGCTTGCAACGGTGCGTGTCTCCCGCGCCTCCGCCGACCAGCGCCGCGGCCGTGCGGGCCGAACCGGGCCGGGCGTGTGTTACCGTCTGTGGAGTGAGGCCCAGACAAGCGCCCTGCCCCTGGCAGATCCCCCGGAGATACTCGAAGCAGACCTGTCTGATCTGGTTCTGGACCTAGCGGCCTGGGGGACGTCCGACCCGTCGCAACTGCGGTTTCCCGATCCGCCCCCGCCTCCGGCCTGGACCGAAGCGGTGAAACTGCTGAAGGCTCTCGATGCGCTTGGCGATGATGCCCGCCTGACCCGGCAGGGCAAGGATCTGGCACGGCTGCCTCTTCATCCCCGCCTGGCGCATATGCTGTTGTCGGCAACCGCTACAGGACAAGGGGCCACCGCTGCCCTGCTCGCGGCCATCCTGTCCGAACCGGGCCTCGGCGGACGCAGTCCTGACCTGCGCGTCCGGCTCCGGCAGCTGCGCGATGACAAGTCCCCCCGCGCCAAGGACGCAAAAGCGCTGGCAGCCCGCTGGCGCAAATTGGCAGGCGCACAGGACACGCCCATTGATCTCGAAGCCGCGGGGTCCTTGCTCGCGCTCGCCTATCCGGACCGGGTGGCACAAGCACGTGGTGCCCGCGGCCGGTTCCGGCTTGCAAACGGCCGTGGTGCTGAACTTCCGGAAGAAGACCCGCTGGCTGGCGAACCCTTTCTGGTTATCGCCGATATTCAGGGCAAGGCGGCCAATGGCCGGATCGTTCTGAGCGCACCGGTTTCGCTTCCCGATATCGAAAACCTGTTCGCCAACCACATTCAGGATGAGGACGTGGTCCGGCTTGAAAGGGACGGCAGTATCAAGGCCCGCCGCGTTCGCCGTTACGAAGCGCTGGAGTTTTCCGCGCGCATCATCCGGGACCCTGCGCCGGAACTCGTTGCCGAGGCACTTCTGCAAGAAATCAAGCGTATTGGAGTTGCCCGTCTGCCTTGGACAAAGGACCAGATGCGGTTGCGGGGGCGTGTCGCCTATGCCCGGTCCAACGGGCTTGACCACCTGCCGGACCTGTCGGACGCAGCCTTGGGCAATAGCCTCGACGCATGGCTCGAACCGTTTCTGTCAGGCAAGACCAGCCTTGCAACAATCGATGCCGCCTGTCTCGGCGACGCGCTCGCCGTCCTGCTGCCCCATTCCTATCTTGCGGACCTGAATGCTCAGGCTCCGTCCCATTTCACCGCGCCGACGGGCAGCACCGTTCCCGTCGATTACAGTGCAGATGCCGGACCCACGATTTCAATCCGGGTTCAGGAACTGTTCGGCCTCACCCGCCACCCAAGCGTTTGCAACGGCAAGATCCCGCTCACGCTGGAGCTCTTGTCGCCTGCACAACGCCCGATCCAGATCACCCGCGACCTGCCCGGCTTCTGGAAAGGCTCCTGGGCAGATGTCAAGGCTGACATGAGGGGCCGCTACCCGAGGCACCCCTGGCCGGATGATCCAACCGGAGCGGAAGCCACGCGCCGGGTCAAACCCAAGCCGGGTTAACCCGAGGTTTGGCCAAGCCATGCTAGAATGGGTATGTTACCTAAGGTGAGAAACCCATGGACCGGCAAGAGATCATAGAAAATCTGGCAAGCGCCCAAACCCTGCCCTGGCGCACACTCCGGTTTTGCCTGGACCATCCGGCTGTCTCCCAACCGGTTTTTCTGTCCCTGCTCCAAAATGCGGCGCACGGGCGCCCTCTGGACGCGTTTGAACAACGCGCATTCTATTATGGTGTTCATGTTCTGGGGGCCACGCAATGCCAACCGGCATTCAAGCCCTTGTGCATGTTGCTGAAACGGGATCCCGGAAGATCCCATAAACTGCTTGGGGATGCCATTGCCGAAACAGTTCCGAATGTTTTGATGGCTCTCGGCAAAAACGAAGCCCAAAGCCTGTGGGAGGGGGTGTGCGAACCCTCTTATGGCACAACTATTCCCGACTGCTTTTTGCAGGCCTGGGCTTTCGAAATGTTGAACGGCAGACTTTCGCGCACAGAGGCAGAAAACCGGCTCAAAACCCTTCCGGACCTTACCTGCATTCCCTCAGACAGCGTGTTCTGGGCCGCATGGATGGCAACCATCTCCCATCTCGGGCTCGCCCGCCTGGTTCCGGTTGTGAACAATTGTCTCGAAACCGGGCGGATATGTTATCCATCCGATGCAGTGAACGAGGAAGATTATCGGGCGTTCCTGACAGATCTCGAAGAAGCAAGCGAGGCAAATGGAGATCCAGTCTGGCAAGAGAAAAAAGGCTACGTACCGCTGAGCCTGTTTCCAGAGTGCATCCGGGATATTCATGATCTTGCGCCCTGGCCTACATGCACGGACCTGAGCGTCCACGTCGGCAAGGCTGCTGAAGACACACAAGTGCCCGGCCATGATGAATCCGGTTAAAGTGCTACGGACAGGTTGGCCTTTCCGTTTCGGGTTACCAGAAAAGCCGGCTGCAACGGCAGCCTAATTGTGTTCCCCTTGTCAGATCCGGTCAGATTCAAGCGGGTTCTGCCGCAAGATCAAGACGCGTCGCCGGATGACTTCTTTTCCGCCTGGATCTGTTCACGCAGTTTGTCCCAGCTACGTGACAGGGGTTGGCCAAAAGGGGCCTTTACAGCCACCTTTTTTGCCAAGGACATTTGATTATGAACTTCAGCTTCGCAAACCGGACAAGTTTCCAGATGCCGCTGCACCATTTCCATCTCGCTCGCGGGCAAAGTTCCATTCACGTACCAGGGTATCAACTCCCAGACGGTACGATGGACATCCCCAACATCTGAATCGGGTTTTTCAAGCAACTGCGGTCTCCGAAAACGGGAACTGTTCGTCGCTAAGAATACGGCGCAAGTGTTTCCGCGCAGTCATCATGCGTGTTTTCACAGTTCCTACCGGACATCCCAGAATGTCCGAAATCTCCGTGTATAGGTACCCATTGTAATATGTCAATTCAACAACCGCGCGCAGTTCCGGTTTGAGCTGACCCAGCGCTTCGGCGAGATCTCGCTGCCTGATTATGGACTCCGCAGTGTCTTTTCCGTCACTGATAACACAGTCCTCAATGCAGATGTCCTCCTTGTGACGTGCGAGTTTCTGACGCTTCTTCAAGGAAAGCCTGTAAGCAATACCGAACAGCCACGTCGATGCTTTTGAACGGCCTTCGAACCGGTCGGCCGTCCGCCAGACAACCATGAATGCATCATTTGTCACTTCTTCCGCCGCTTCATTGTCACCAGTCACGCGGCGTGCGAACTGCATGAGCTTTGGAAAATACTTGCGGTGAAACTGTTCAAACGCTTCCAGATCACCTTGAGCAACGCAAGCCAGCAGCTGGAGATCCTCCAGATGGACGGACTGGGGCGGTATGCTCTCAACAGGTTTCAAAGGTCTCATTTCAAGGCCTAGCCTTCATATTAGAAAATTGTCGCGTTTGCCTGGCCTCCGGGCAGGAGCTTCCTGTCCGCGAAAAGCCAAACTCTGGCTTGCGGTTCCTGAGGTTTGCCCCAGAACCTGTCCCAAATTTGCGTGATTTTTGTCCTTGGCACTTATGACGTGCGTCACAGCCCAAACCGGTTGCCGGTCACAAGCAACTCTTAAAGGTGCTGTATGGCCGGGCGCAGCGACCGGGGACACGGCAAGGAGCGTACCGGCTTCATGCGAAGCCGGACGCCGTACATGGCTGCCACAACAATGGCACCATGGTCTCTATCAGGAAAACACAAGACGCTATTCATCCGAGGCCGCGACAAGGCTGGCATTGCCACCGGCAGCCGCGGTGTTGATGGACACGACCTGCTCCAGCGCAAAGCGTGACAGATAAAGCGGTCCCCCCGCCTTGAAACCTGTCCCGGACAGGCCCGAGCCGCCAAAGGGTTGGGTGCCGACCACAGCACCAATCGTGTTGCGGTTGACATAGACATTGCCAACGGACAACCGGTCCACCACTTTCTTGACCGTTGCGTCGATCCGGCTGTGAACGCCAAGCGTCAGCCCGTAGCCGGTTGCCGCAATCGCATCCAGAACCGTGTCGATGTCCTTGGCATCATAGCGCACCACATGCAGCACCGGACCGAAGATCTCGCGCTCCAGCGCCTCCGGCTTGTCCAGCTCCACAATATGTGGTCCGACCCATGAGCCGCCGGAGAACGCCCCTTGCGGTGTGTTGCCGGCAAACCGCAAGGTCTGCTCGCGACGCATTTTCTCGACATGCGCCAGAGTGTTGTCGCGCGCCTCGATGTCGATGACCGGACCGATATCCGTCGACGGCAGGCGCGGATCGCCGAGCGACAACTCACGCGCAGCTCCTTCAAGCATCTTGAGAAGGGTGTCGGCCACATCCGACTGGACGAACAGCAGCCGCAAGGCGGAACAGCGTTGCCCGGCCGAGCGAAACGCCGACATCATGACGTCGTCACAGACCTGTTCGGGCAGCGCGGTCGCGTCCACCAGCATGGCATTCATGCCACCGGTTTCGGCAATCAACGGCACAATTGCGCCGTTCTTGTTGGCAAGCGTCCGGTTGATCGCCCAGGCCGTTTCTGTCGAACCGGTAAAAGCAACACCGGCAACACGCGGATCCGACGTCAATGCCGCCCCGACCGACCCGTCGCCCGGCACCAGCAGAAACGCATCTTCAGGCACGCCTGCCTGATAAATCAGCTTGGCGGTTTCATGGGCGATCAGGGGTGTCTGTTCGGCAGGCTTGGCGACAACCGCATTGCCCGCCACCAGCGCTGCCGTGATTTGTCCAAGATAAATCGCCAGCGGAAAGTTCCAGGGAGAAATGCAGAGGAAGACCCCGCGTCCCCGGTAGCGATAGCGGTTTTCCTCACCGGTCGGTCCCGGCATCAGGCGGCCACCGCCAAAAAGGCCCCGCGCCTCGGCAGCGTAGTAGCGGCAGAAGTCGACCGCCTCACGAACTTCGGCAATTCCGTCCTGAAGGGTTTTTCCACCTTCCATGCAAAGGATCGCCATCAGGCGGTCGCTATGCGCTTCCAGAAGGTCTCCGAGCTTTTCCAGTGCTCCGGCCCGTTCCTCAACCGGCCTGCGCGACCAGCTATCAAACCCCTTGCTCGCCACGTCCATGGCACGGCGTGCCATGGCAGCATCCGCCCATTGAACCTGGCCGACTTCCCTGTTTCCATCCATCGGCGACAGAACCGGTTGCGCCGGCCCGGACGTCTTCGCGCCCGGCACTAGCGGCTTGGCTGTTTCCAGAGGGAATGCCGCATTGGCAACCCCCGAGGTCAGATTGGACCGCTCTTTCGAGCAGCCAAATTCGATCCCTTTGGAGTTGGTCCGCTGGTCCCCGTAAAGTTCAAGCGGCAGCGGGATGCTCCGGTTCACCGCCCGGGTACCATTTTCCAGTATCTCGGAGGGCCGTTTCAACATGGCGCCGACCGGCACGGAGCTGTCCCCGACAATGGTCACGAAAGACGAGTTGGCACCGTTTTCCAGAAGACGGCGAACCAGATAGGCAAGCAGATCCTTGTGCCCGCCGACTGGCGCATATATCCGGCATGGATAACCGTCCCGCCCGCTCACGGATTTGAACAGGCTTTCGCCCATGCCGTGGAGCCGCTGAAACTCATAGCCTTCCTTGCCGCCTGCCATTTCGGCGACCTGGGCCACGGTCAGCGCATTGTGGGTGGCAAATTGCGGATAGAGCACGTCCCGGGCTGCCAGCATGCGCCGGGCACAGGCAAGATAGGACAGATCCGTTGCCGCCTTGCGGGTAAATACCGGGTAATTGCCCGCGCCGTTTTCCTGCGCGTGCTTGATTTCCGTGTCCCAATAGGCCCCCTTGACCAGCCGCACCATCAAACGGCGGCGGTTTTGACGGGCCGCATCAACGAGCCAGTCAATCACCTCGGCGGAGCGCTTCTGATAGGCTTGGACCGCAAGACCAAAGCCGTCCCAGCCGTCTGTCACCGGATCGGCGATAACGGCGGCAATCACGTCAAGGGAGATTTCCAGCCGGTCGGCTTCTTCTGCATCCACGGTGAAATTGAGGTCATAGCCGCGCGCCATCTGCGCAAGCTCGAGGAGCTTTGGCAGAAGCTCGTCGCGGACCCTGAGACCGTTGACCGCCTCATATCGCGGATGAAGGGCCGACAACTTGACCGAAATGCCCGGACGATCCGGCAGGGCGGCGTTTCCGGCAGCCTTGCCAATCGCGTCAATGGCGTTGGCATAGGACTGGAAGTAGCGTTCCGCATCCTCTGCCGTTCGGGCCCCCTCGCCAAGCATGTCATAGGAGTAGCGATAACCCTTTTTCTCCTGAGCCCGCGCCCGGTCCAGCGCCTTGGCGATGGTTTCGCCGAGCACGAATTGATGGCCCAGCAGGCGCATGGCCTTGCGCGTCGCGGTGCGCACCGCCGGCATGCCCATCCGTTTGACCAAAGAGGACAGGATCGATTGTGGCGTATCGCCGGGATGGAGCAGGCGCGAGGTGATGCCAAGCGCCCAGGACGAAGCCGAGACCAGCCACGTATCGGATTTGGGTCCGCTCGGATCGTCGAACCGCGCCGCAGCCAGCTTGTCCTCGATCAGATTGTCGGAGGTTTTTGCATCCGGCACCCGCAACAGGGCTTCGGCCAGAACCATCATGGCGAGCCCCTCCCGGGTCGTCAGCCCGAACTCGCGCATGAAGTCCTCGACACCACCGAGCCCGACCGGTGTCGAGCGCATGTCCTGAATGTAGCCGGTCGCGCGCTGATCGATCCGGTTCTCCATGTCCGGATCAAGCACAGTTTCGCCCAGCAACTTGCGCACGAGCATCCCGTCATCAGGAGCGTATTCTGCGCGAAACGGCGGGATGCTGGCAGTGTCCAGTGCAATGCTCGCGGTCGTTGCCGGTGCTGTCATATCGGGGGTTCCTCCTGGATGCGCGGACGCGCACGGTGCATTGCGCTATAATAACCGGATTATCACTTGCTTTTTCACTTATTTTTTGTACTAACTCCGATAATTCCTTCGACATAATGAGGACATAATGGAGACTTTGGCGGATCTCGATCGTACCGACCGAAAAATCCTGCGCGTCTTGCAAACGGACGGGCGTATAACCAACACGGACCTTTCCGAGAAGGTTGGCCTGTCGCCAACGGCAACTGCCGAGCGCATGAAACGCCTGATCCGGGGCGGTTTCATAGAGGCCTTCAGTGCAACGCTCGCGCCCCACAAGGTGGATCGCGGACTACTGGTCTTTGTCGAAATCAAACTGGACCGGACATCGCCGGAAATGTTTGACGCTTTCAAGCGCGCTGTGGAGCGGACGGAAGACATCCTTGAATGTCACATGGTCGCTGGCGGATTCGATTACCTGATCAAGAGCCGCGTCGCAGACATGGTCGCCTATCGCAAGTTCCTCGCCGATGTGGTTCTGGCCTTCCCCGGCGTTCGCGAGACCCACACCTATGCGGTGATGGAGGAAATCAAGGACACGCATGTCTTGCCGGTCTAAAGTCGGCATCAGCGCAAGGCATCCACTCAACTCTGGTCACAAAGCCTTGTGTTGACGTGACTATTGTAGTCGCGCACGTAAGACACCAATCCAGCGAACGAGGTCCTTCATGCCGTTTTCCAGCTTGCTCCGGTCTTTCGCCTGTTTAGGTCTGGCAACACTTGTCTCGGGCGCACCTGCCTTTGCCGGTAGCGAGGCCACAGACTGGAGTGCAGTTGAGGACGCGGCGAAGGGACAAACGGTCTACTTCCATGCCTGGGGCGGTGAACCGCGCATCAATGATTATATCGCCTGGACGGCCGACCAGGTGAAGGAGCGCTATGGCGTTGCTGTCGAGCATGTGAAAGTGAGCGAAACGGCAGGTGTTGTCACCCAGATCATTGCCGAGAAGACCGCCGGACGCGACGCAAACGGATCTGTCGATCTTGTGTGGATCAATGGCGAGAATTTCAGCACCCTGAAAAAGCAGGGCCTGCTGGCAGACAGGGGCTGGGCGCAGACACTCCCCAACTGGGTGCATGTCGATGTCGAGGGAAAGCCGACGGTTGTTTCGGATTTCACGGTTCCGACGGACGGACAGGAAAGCCCCTGGGGCATGGCGCAACTTGTGTTCATGCACGATACCGCAAATCTGCCTGAACCGCCGAAGAGCCTTGCCGCCATCGCCGGGTATGCTCGTGAAAATCCAGGCCGGGTGACCTACCCGCAGCCACCGAACTTTCACGGAACAACCTTCCTGAAGCAGGCGCTGATCAGCCTGATCGATGACCCGGAAAAGCTTGGTCAGCCGGTCGATGACAGCCGGTTCGAGCAGGATGCGGCCCCGCTCTTTGCCTATCTGGATGCGCTTCACCCCAATCTGTGGCGATCCGCGCAGGCGTTCCCGCAAAACGCCGCACAAATGCGGCAGCTGCTGGCGGATGGCGAGATCGACATCGCCTTCACCTTCAATCCGGGCGATGCCTCAAGCGCCATTGCCAATGGCGAATTGCCGCCAACCGTGCGCAGTTTCGTCCTCGACGGCGGCACCCTCGGAAACACCCATTTCGTCGCGATCCCCTATAACAGTTCCTCGAAAGAAGGCGCGAAGGTCTTCGCCAACTTCCTGCTGTCTCCGGAAGCCCAGGCGCGCAAGCAGGACCCGGATATTTGGGGCGATCCGACTGTCCTGGACGTAGCGGCCCTGCCGGATGCAGAGCGCACGCAATTCGAAACTCTGGACCTGGGCATTGCCACCCTGCCGCCTGCAGACCTCGGCACCACATTGCCGGAACCGCATCCGAGCTGGGTTGAAGCCGTCGAGCGCGCGTGGGCGGCCCGCTACGGCGGATCGTGATCCGCGCGCAGTCTTGACCCGGTCCCTGTTCAACATCGGTAACCTTGTTCCGGCCTTGGTCGTGCTTGTGCTCGGCGCGCCCGTCGCCGCTGGTCTGATCTGGACGATCCTGCCGGCATTCGGCTATCTGCCGGCGCTTGGCGGAACCGCCTTCTCCTTGAGGCCATTTGCAGATCTTTTGGCCGCGCCCGGCATCTGGACATCGGTGGCACTGAGCTTCGGGACAGGCCTTGCCGCCACGCTGCTGTCGCTCGTCATCGTGCTCCTGTTCACCGGTGGATGGCTCGGCACAGCTGCATTCGCCAGATTGAGCCGTTTTCTCTCGCCGCTCTTGTCAGTCCCCCACGCAGCGGCCGCATTCGGGCTGGCGTTCTTGATTGCGCCGTCCGGTTTTGTCATGAGGTTGCTCTCCCCATGGGCAACCGGCATGACGCGGCCGCCCGATGTGCTGATTGTCCAGGACCCGCTCGGTCTCACCATGACCTTGGGCCTGATCCTGAAGGAAGTGCCGTTTCTGCTGCTGATGACCCTGGCCGCCGTGCCGCAAGCCCGCGCGCAGGACCTGAGCAGAGCCGCGCAAAGTCTGGGCTATGGCCGGATGACGGCGTTCTTCAAGGTTGTCCTTCCCCGGCTTTATCCTCAGATCCGCCTGCCTGTTCTTGCCGTTCTGGCCTTTTCGACTTCGGTCGTTGATGTCGCCCAGATCCTCGGACCAACCACCCCTGCCCCACTCGCACCCCGTCTGCTCGGCTGGATGGCCGATCCGGACCCGGCCTTGCGCCTTCAGGCATCGGCTGCCGCCGTTCTGCAGCTTGGTGTCAGTTTCGCGGCAATTATGGTCTGGATGGGGCTTGAACGCGCAGCCGCCTTTTGGATTGGCCGGTCAAACCGGACCGGACACAGGGGAGGCAATGACCGGGCCTTGCGGGTTTCAGCACTGGCTCTCGCCGTCGTGACAGCTGCCCTGACTCTGGCCGGTCTCGGGGTCCTTGGTCTCTGGTCGCTAAGCAGGGGATGGTGGTTTCCAGATGCCATGCCCTCCACCCTGACATTCGCCCACTGGCTGCGGCTGGAAACACAGGGGCTTTCCACCCTCTGGCAAACGCTCGCCATTGCCTTGCCTGTCACCTTTTGCAGTCTGGTCATCGTGATTGCCCTTCTTGAAAGCCGGACACGCACAGGCCGCGCAGGCAGCGGCATCTTGCGCAAGATCGTCTTCCTGCCGCTTTTAGTGCCGCAAATCTCGTTTCTTTTCGGACTGCAGGTTCTTGGCATCTCGACGGGCTTGAGCGGCACACTGACCGGCGTCGCACTAGCCCATGCCGTGTTTGTGCTGCCCTATGTCTATCTCGCTCTGGCCGATCCGTGGCAGCATATCGACCCGAGATATGCGCAGGTGGCCGCTTCCCTTGGCGCATCACCGCGAAAGATCCTGTTCCGCCTGCGCCTGCCGGTCCTCCTGCGTCCGCTCTTGGTGACTTTTGCAATTGGAGCCGCCGTTTCCATTGGCCAGTATCTTCCAACCGTGATGATCGGGGCCGGACGGGTCGTGACCGTCACCAGCGAAAGCGTGGCACTGGCCAGCGGCGGCAACAGGTCATTGATCGCGGTTTATGCCGTGATGCAACTTCTGCTACCATTCTTCCTGTTTCTTCTGGCAAGCCTTATCCCCGGCCTTGCCCATCGAAATCGGGCGCTGCTGCGCCCTCAAAGACATATGGCATGACAACTCACCCCCAACCGGGACTGCTTCTGAGCAACATACGCCTTTGCCTGGGCGGGCGTCAGATTCTATCCATAGACCGATGCATCGCGCCCGGATCCGTCCTGACTGTGATGGGCAAAAGTGGCAGTGGCAAGTCCTCCCTGCTCAACCTGGTCGCCGGGTTTCTCGGCAGGGATTTTCAAGCAGAAGGCAAGGTTTGGCTCGATGGCCGGGATATCACATCCCTGCCGCCTCAGCACCGTCACATCGGTTTGATGTTCCAGACACCATTGCTGTTTCCGCATCTCTCCGTTCTGGGCAATCTGCTGTTTGCCCTCCCCCCGGCCATCAAGGGACGCCGGTCGAGAACCCGGCACGCGGAAAAAGCGCTGAACGATGTAGGACTGGAAGGTTTCGGAAACCGCGATCCTGCCACCTTGTCAGGTGGTCAACAGACCCGTGTCGCCCTGATGCGGCTGCTGCTGGCAGAACCACGCGCCTTGCTGCTCGACGAACCGTTCTCGGCACTTGATCAGGCCTTGCGCGCAGACATCCGGCAACTGGTTTTCAAAAAAGCACGGGAGCGTGCGCTGCCCGTGCTTCTGGTCACCCATGACCGCCAGGACGCCGAGGCTGCAGGCGGCGACCTCGTGACCCTTGACGGAAATTCGAAAACGTGATGCTGCCTCAACCGGCAGCGTCGGCCGATTTGGCCTGCAAGAGAGCGTAGTTTTCGAGACCTATCCGCTCGACCAGCTCCAGCTGGGTTTCCAGGAAATCGATGTGGTGTTCTTCGTCTGCAAGCAGCTTTTCAAACAACTTCATGGACACGAAATCGCCAGCCTCGCGGCAGACTTCACGCGCTTCGTGGTAAAGGGCACGGGCGACATATTCGCCTGCAAGATCGCCTTCCAGAACTTCCTTCAGGTTCTGGCCGATCCGCATCGGATCAAGAAGCTGCAGGTTCGGAAGACCTTCAAGGAAAATGATCCGGTCCATGATCTCCTGAGCATGACCGCGTTCTTCTTCAGATTCTTCCAGTTCCTTGTCGGCGAGCTTGCCGTAGCCCCAGTCTTCCAGAAGGCGCGCATGCACCCAGTACTGGTTGACCGCCGTCAGCTCATGCCGAAGCGCCTTGTTGAGATATTCGATGACGCGCTCTTCGCCCTTCATCACAGTGCCCCTTATTCTGCCGCACTCCGCAGGACCGGGTCAGCCTGATCCTGTTCGGAGGTTGAGGTTTCAGCCTCTTCAGACGCTTTTTCGTGAATGATGTCAATAACGGAGGGAAAGCAACTCCCACATCTTGGACGGCACCCAAGATGCCGGAACACGGCACCGGGGGTCGGAACCTTGCCATTCGGATCGGCGCGCATCTCCTCTGCGGCCTTGCGCAGCTGCTTGTCCGACAGCACATTACATGAACAGATGATCATTCCTTGCCTGCGGTGTTTCGCTTTTTATGTGTTCTGGCATATATGGATCGAAATCCATTAACGAAAGTGGGCTAGAAAAGTCAACTTTTACCCACTGCGGCATTTGCGGACAAGGCACAGTATATGAGCGACAGCACGACACTCGACGAACGCCGGACCCTGGTACTCACCGGCGCCAGCCGAGGGATCGGCCATGCCACCGTAAAGCGTTTCTCGGCGGCTGGCTGGCGGGTGATCACCTGTTCGCGCCATGCCTTTTCAGACAAGTGCCCCTGGCCGATGGGACCGGAAGACCATATACAGGTGGATCTGTCCGATCCGGAAAATCTCGGCTATGCAGTTCAGGAAATCCGTAAACGGCTCGGATCGCACGGGTCCAAGCTTGACGCCCTGGTCAACAATGCCGGGATCAGCCCAAAGGGAGACGACGGCGAACGGCTGGATTCGCTCAATACAGCCATGCATGTCTGGCGGCACGTGTTTCAGGTCAATTTCTTTGCCCCGATCATGCTTGGACGCGGACTGTTCAAGGAACTGGCCAACGCTGGCGGATCGATTGTCAATGTCACCTCGATCGCCGGTGTCCGGGTGCATCCATTTGCGGGAACCGCTTATGCAACGTCAAAAGCGGCGCTCGCAAGCCTGACACGCGAGATGGCCGCCGACTTCGGGCCACATGGCATTCGGGTGAATGCAATCGCACCGGGCGAGATCGATACATCCATCCTGTCGCCGGGCACAGAGAAACTCATCGAGGACATTCCGCTACGCCGTCTCGGCAGGCCCGACGAAGTGGCCGATACCATCCACTTCCTGTGCACCAGCCCGTCTTCCTATGTCAGTGGCGCAGAGATCCAGATCAACGGCGGGCAGCACGTGTGACAGCCGGCATTGGAATATGCCGCGGTTTATCAGGAGATTTCCACTTAGCCGCGAAACGAACGATGCCTCTGAAAATTCGCGAATGCCTTTGCAGAAGTTGTCTTGTTGTGTGCCAAACACAATAATTGCATCGTCTAGGGCAGAAGAACCATTGGAACTCTTCGCGATATCAATTTGCCCTGATTGTTTATTGATTTCTGCTATATTTACCTAATTTTCATGCCTCCCAATCAGCTTGGAACCGGAAGTTGCGCAAAATGCGTCGTAGGGTTCAACGGGGTGCGACATGAGACTGCCGCTTAAATGGTTGGTTGATTTAAAGTTCGGATACAAGGTCGGGGGCGGGTTTACCGCCATTCTCCTTTTGACGGTCATCGTCGGGGCAGTCGGATTTCTCGCGATTTCCAATCTCGCTTCGCGTTTCAAGGTGGCGGATGAAGCGACCGGTGTATCGGTCCTGCTCAAGCAGACATCCAAGTCCCGGGAGGCCTATCTGAACGCGCAGGATCCCGAGATTGCCGACCTGACCCGGCAAACGCTCGGCGAATTAACCGGTAAACTTGAAGAACTCGGTTCTCATCTCGGA
Source organism: Roseibium sp. RKSG952 (assembly GCF_009711355.1). NCBI lineage: Bacteria > Pseudomonadati > Pseudomonadota > Alphaproteobacteria > Hyphomicrobiales > Stappiaceae > Roseibium > Roseibium sp. RKSG952. The sequence continues at coordinate 2,206 of NZ_SMMF01000897.1, read as the reverse complement.
AACGACACGACTTCCCGTGAACAGGTTCAAACCGCGCTTGGTGCGGTCAGCCAGTTTGCGGCAACCTTCGATTCTGTGGTTTCAGGAACCAACCTGCAGAGCGAACGGCTTGCTACTTTACTTCAATCCTCGACCGACCTCCGCAATCAGGCGGGTATGATCGAACAAGCGGTCATTGCCGCGGAGAAGCAGGCAAGCGCTCAGGTTTTCAAGGCCAATAGCGACCATGACGACGCCAACCAGCTTGCCCGGACCATCTTCACAGTCCAGGAAGAGGCCTTCATCATTCAACTTCTTTACCTGAAAGCACGCGGAAACCTGCTGGACAAGGACCTTCAGGAAGCACGCGAGATTGCAAGTAACCTTGTCGCGACGACAAAGTCGCTCCGATATAAAAACGTTGAAGGCATTACCCCCAGAAGCCTCGGCCAACTTGCAAAACTGACTTCTACCTTGAACAAGTCACTCGCGAAAATGGCAGAGCCGCTGGACTTCAATGCAGCTTTCGAAGCCAAAGAAGCAGTCTCCGAAGCTCTGGACAACGTTATCGCCACCGCCAAGGACATTCGATCCCAATCACTTCCAGCCGTCACGACTGCGAAGTCTGCAGCGCTTACGGCCCAAACCAAACTCGCTGGAGCCCGGCAAATTGCCATCTATGCGGAAACCCTGAACCGGGCCGCTTTGCGTGCAGAAGCCGAAACACTGAGTGTTTTCGGTGGCTTCGGGCAGTCGGATGCCAGCACGGTCAACGGGTTGGTCGGCGCTTTGCTGGAGGTGGAAGAAGACCTCGTCGGGTCATCGAAAATGCTTCCCGAAGCAGCAGACACGATTGGTGAAATCCCGGTAGCAATTGTCTCTTTCGACCGCGCATTCAAGGAGATGATGGAAACCCAGTCGCTGCTCGACGCCCAGAAGTCAGAACTCGCTACCCTCTCGGACCAGGTCAACAGCCAGATCGAATCGATCACCGCCCGGCAATCGGCTCTTGCCAGCGAGGCTGCAACCAGTGCCCTGACTCAAATCGGCATCACAATCGCTATTGCCTTTACCATCGGGATCGCATTGGCTCTTGGCCTCAACCGGGCGATCACCCGGCCGATCCGGGCGACAACGGCCGTGATGAACAGGCTCGCGAGCGGCAATAATGATGTAGACATCGAGGGCGTCGACCGCGGGGACGAAATCGGCGCGATGAACCGCACCGTGCAGATCTTCCGGGACAATGCGCTTGAGCGCGAACGCCTTGAGCAGGCATCCAAGCGCGAGCAGGCCGAACGTCAGGAACGGCAGCACAAGGTCGACGCGCTGATTGCCCATTTCCGAGAAACTGCCGAAACCGTTCTCGGGTCCGTGGAAGAGACCGCTGTCGGCCTCGACCAAACGGCGCATGCCCTCACCGATATCGCCCGGCAGAGTTCCGGATATGCGATCAGCACGGTCAATTCCTCTGACGAGGCCACAAGCAATGTTCAAACGGTTGCCAGCGCTGCCGAAGAACTTGCGGCATCGATCGGCGAAATCTCGCAACAAGTGACGCGCACCACGGAGGTCGTCGACCGGGCCACACGCGGCACCCAGGACACCAACAAGAAGGTTGAGGGCCTGGCCGAATCGGCTGGCAAGATCGGCGAGGTGGTGACACTGATCCAGGCAATCGCCGAACAGACCAATCTTCTTGCGCTTAATGCCACCATCGAGGCAGCACGCGCCGGAGAAGCCGGCAAGGGATTCGCGGTCGTCGCCGCCGAGGTCAAGGAACTTGCGACCCAAACCTCTCGGGCAACCGAAGAAATCTCGTCACAGATTGGCGCGATTCAGGGTGCGACACGGGATTCGGTCCAGGCAATTTCTCAAATCACCGCGATCATGGAGGAGGTGAACAACTACACCTCGACCATTGCCGCTGCGGTTGAGCAACAAGGGGCCGCCACACAGGAGATTTCGCGCAACGTCCAGCGTGCGGCCGAAGGCACGACCCATGTTTCTTCGGCCATGACAGAATTGTCCCATGCTGTCGAACAGACCTCGACATCGGCCGAGCAGGTTCTGGCGGCCTCCACCGAGGTCTCGGACAAGACCGGACAGCTGAAACGCGAAGTCGAGGATTTCTTGAGCGAAGTTGCAACGGCGTGATTTGCAAGGAGTGTTGCCGACCATCATTGGCTCCCAAAGAGTCAGTGAATTCAAGCGCGAAGTGCAACAC
>NZ_SMMF01000932.1:0-76970 GCF_009711355.1 Roseibium sp. RKSG952 | reverse complement strand
GGAACAACCTGATTGGAAACCACACCTAGCGCCCGGAGACTTTCTCTATTGGGCCTTGTCAAACTTCGAAACAGTGGAAAGCGTGAAACAGGCAATCGAAAACAAGGAAGTCTCGATTGTTGGTGTGATTTTGCCGGAGTTGGAGATCATCCCGCCCTTCCATTACACACTACATGACCGGACAGGCCAATCCATTGTAGTAGAGCCGGTCGATGGTGTCCTCAAAGTGTACGACAACCCAGTCGGAATTCTGACCAATTCCCCTGATTTACCGTGGCAATTGATCAATTTGACCAACTATGTGAACCTTTCACCGGTCAATGCCGGGGACGGCAGAATTCTGAAGCAGGTTATTCCCACGTTCAGCCAAGGGTCAGGATGGGTGGGGCTGCCTGGTGACCCAACGCCCTCTTCACGTTTTTTGCGCGTTGCCAGTATGGTCGCCACCGCCAATACCGGAGCCTCTGCAGAAGATGCACTTAGTATGGCACAGCACATTCTGAACAACTTCGATATACCCAAAGGATGGATCAGGCCAGGTGCCGCAGATCCGGACCCTGAATCTGATGACGAAATATCCTCAGAAAATGTAAGAGAAACGGAGCAACCAGTGCCATCCGGGCCAGCACCTGACGAGGACTACACGCAATGGTCTGTCATGGCCGATCTGCAGAACAAAACCTATTATATCCGTTCCAAGGATGCGATGGCCTTTTCTCTGGCAGGCTTTAACGAGACAGACTGGACGAATGCCAAACCTGCAAAGGATGCTTCCGGTGTTCTGGTGCTTGAGTTGACAGCCTCTCCTGACTTTGTCCCATTAAATGAGCAGCAGTCGGCTTTAATGGATAAATGACGCAGTTTTTTTGATCGCGACTTTTTCGCTTGATTGCGAGTAGAACTGGTCGGGCGTCAAATTGCCCGGCCAGTTCAGATGCACTAATTGGAGAGCTGATTTTAGCTGTCTAGCGCATCCAGTTCTGCAAGGATCGCATCACCCATTTCGGACGTGCTCACCACCTTGTCGCCTTCTGCGGCGATGTCCTTGGTCCTCAGGCCCTTTTCAAGGGCGTTGGCGATTGCCTTGTCCAGCTTGTCGGCCGCATCGACCAACTCGAAGGAATAGCGCAATGCCATGCCGAAGCTTGCAATCATTGCGATCGGGTTGGCAGCGCCTGTCCCGGCGATATCTGGAGCAGATCCGTGGACCGGCTCGTAAAGGGCCTTGCGCTTGCCTGTCGCGGCGTCCGGTGCGCCGAGCGAAGCCGATGGCAACATGCCGAGAGAGCCGGTCAGCATGGCGGCAACGTCCGACAGCATGTCGCCGAACAGGTTGTCGGTCACGATGACATCGAACTGTTTCGGCCAGCGCACCAGCTGCATGCCGCCAGCATCTGCCAGCATGTGTTCCAGTTCGACATCCTTGTAGCCATTGCCATGGGTCTGTGTGACCACCTCGTTCCACAGAACGCCGGACTTCATGACGTTGCGCTTTTCCATCGAGGTCACCTTGTTCTTGCGGGTGCGCGCAAGATCAAAGGCCACGCCGGCAATCCGCTCGATCTCGTAGGTATCATAGACCTGAGTGTCGATCCCGCGCTTCTGGCCGTTGCCGAGGTCGATGATTTCCTTCGGCTCGCCGAAATAGACGCCACCGGTCAGTTCCCGGACGATCAGGATGTCGAGACCTTCGATGACGTCCTTTTTCAGCGAGGATGCATCGGCGAGTGCCGGATAGCAGATTGCCGGGCGCAGGTTCGCGAACAGCTTCATGTCCTTGCGCAGACGCAAGAGACCGGCTTCCGGACGCACTTCATAAGGAACGCCATCCCATTTCGGACCGCCGACCGCACCAAAAATCACCGCGTCCGCGGTCATTGCCTTGGCCATGTCTTCTTCGGAGATCGATTGACCATGGGCATCATAGGCGGCACCGCCAACAAGGCCTTCATCGGTTTCGAAGTCGGTTCCGCCATTCTGGTTGAACCAGGAGATGACCTTTTTGACTTCGACCATGATTTCAGGGCCGATGCCGTCACCGGGCAAAAGAAGGAGTTTTTGAGAAGACATGGGCGATTGGTCCCGCAGATTAGGAAAATGTCAAATTGGGGTAGCGTGCCGCGTGCGTTCTTTCAAGGTCGGTGCTGTTGCGAAGAGTTCAAGGCAGGTGCAGGGAAACTCAACTAACAGGCCCCCTCCGCAAACCCGGTGTCCCTTGGCTCCCCTTGATCTTTGAAACGTCAGTCACCTGACGTGCTCGGGGGGGCATTTCTGGCTTCAAGGGTTGTGATGATACCGCGTTCGCCGCCCCTGTGGCCTGCAGCCGCAAGGGCTTCAAAGATCTGCAGGGAAGCCTCGTATCGGCCCATCTGCAGATAGGCATAACCCCGAAGTTCCATCAGGTCGAAAGGTTCGGGCGCGTATTGGCGGCGCTCGTCGAGAAGAAGCAGGGTTTCACTGTAGCGTCCGGCCTCGAAGGCAGCGCTTGCCCGCTTTGACAAGAGGTCCAGTTGAAGTTCACGCGCCTGTTCCGGCGGCAGGCTCGCCTGCGTCGCGGAAATCGCGGCCTGATTGAGCAGGCCGATCCTCAAGTAGGCAAGGGTCTGGCCATAGGCCGCTTCGCTTCTAACCCGTCCGCTGCCGCTCGTCAGGGCAACACCAAAGCTGTCGGCTGCCTCCAGTGCCCGGTTCTTGTTCAAAAGGCACCATCCCCGGGAGAGGGCTGTCCCTGGCGACAGCCTGGCGGGATTGATGGAAGTGGCGCATCCGGCCGCACGCCCTCCGCCGCCGGAGGGGGTGCCACCTGCAACCTTTTGCGTCCGCGCCCCTGACGTCACCGCCAGATCGGCAATCCTCTCGGACCGGTTCGACCAGCTTGCGACAAGCGCCGCCAAGGCCTCCTTTTCAGACATCTTGTTTAGGGAAAGAGCCAACCCGAACGCTGCAGCTTCATAGTCAGGCTGCCAGGACAAGGCCAGCTCGAACCATTGGGAGGCCGTTTGCGTTTGCGCGATCTCGTAAGCATACCAGGCAATTTCCTGGGCGACTCGCGCATCTTGCGCCCCTGAAACCGCTTCGGAGATTGCCGCAAAGGGTTGCGCGCCGATCTCGACCAAAGGCCGCGCTGCCAGAAGAGCGGAGGCCGCGGCAAGATAGTTGTTGCGGGCATCTTCTGATGCTTGCCACTCCGTGCGAAGCAACTCTTCCGCCTCGTTCGGTCGGTCGAGGCCGATCAAGGCCAATCCGAGCCCCTGTGTTGCTTCTTCACGCGCACCGTCCGCCGAGGCCTGCTTAAACCATGTCTGCGCTGTGCCGAAGTTCTCTTGTCCGAGGTAATACCAACCGAGAAGCATTGCATCATCGGCGGAGTTGCGGTCCCGGGCCGCGGTCTCGAGCAACTTCAAATCGGCGTCATCAGCGGGGCTGTCAGAGGCCAGGCTTTGGGATACATTGAGACGCGCAAGATCCCCGCGGATTGTAGCCAGTTCTTCTTCTGATCCCGCTTGCGCCTGTTCCGTTGCGACCAGCTGGTCGACCATATCCCGAGGGAGATCTTCTAGCGCCTTTTGCAGCGTCGCGATCCGCTCGGAAGGAACACTGCAGTTTTCCAGTATGTACGAATAGGCATCCTTTGCGCGTTCGAGCCGGTCTCTTTCGGCAAACGCTTTCGCGACCCGCCAAATGATATCGACATTTGCGCAGGTCAACAGCCCGGGATTTTCCGCTGCGACCCTAATCACCGTGTCGTACTGCTGAAGCCCGGACGCGTTGACCAACCGGACACGGGCCTCGGCAGCAGTCAAGTTTGCAAGGAGGTCAGCGGGCGGAGACCAGTCGGGATCGGACTTTACCCGTTCTTCTATCAGTTTGCGAACCTGGGCATACTTCTCCTCACCAAAGAGCTGCCACATCAGATCCAGCTGCGGATCCCCTTCGGTTTGAAGGTCTGACAAGCTGGCCGGTGGTTGCCAGCCGGGATAAAGGGCCTGGAGCCTTTCGATTTCGATCCGATACCGTGCCGCATCTCCGGTTTGTGCGAAATATCTCAAACCGGCGAGGTCTTCCGGGCGCGGACTGGTTCCGCTTTCTGCATCGCCGGACGATTGTGTCACGCGTGTTCCGCCGGGCTGAACAACGCGATCGGCAGCAGGCTTTACGGGCTGGATCTCCGGCCGGTCTTGGCTGAATGTGATGCGCGGTGAAACAGCATCGTCCGCAAACAGAACCGTGTGCGCAAAATAGACTGCACTTGTAAGCAATACGAGCTGAACCAAGTGCTTCATCTGCACCTCGGATGATGTTCGTTGATATAGGACAAGACAAGCAGATGCAGCGTTGACGGATAGTAAAGTGTGGGTTCAAAGGTCCTCAATTTTTCCGAGGACGCACCTCCTGCTAGCACACACTGAAGCGCCGTCCCGATTGCTGCATATCCTGGATCGGTAAGCCGCTTTTTGATCGCACCTGTCTCAACGTCAATGATGGCAAGGCCGTTTTCCGCCGGGGCCATGGCTGACAGAAAAGGCAGTAACAAGGGTGGAGACAGATAACCGGCGCGCATGAGGTAGAGCGGCACGCGGATTGCGTTGTAGCCGAATTCTGCCGGGAACCCGTCTGCCGGTGCTGCGGAAGCCCGAACGCTGATCCAATCGCTCGGCAAAGCATCCGGGCCAAATCGCGCGTCCTGGACAAGTTGCAAACCAGCTACGCTGAGTTCCTCCCATTCTTGAGTGCTGAGGAGATCTGCCAGAACAGGCATCGCTTCAAAAACCCAATAGGACAGGTTGACCACCGGCCCATCGGGCCTGTCTTTTGCCGAGAAGCCTTCAGCAGCAGGGCTCAAAAGCCAGGCATCGTCGTGCTTGAACAATAGTTTTTCGCTGATCGCCCGGGCGATGCGCTCTGCCGAAGCTTTCAGCTCCGGACGGTTCCAGGCCCGGTTGGCAAGTGCCAGGCTGTAGGCAATCAGGATATCTCCGTCGGAAGCGTTGTTTGGATCGGTGATGTGCGGCTTTGAGTTCGGATCCCACTTCCAGACAAAAAGGCCATCATCCCTCAGCCAAAGATTGGTTTTTGTAAAAGTCCAGATCTGATCGAATGTTGCTTCGTCATTGGCCAAATAGGCCAGCAACAGACCGTATCCCTGACTTTCGCTGTGGCTGATATTCCCGTTGCCGTCGTCCACGACCCGTCCGTCGGACGTCACAAACCGGGAAGTGTATGCCGTCCAGTCTGCTTGAGAAACAGTGCCCTGACGCGGCAGTTTTGCTTCCGCGTATGCAAGGGCGGTCGACTGCAGCAACACTTCTAGTGTTGCCAGAAAAAAGGACAGTCGCGTAGGGGAAAAGAGCGGCATCATGATCGCCTCCCGGACACCCTGAGAAGCCCGGCGGCCGCCGTGCCGAACAATATTACAACTACAAACAATATTGCGCAAAATTTTAAGGCATTCACTGACAGCCAATTCGTTGCGACCATGCGAATGTTTGCAATACTCCAGTGCCCGCTGAAGAACAGATCTGGTTGTTCGGTTTGAATGCTGTCAGCCTGGCCAAGCGACGGCCGGATTGCGCTGATGTTCCCGCCCAGCTCGCTTTTGTAGGTTAAATACTCGCTCACACTGGCGTCGATTCGCTGGCTGTTTGGGGCTGTTACCACGGTCCAGGCGCCGGGAAGGTGCTCCGTGCTGTTTTGAGCGATAAGCAAATCGGTCGCTGCTGGCGGGACGTATCCGCCTTGTATCGCGGGGCGCAGCGAAAAGTCTTTGTCTGAAAGATCGAGGTTTTCCTGTATATCGCGCATCCATCGCATGAGACGGCCGCTCCAACCGCCTTCCGCAAGCTTGCTCCGCCAGTTCTCGAGGGTTTCCTCGTTGTCCAGAACAAGCGGACGTGTGTCCGTTTGGGTCAGGGGGTTTTTTGCCCATTCGCTGTCTGCGGCGCTCGACAGCCCGACATAGGAAAGAGCTTCGCGGGGCAGCGCCGATATGTTTCCTATGAACAAGGCACTGTCATCGAGCGTGATCGGAACTGAACCGGTGCTGGTGAAACCGATGGGGCGTCCCGCAGCGACTGACAGACTGGACAAGAGTGTCGCGGCTGCCGAAAGGGTGGATTCTTGAAAATCTGCCAGGAACAAGCGGGTGGTGTCGTCTTGCTTCGAATAGGGAAATCCAAAACCAGAAAAGGATTCAAGGTTCGGAAGCTGTCCCAAACGGGCAAGTTCGGGAAAAACAATCCGGGTCGTATCAAACAGAACGAACCGTTGGTCTGCGTTGCCGGTTGTCCCGGGAGCGCACAACGCATCCTCTGCGGTGTCAAACCGGCCCTCGATCGTGATGCGGTTCAGTCCCGGTCTTGCATTGCGAAGCGGGACCGAAATTGCTGCCCCGTTCATGATTGACCCGCCAACCTGATTGATTGGCAGGTTTGAAGCAATATTTCCGTTGACGTAAACCGAGATGCTGCTGCCCGGCAAGACACTTGAGGAGTAGGCGGCGTCCATCAAGATCTGGAAATAGCCATAGGCTTTGGCATAAAAATCTTCAGGCAAGCCGAATTCGAACTCGGTTCGGAACAGGCGTCCGGAGAATTCCCGTGTCTCCAAACCAAGATCGGCCAGTGACACACTTCGTGCGCGGTTTATCATTGGAGGCTGTGGCCAAAACCGGTTTTGTGTCCTCAAGACATCCAGATCGGCATCGGGTTCCGTCTGCGAAGCAACGGTCGCAACCCGCCGCGCGGCTTCTTGCACATCTATCAGGTTCCGGCCGGACACCAGCAGGACATGCCCGCGGTTTGGCGGCATTTCAATGAAACCCGCAAAACTCTTGTCTCCCATTTGGGGACCGAGGCCCGGGAAGACGGAGAGGTGGTCATTGGTGCCGAAAAACACGGTCAGTCTCGCCGGGTTTTCCGGCACGGATGTGAAGACAGAGATGGATTGGCGCGGCATGTTTGCAATGAGTGCAATGTTTTGAGCAAGCCGCAAGAGTTCGTCGCGCAGGCTGGTTTCAACGATCTGCGGCGCGATTATGTGTATGGGTGTCACTCCATCTGCGTCATTTCCAATTGCCGACAGGCCGGAGATACTGGATAGCCGGTTGGCGGGCCCGTTTCCAAAGGACAAGTAGGTGCCGGCTGTTACAATGTTGGTCCATAACTCGAAAGTCGATTCGACATGGCAATCGGTGCGGTGCCTCTGAGAGGCAAAGACTGCAAACTCGTTTCGGCCGGCCCTTAAAACGCCGCCGGGGATATCAACCCGCCATTGCTCCGGTTTGTCCGGTGATGCGATCCTCTCTTTCAGGATCGGTTCGCCATTGATCAACACCGACAACTCGGAGAACTCGGGGGCAACAAACACGGAGTTCTGATAGGTGATGTTGAGGGCTGCTGCGGCCTCGGCCTGAGCCGCCGTCAAGACAACCGACCATGCACGGCGGTCGATCTCTCCCCGCAGCTGTAGCTGGCCGTCTGGGACAACAAACCGGCGCGTGGTTACGGGCGCGTCAGCTGCCGGATTGTCTGCCGGGACACTGCCCGCATCGCTATCTAAGGGGCCTCGGGACGGAAATGCCGGTACATCCGCCGCTCCCGGGGTTGGTTCGATGCCGGGCAGGGGGGCGTCAAGATCCTGTAGCTGGAGGCGTTCGGGCCCCATATTGAAAGGAACAGGCTCCGCCGTCGCATCACGCGGGAAAAACGCACATGCAGACAGCACAAGGACCAGCAGGATACCGTGAAGAGGGCGGCTCAAGAGCTTCCCTCCGATTGTTTTCCGATGCCAATCCGATCTTTTGATTTGCCGATATGCGCGCCAAAATATATCAGCCCTCGGCCTGTTTGATAGAGTGACATGCGCAAGAAACGCAGGATCCCAACCACAACGCCTGGACCGGTACGCCTTTCGATCTGAATATCGAACCACTGTGCCGAATTCGCGAAAACGATGTCCGCCACGACCCTGTAGTGCTCGGTTCTTTCGGTCACGAACTGACAGCCGATGGTTGCGCCCTCGGGTGTATTTTCGAGGTTCGTGATGTTCAATGGAACCATGTTTTCCGGAAGGTCGGCATTGGGGGTAATCCGTAAATCAACCTGGTCACCGACCGACATTGTCCGGGCGTTTTTGCCGACAACATCAACGCGAATTCCCTGTGTCGACACGTTTTTGATTGCCGCCTTGTGCCACTCGCCCGCGACAAGGACTTCACAGCGGCGGCGGATCTTGATTCTCCGGTTCGCCTGCCGCTCCCCCCTTTCGGAGACGACCCCAAGAGCACATCCCGCAAAAATCAGGTTCAGAAAATTCCAGATCCCGACCACAATCGTAATGTCGGCTTTGTAGGGTTCGGTATGTACGCGGTAGAAGGTGACCGCAACGCCTGCAAGTAACACGGCAAAAATGATGAAAAACGGCATGCTCAGGCTGGAAATCCGCCGTTCGGTCACGGCGCTTTCCTTGGATGTCACCTTGAAGGTCGGCTTGCGGGGATTGAAGAAGACGGAGATGACCGCTGGCAGAAGGTGCACGGATTGAATGTATTCATACAATTCGGAAATGAGCGGCCAACGGTATGATCCATAAAGATAATTCTGCATTATCAAATTCATGATAATGTAAACAGAAGTATAAATGAAAAACTCCTGACCGGAAGCCACGAATATCTGAAGGTCAAAAAACAGGTAAAATAGCGGTGCCAGGAGAAATATCATGCGTGCAAACGGAAACAGCCAGAACAGGCTGGATGACAGATAGCAAAGCCGTTGTGGCAGGCTTAGGCCCCATTTGAATGCAGGGAAGTGAAAGATCAAAATCTGCATCATTCCCTGGGCCCATCTGCTTCTTTGGCCGATAAAGCTGGAAAAGGTTGCAGGTTGCAAGCCGGCGATAAGTGGTCTGTCGATGTAGACGCTGCTCCAGCCACGCGCATGAAGCGATATGGCGGTCTCGCAGTCTTCGGTGATTGTCACGCCGCTGAAACCATTGGTCTCTTCAAGCGCGGCCCTCCGCAGCACCGCTGCCGATCCGCAAAAAAACGATCCGTTCCACTTGTCCAGGCCCCTCTGGACGAGGCCGTAAAACATCTCGTTTTCCGAAGGCATTTTGCCGAAGGTTCGGAGGTTTTTTTCAAGCGGGTCCGGATTCAGAAAGAAATGAGGCGTCTGGGCGAGAAACAGCTTTGGGTCATCATTGAAAAATCCGACCGTCTCCTGAAGGAAATCGCGTGTCGGGGCATGGTCGGCATCGAACACAACAACCAGTTCCGCTGACGAATGCGCAAGACCATTGTTCAGATTGCCGGCTTTGGCGTGTTCATTTTTGTCCCGAGTCAGGTAGTTTACGCCCAGACTTGCACATAGTTTCTTCAGCGCCTCGTGGCGGAGCTCGGCTGCTTGTGCCTCCCGGAGATTGGTTGAAGTCCGCTTCTGGGTGGTCCCGCCGTCATCCAAAAGCCAGACCTTCATCCTGTTGGCCGGATACTCCATTCCAAGTGCCGCGGACAAGGTGCCCGCCAAAAGGTCTTCATCCTCATTGTAAGTGGGGATGAAGACGTCCACCGACGGATGGTTTTCAGTGTCCTGCAGCCGGCGTGGCGGGCGGGGCTTCAGTGGCATCGAAACAATAAAGATGCTGAGGGCAAGCATCATGATGCTGTAAAGCTCCGCCAGATACAGCATGATACCGGGAATGAAGTTCTGAAGCTCGGAGACAGGCGGAATGGTACTTGTGGTGCGCCAATACAGATATCGCACCACGATGGCCGCGCCGAACATGATCACCACGAGGCGGAAACTTCCATCTGGCCGAATCAATTTCAGGACACCGATGGACAGTATAATCATCAAGTCGATGAAAAACTGCGCTTCCGTGTTGACGGGAAGAGTCAGCAAGAAAAAGAAAACAAAAGCTAAAACAATGGTGTAAAGCGCGCGAAAAAACTTCATAATCCTTGCTCACGATGCAGTCGCCAAAACCCTCTAGCTGCCATTTGAAGTGCTGTTATCGATTATACGTACTTTTTGAGCGGGGCGAGGCACAACCACCGGCGCGGATGGCGGAGGTGGAACGATCACACTTGCACTTGGCGCAGGGGTGATTGTGGGACCCGGAGCCGGTTGGCGGACCTGTTGCGTTGCGCGCGGCACCGACCGCACCGGAACTTGCCGTGCAGGTACGACGCCGACAAAACCTTCACGGGTTTGCGGGGATATGCGGTATCCGGAACGGCCCCAATCAGATGGTGGATTTGGCGGCATCAGATACGGATCCCAGGATGGATCCAGGATCGCGACATTGATGCTGAAGCTGTACATGTTTTGGAGCAACTCTTGCTCGCTTTTCTTTGAATCACACAAGCGCAGGCGGATCTGGATGGCGCCCCTTGGAGAAAAAATGGTTTGCTTGGAAATTTGGTATCCGAGGCGTTGCCAGGCGTACAGGCAGATATCTCCGGATACAGTGCGCCCTGCGGCATAGGAAAAGGGGCCGTATATGTTCTGCAGCAGATAGGGTGACCGTTTCACGGTGACACCCGGCAAAAATTCGCGGATTTCAGACGATATATCCTCAAGATCGGGAACCGCATCAGACAATCGCCCGCTGTTTTCCTGTCCCTTGTTTTTTACGCCAATAAGCTGAACCCGCAAAAGGTTTTGCCCCTGCGTCCTGCTGTTGTTTGCGAGGGTGATGTCTTGCTGCACACCATTGGAAAAGCCGGTCTGAACAATCCCGAGCACAGCAGGACCGCCGGGCGGCGGTGTTACAAAAGCCTGTTCCTTTGGCGGCAAACTGGAACTGCTCAAGAGCGACACCTTCGACGAGTTTGAACAGCCTGCAATTGAAAACAGCAAAACGGTGATAATCAGGAAGCGCATGTTCCGGCCGAGTTCGATCAAACGGGTATTGGCACTTTCAGAGCAACAAGCGAGTGTTATTTGGTGTCTCATTCACAGTTGCTCTCGGCTAGAAATCTTCATCCGCCACAAAGACCCGGGAGTTGGAAACCACATTTCGGGTCAGACGAATCAGCCTCTTCAGCTATCTGGAACTTGAAATTTCGAGAGTTTGAAGAAAACACGGATTTCAAGTTGTTAATTTTTTTAAAGAATTATGGTTAATGCTTGTTTAATTTTTAAAATGCGTCTCCTGCGGCAACAGCCTGTAAACACAGACCTACAAATGTCATGAGGCAGTCTCAATTCCGGCTCTACCGCGATGCAACATCATAAGCAAATGCTAGGTAAAAGTGCAAGGGTTTCGGAAAACGCGCAACTGTGTGTCTCAAATCGGAACGTCTTGACCAAAACGGATATGCGAGAGCAATCAGAAAGTGTCACAGAACCGTTCTGCCATGTGAACGATATGCGGCCCGGCTACCCCGAGAGCGAATAAAGAACTTCTGAAATCAGAACACCGGCAAGGGCGGTCATGCCCCAGCGAAATCCCCTTTTGAATGCCGTTTCATCAAGGCGTCCCAGCAACTTGCTTCCGGCTAGTGTTCCGAGGAGACCACTTGCAATCATCAGGGCGATCAAGCCAACCCAAGGGGCGAATGCGAAGCCAAAAAGGCCAAACGCGACAATCTTCAAGACATGCATGACACCGGCTGTAGCAGCCTGATTGGCGACAAACCGAAAGTGCGTGAGGCCGAGCATTGACAGCGCCGAGCCACTGATCGGCCCTGTGGCTGCGAAGAACATGGACAGAAGTGTCGCCAGAAAGCCTGCGATTCCAACGACAGGCTTTGATGTTTGCTTGAGTTTTGGCGGGTTCCCCCAAACCACCCAAAGAACCATCAGGGCAATCCCTGTCCTGATGAAGTCCGGCGGCAGGTTCACGGCAACGGCGCCGCCTATCGCGGCTCCAAAAAACGCTCCGACGGCAAAATATCCGACTATCAGCCAGTCGACATATGTCCATTGAACAAACACCCGCCCGGCATTGGAGCCCAGTTGCACCGCTCCATGGACCGGAACCAGTGCGTTAGCTGGTACGAAAAATGCCATGATGATTGTGAGCGTGATGCCGCCACCAAGCCCCATGGCTGCGGTCATCGCGGAGGTGAAAAAGCTCGCAAGGACCAATGCAAGGCTTGCCCAGACGGGTATGTCACCGGGCAAGATGGATGAAAGCCACGCCGCCATCGACTGTCCCCTTTTGTGCGACACGCAGGGCGTTTCAAACGTCAAAGGGTTACAGTCACAGAGCGGCGCGGGTTTGTCTATCTGGCAATCAGCCTGCCGGAAGAGCCGTTTCCACCAGCTTTATCCAATAGGAGCAGCCATAGGGGATCAGGTCGTCGTTAAAGTCATAGGCCGGATGGTGAAGTGCTGCGCTGTTGCCGTTGCCTGCGAAGATGAAGGCACCCGGACGCTCGAGGAGCATGTAGGAAAAGTCTTCGCCGCCCATCATCGGGTTCACATTTGTGTTGACCTTGTCCGGACCGGAGATCGACGTGGCGACCTGGGCTGCGAATTCGGTCTGGGCATCATGGTTCATCGTGACCGGATATCCGCGCTTGTAATGGACGTCGACCGCCGCGCCGAATGCTTCGCCGACAGATACAGCGATGGTTTTCAAGCGGCGTTCCGCCATTTCGCGCACTTCGGGCTTCAAGGCGCGGACGGTGCCGCGCAAAATCGCCTCCTGTGGGATGATGTTAAACGCACTTCCGGATTGAAAGACCGTAACCGAGACAACAACCGATTCGAGCGGATAGGTGTTTCTGCTGGCAATGGTCTGCAGGGCCGAAACCATGTTCGCGCCACACACAATCGGGTCGATTGTTTCATTCGGACGTGCCGCGTGCCCGCCTTTTCCGGTTATCGTAATCCTGAACTCGTCCGTCGCCGCCATGATCGGGCCTTTGCGCATCGCAAATTCACCGATCGGCAAGCTCGGGTAGTTGTGCATGCCATAGACTTCCTCGATCGGCCAACGGGTCATGAGGCCATCGTCGATCATGGCTTTTGCGCCTGCCCCGCCTTCTTCCGCGGGCTGGAAGATCACAACGACCGTGCCGTCGAAGTTCCGGGTTTCCGCCAGATATTTCGCGGCACCCAGCAGCATGGCCGTATGCCCGTCATGGCCGCAGGCATGCATCTTGCCGGGATTTTTCGAGGCGTAAGGCTTGCCTGTCATTTCCTCGATCGGCAGGGCGTCCATGTCGGCCCGCAAAGCGATGGTCTTGCCCGAACCGCCATTGGGGCCCTTGATCACGCCGACAACACCGTTTTTTCCAAGCCCGGTCGCGACTTCGTCAAGACCGAAGTCCTTTAACAGATCCGCAACTTTTGCTGCAGTGCGTTCCGTGTCGTAGAGAAGCTCCGGATTGGCGTGGATGTCATGACGCCAGCCGATGACTTCTTCGACCATATCCGCTACGCGATTGACGATCGGCATGAAAACTCCTTGCAACGGTTTCAGGGCACTTCAAGTCGTATGGTGTGCCGCCCGGCGTTAAACAAGGCCCTGCCACGTTTAACAATTGGGTCCCGTTATAGCCAATACGATCAGCCTTTGGAATTGAGCTGAAAGACAGCCGTGTTTTTGACATCGGCATCTTCCAGCGCTCCGATCACCGGAACAGTGAAATGGGCCAGTCTGGTCAACCGGTCTTTGGGCAGGTAACTGCGTCCCGGATCCCCGACGTAAACCTCCAGACCGGATGCCAGTGCCTTGTCGAGAAAGGCCAATACCTTGTCAGCCATCGGCTTGTCGTAAAACACGTCCCCGCAAAACAAGACATCAACATCAGGGACCGGCGCGTCCAGCATGTCCTCACACAGATAGGTGAGGGACACGGAATTGAGATCTGCGTTGAGTTCTCCAGCGCATTTGGCAAAGGGGTCGATATCGACACAAAGGCAGGCGGTTGCCCGGCTTTTCATGCAGGCAATGCCGACGAGGCCGGATCCGCTGGCAAAGTCGAGTATTCTCTTGCCGCGCACGAGTTCGGGCGTATCGAGAACATAGCGGGCCAAGGCCTGGCCACCCGCCCAGGCAAAGGCCCAGAAAGGCGGAGGCAACCCGAGCGCGCCCAGCTCGTCCTCGGTTTTTTGCCAAAGCACCATGGCTTCATCGGCCTGATGAAGCCGGATTTCCTCGGCATGGGCAACCGGTTTGACCTGTGTTTCGGCTTTTATGAAAGCCACCGGGTCGGAGATCCGGCCCGGTGTTGGAGAGCCTTGCGTCCCGCTGCTCAAGCGGGCTCCTTCAGGCCGCCCATTTCACAGACGATCTTCCATTCTTCTTCCGTGACCGGCTGCACCGAAAGGCGCATCGACGTCACCAGTGACATGTTCGCGAGCCTCGGCTCGGCCTTGACATCGGCAAGTGTGACCGGTTTCGGCATGTCCCGGACGGCTTTGAAGTCCACACATTCCCAACGCGGGTCATCCGTTGTCGTGTCGGGATGAATGTCGCTGCAAACCTCGACAACACCGACGACTTCCTTGCCGATATTGGAGTGATAGAAAAAGGCGCGGTCGCCGATTTCCATCTGGCGCATGTTGTTGCGGGCCTGATAGTTGCGGATGCCATCCCATTGTTCGCCGATGTCGCCCTTGGCTTTTTGTTGTTCCCAGGACCATTTGTCCGGCTCGGACTTGATCAGCCAATACTGCACTTACGATGCCTCCGGGTTCTTGATCGCCCAGTTCCACGGGCGGATGTCTACGTGTTCGAACAGATCAGCCCGGGCGTAAGGGTCTTCTTGGGAGATCGCAAGGATTTCATCGCGGTTGCTGGCCTCGATGATCAGCATGGACCCGGTCATGTTCCCGCCATCGTCGAGAAACGGTCCGGCAGCCTTCAAGGCATCGCCAAGGCCTTTCAGGAATTCCAGATGTGCCGGCCTGTTGTCCAGCCGGATTTGCAAAGCATCCGGTTTGTCCGTGCAAATGAGTGCGTAGAGCATGGTTTCCGCCCCTTAAAAGACATTAAATTCGAGACGAACCTAGGCGCAGTGCCGGCAGAACTCAATGGTACAGGTGCGTGGTTGCGTCACGCTTCGGCCTTGAGCGGACGGGACATGAGCGAGGCGATGGCTTCATCAATTGCCAGCGCATCATCGATCATCCTGGCGACGGTGGTGCAAATCGGCAGGTCGATGGCTTGGCGTCGCGCAAGCTCGACCGCGATCCGCGCCGAATAAGCGCCTTCTGCAAGCTTCCCGCCGCGCTGGATAAGATCTGCCGCCATGACACCTTCACCGAGTTTCACGCCGAAGCTGAAGTTCCGGGATTGTGCCGAAGAACAGGTCAGAACGAGATCTCCCAGTCCAGACAGTCCGGTCAGCGTTTCGGGTCTGGCTCCCAGTGTTGTGCCAAGCCTTGTCAGTTCTGCAAAGCCGCGTGCCGTCAGGGCGGCCTGGGCGCTTGCGCCGAGCTTGCGGCCGGCCACGGCTCCGCAGGCAATCGCTAGAACATTTTTAAGGGCGCCGCCGATTTGTGTGCCGATTACATCTGTTGAAGCATAGGGGCGAAACGCAGGGGCAGCCAGTGCCTTGCAAAGATCCTGGCCCGTCTGGGTATCCTCAGTGGCGATCGTGACGGCGGTCGGCAGGCCTTTGGCAACATCATCGGCGAAACTCGGACCTGACAGGGCCCCGACCTTCGCTTCGGGAAGTTCATCACCCACCACCTCGGACAAAAGCTCGCCTGTTGTTCTTTCAATGCCCTTGGCGCAAAGCAGGAGAGGTACCTTGAAAGGTCCGATGTCAGCAAGATCACGCAGGATCGCACGGGTCGTCTGGGCGGGCGTAACCAGCAAAAGGGCATCAGCCGCCTCCAGGTCTTCCAGATGATTGGTGGCCTCGATTTCCTTGTCAAATGTAATTCCCGGCAAGTAGCGCGAGTTTTGATTGCGGGACCGGATCTCCGAGACGGTGTTTGCATCCCTTGCCCACAGAACCACCTCCCGGCCGGCCCGGGCGGCGGTCAAGGCAAGCGCGGTCCCCCAGGCCCCGCCTCCGATCACCCCGATTTTCTGAAAGGTACTCATGCGGCCTTACTCGTCAAACGGGGTCTCAGAAGGTCAAGAGGTGCGTGAAATCCGGCGAAAAACGCAGCGGGGTCTCCTGCGCGCAGATCGTCGAGATCGAGCCAGAACAGCCGGAACCGGATCGGATCTCCGCCGTCGCTAGGTGTCATCTCGAAATGCTCCCATTCTTCCAAGGGGATGCTGTCGAGGGTGGCGTGGAAATGTTTCCTGATATGCCTTCCGGTTATGGGGCGCCCCGGAGTGGATTGCGGCCTTTCCTCAAACGGCATGTCGTCGAATGACAGATCCTGATCGGCGAAATGGTCAAAGGCAACGTCCAGATCCAGACCGGTTTCCTCTGTAAATTCGCGCTTTGCGCCTTGCAGAAAACTCTCGCCGGGATCAATGGTGCCGCCCGGAACCTGAAGCCCGATATGCGGATTGTCCGGCTCTTCAAAAACCAGGAGCCGGTTGCCGCAAGTGAGGTAAACGTAGGCCTTGTAAAAGACTGTCATCAACCGATTCCTTTTTGCCGTTTCCGGGGACGTCCCCGCAGCTGGTACGTTATGATCCAGGACTGGGCCGCTGCTTGTTGGCCAAGTGTGCCGCCTATACCTTTGCGCCTTTCTTTCCCGCACCGAGTACCCCGGAATTTGTGCTGTCGAGTGGCCAGCGCGGACGTGGAGAAACGTCCATGTCATCGACCGGACGGAGACCCAGCCTCTCAATCCCGGCCCAGGCGATCATGGCAGCATTGTCGGTGCAAAGCGCCATTGGAGGTGCGACAAACCGTGCGCCGGCATCATCCGCTGCTTGTTGAAGCGCATTGCGGATTTCCTGGTTTGCGGCGACCCCTCCAGCGACAACAATGGTCGGATTTGTATCCCGATACCGTTCGCGCAACAGCTGGAGTGCGGCTGCCGTGCGTTTGGCAAGCACATCCGAAACTGCGCGCTGGAAAGCAGCGCACAGGTCGGCAATGGTCTGGTCATCCACAGGTTCCAGCTTTTTGGCTTGTGTCCTCAGAGCTGTCTTCAGTCCCGCAAACGACATGTCCAGACCGGGCCGGTCGAGCAACGGGCGCGGCAGTTTGAACCGGGTAACATCACCCTTTGCCGCCATCCTTTCTACCGCCGGTCCGCCAGGATAGGGCAGTCCGAGCAGTTTGGCGGTCTTGTCGAAAGCCTCGCCAATGGCATCGTCAATGGTGGTTCCCAGGCGTTCGTAATCGCCGACACCGCGCACGAGAAGAAACTGGCTGTGGCCTCCGGATACCAGCAGCAGAAGGAACGGAAATGTCAGATCATCCGTCAGCCGGGCGGTTAAGGCATGTCCCTCAAGGTGATTGACCGCAATGATCGGCTTTCCGGCCGCCATGGCGATGGCCTTGGCCGTCATGAAACCGACAATGACCCCGCCGATCAGCCCGGGGCCTGCGGTGGCGGCAACAGCATCAATATCATCCCATGAACAGTCCGCCTTGTTCATGGCCTCGCGGACGATGGTGTCCAGAACATCGATATGGGCGCGGGCGGCGATCTCGGGAACAACGCCGCCGAACTCCGTGTGATCATCGATTTGCGAACGCACGACATTTGAGAGTATGTCCCTGTCGCGAGGCCCGCTCACAACGGCCGCGGCGGTTTCGTCGCAGCTGGTTTCAATTCCCAGCACGGTCAGCGTCTTGTAGTCTTGATTCGGATTGACTGAAGTCATCGGGTTTGCTGCATTGGGCCTCGTTCTGCCGGGCAAACGTTCTGGCGGATTCTGTCGAATTCAAGTGCTGCCCAGTCCGGGCCTTACATCGGGATCAACTCTCTTGCAAACAACTCCTTTGCGCATCGGTACCCGCGGAAGCGCGTTGGCGCTGGCCCAGGCGCATGAAACCCGCGCCCGATTGATGGCGGCGCACGCCCTTCCCGAAGACGCTTTTGAGATCGTTGTCATCAAGACAACGGGTGATCAGATCCAGGACCGGCCCCTGTCGGAAGTCGGTGGCAAGGGATTGTTCACAAAGGAAATCGAGGAAGCGCTGCTCGACAAGAGCATCGATATTGCGGTTCATTCCTCAAAAGACATGCCGACTGTTCTGCCTGACGGGCTGGCATTGACTGCATTTTTGCCGCGCGAAGACGTGCGCGATGCCTTTATCTCACGCAAGGCCAAGAACTTGATGGAATTGCCGCAAGGTGCGGTGGTGGGCTCCAGCTCCCTTCGGCGTCAGGCCATGATCAAGCGGCTTCGTCCCGACATCGACGTGGTGATGTACCGGGGGAACCTGCAAACCCGTCTCCGCAAGCTTGAGGAAGGGCAGGTGGATGCGACGCTTCTGGCCGTTGCAGGTCTCAAGCGTCTCGGGCTGGACGATGTGATCACGAGCTGTATCGAAGTGGAGGCGTTCTTGCCGGCCGTAGGGCAGGGCGCCATCTGCATTGAGAGCCGAGCGGACGATGAGGCCACCTTGATGTTGCTGTCGGGCATTCATGATCCCGAAACCCGGGTGCGTCTGGAAGCCGAGCGGGCGTTTCTTGCGGTGCTTGACGGCTCGTGCCGGACGCCAATCGGCGGTCTGGCGGAGATTTCCGAAGGCAAAATCAGGTTCCGCGGTACAATCCTGAAACCTGATGGGAGCGAAGTTCACGATGTTGAGCGGGAAGGACCGGTTTCTGATCCATCCGGCCTTGGCCGGGAAGCGGGTGAGGCCCTCAAGGCCATGGCCGGTCCCGGTTTTCTGTCGAGTTGATCTTCAAAGATGCGCTTCCTCGTCACGCGCCCGCAACCGGACTGCCGCCGAACGGCGGACAAGCTTCGGTACCTTGGGGCCGAGGCGGATGAAGCGCCCATGCTTGTTCAGAGGGTGACCGCGCCTCCTGCCTTCGATCTGGATGATGTCACGGCGCTTGCCGTGACCAGCCGGCGGACGGCGGAAATCCTCGGAAATCACGATCAGGCCGGGCAACTCGAAAAGTTACCCGTTTATGCTGTTGGAGACAGCACGGCTCAGGCCTTGAGAACAGCAGGCTTTCAAACCGTTTATTCGGCCGATGGTGATATTGAAGCCTTGGCAAGGCTGATCGGCGCCAGCATTCAGACCGGTCCGGTGCTTTATGCATGTGCGCGTGATCGCGCGGGCAACCTTGAAGGACTGTTGAATGGTGCCGGAATTGGCTGCCGGTTGAGCGAGGTTTATGCAATGGAACCGGCCAAAAGCTTGCCGTCCCATGTCTTCCGCCATATTGCTGATGGAGTTTATGATGCGGTGCTGGTTTACTCTGCCCGCACGGCTCTGGCTTTTCGGCAAGCGCTTGAAAACGCGGGGCTTCATGAAAATCTTGGGGCTTTGATCGTCGTTGCCATTTCTGAAAAGGCTGGAGAACCGCTTAGTGGCGCGCATCGCCTCAAAATACCCGCAAAGCCACGTGAAGACGCGCTGCTGGAGCTCGCCCTGAGGGCTTGAATGCGGGCGCAGGAGAGCTCGGATCTTGCACCGCGAAAAAGACAAAAAAGACATTGTCCGTGACGGTGTTGCATACCGTCCCGGTGTGTATAGTAGGTAGGGAGCCCAATGCGGCCCAGGAGGAGATCATATGGCATCGGATAAGGACCCTTCCGGAAAATCAACAAGTTCGAAGACCGGATCGGCAAAAACGTCCGGTTCAGGGTCGGCGCGTTCGACAACATCTGAAAAAAGCACAAAGCAAACCGGAAGTTCGTCCAAGCGGCCGGTGACGATTGATTTGAAGCCCGAAAAGGTCGAAGCGAAACCACCCTCGGGTGTGCCAGAAACCGGTTCTGAAAGACGCGGTTCTGCACCCTCAAGCGGATCGGCGGCCGAAAAAGCGGCCGCAGACAAGAGCGCGCCAGTTGAAAAGACAGCAACTTCAGGCGCAGCAGCATCCTCCCCCCAAGCCAAACCTGTCGGCAAGGAAGAGACTGCCGCTACTGGGGCGGCAAGGCCGCAAGCTTCGGGTGCGTCAGCTCCCTCGACAGCTTCCAGTGGCAGGGCCGCTGCCGAAACGGGCAAAACGGCAACCAAAACTGTACCGCCGCAACCGGCTACGGCGGGCAAACCGGACCAAAAGGCAAGTTCCGGAAGCTCCTCCACGCCGAAGACCGGAACAGGTGCGGCGGCAACCTCCGTGGGTGCGGGCGCGCCCGGTGCTGGACAAAAAAGTTCGGAAGCCTTCACTCCGCCTGTTCAAAAAGAAAAATCCGGGGTTGGTTTTACCGGTTTGTTGGCAGCCGCGATTTTTGGCGGTGTGGTTGTCCTCGGCGGAGCCTATGGTCTTCATGAGGCGGGCATCCTGAAATTGCCGGCGGAGACCGATGCGCAAACGAAGCAGTTGATCACCGCTGCCGAGACAAAAATCACTGACCTTGAAAGTCAGCTCACACAACTTGGCCAAAGCAATCTTGGGCAGGAGACACAGCAACGGGTCAGCGAGATTGAGACGCGGCTGAACGGGTTGCAGCAGTCGGTTCAGGAGGCTGTCAGCAGTGCAGCGGCGTCGTCCGGCAGCAAACTGGCGTCGGATGTCGCGGAACTGAAAAGCGAGGTCGCCGCCCTGAATGAGCGTCTCAGTCAGGCCAGTCCGCAAGGTGCTGCCAGCGGGAGCGGGGCAGGTGAAGCCGCAAGTGCCATGTCAGCTGCGGTAACCGCTCTCGAGACCAAGGTGAGTGATCTCCAAAAAACTCTGGACACGACAGCGTCGGAAGCGGGGGCATCGTCTCAGGCGGTTGCATCCTTGCAGGAAACCCTCAAGTCCCTGCAAAGCGAACTGACTGCGCTCGGCAGCCGCGTTCAAAATGCAGATGCCACGGCAAAGGCGGCACAAACGGCTGTTGCCACATCCGACACATCGCTGAAAACACTGGCGGATACCCAGGCGCGGGCAAGCGACACGCTCTCCAGCCTGTCAACCGACATGCAGACCATGTCCAAGACCAATGCGGCTGCGTTTGACGGAATTCGCAGCGAGCTCGCTGCCTTGTCGGCACGCCTGACGACGGTCGAAAATGGCATGGGAGATGTGACCGCGCGGGAAGTTGCGGCAAGGGCCCTGTCGGTTTCTGCCTTGAAAGCTGCCGTCGATTCCGGCCAGCCCTATGCCACGGAACTTGCGGCGGTCAAAGCCGGTTTGCCACCCGGCACCGACCTGAAAGCACTTGAACAATACGCCTCAACCGGGGTCACGCCGGCCGCCTCGCTGATTGCCCAGTTTCCGGGTGTGGCACGCAAGATCTATGCGACATTCGCTCAGCCGGAGCAGTCGGGGGATATCCTCGACAGTCTCCTTGCAAGTGCCAAATCGATCGTCACTGTTCGTGGCCCTGGCAGCGGGAATGGCACAGGCCCGGCAGCCACCTTGCGGCGCATGGAAAATGCTGTCTCCAAGGGCGACTTGAGCGCGGCGCTGACAGCCTATGGCGAGTTGCCCGAGACGGCCCGGACAGCTGGCAGCGATTGGGCCCAGAAGGCCCGGGCCCGCGTCGAGGTCGATACTTTGACCAGCAAGGCCTCGCAAGAAGTCCTGTCGGAACTGGCCCGCAAGGGCAGCTGAGTAACCCTTGCGCGGTTTGACGCGCGGGAGAGATCTGGAAGGCCGGCCTGAGCGCCGGTGCATGTCACGGAGCGTAGGGTATGATCCGCGTCCTTTTGTTCGTTGCACTGCTGTTTGTGCTGGCCATGGGCTTCGCCTGGATGGCGGACCTGCCCGGCGTGGTGTCGGTTAGCTGGGACGGCTATGTCTGGGAACAGACACCGGTGGTCGCCGCAGTGGTTGTTGTTGTTCTGCTGGTTCTTTTCCTTCTTGCCGTATGGCTGATATCGACGGTGCTGCGTTCACCCAAGATTGCCAACCGGTTTTTCCGGCGCCGCCGCAAGGACAAGGGCTATCAGGCCTTGTCTCACGGGCTGATTGCGCTTGGTACCGGCAATGCCAAACTGGCCCGCCGGTACGGTCTGGATGCGGAAAAGCTTCTGAAAGGGGAACCGGCGGCAAAGCTGCTGATTGCCCAGGCGGCACAGCTCGCAGGCAAGGAAGAAGAAGCCCGGTCGCGTTTCGAGGCCATGCTTGAGGATCCCGAAACAAGGGCGCTCGGGCTGCACGGCCTCTTTATCGAAGCGGAACGGCATGAAGAACCGATTGCTGCCCGCCACTATGCCGAGGAAGCGGCCAAGACACAGCCCGGTCTTGAATGGGCCGGCAAGGCGGTGCTCGGCTATCAGGCGATTGCCAATCATTGGGATCAGGCATTGGTTACCCTTGAGCGCAATTATTCGGCAAAGCTGATCGACAAGAAAACCTATCGCCGCCACCGGGCCGTGATCATGACGGCGCTTGCCGGTCAACTGGAGGATCAGGAGCCGGAGCGCGCCTTTTCCCTCTCCAAGGAAGCCCATGGGCTGGCGCCGGATCTGGTGCCTGCAGCACTTGTTTCAGCCCGGCTGGCAACCCGCAAGGGAGATACGCGCAAGGCCGCCAAGCTCATCGAGACGACGTGGCGCTTGTCTCCGCACCCGGATCTGGCAGAAGCCTATGCCCATGTGCGGCCCGGTGATTCAGCAATGGATCGGCTGAAGCGGGTCAAGCATCTGGCCGGGCAGCGGACCGGCACGACGGCTGGAACTCTTGCATGGGCACGTGCTGCCATTGAAGCGCGCGAGTTCGGCGAAGCCCGTGAACAGCTCAAGAAGATCTTGCGTGAAGAACCGAGCCGGTCTGCCTTCCTGTTGATGGCGGAACTGGAAGAGACCGAGCATGGTGATCAGGGCCGCATGCGTGACTGGCTGTCGCGGGCGCTGCGTGCGCCTCTCGACAAGGCCTGGGTTGCCGACGGTGTTGCCACCCAGGAATGGCAGGCGGTGTCGCCCGTGACCGGTCAACTGGATGCATTTGTCTGGACGACACCGAGCCGGTTGCCCGATCAGGAAGATGGCCCGGTCATTGAAGACAGTCTGTTCGAAGCGCCTGTGATTTCCATGCAGCCTGAGGTGGATCCGGCCTCTGCAAACATGGGGGAAAAGGCCGAAGAAGTGGAGAGGGATGCTGTTGCGGAGATGAAGGTCGTGAATCCGGCTCCCCCGCCAAGCGCCGGGAAAGAGGTTCCGATTGAGTCTGACGTGGAGACTGCGCAAGACGTCCCGCCGCCATCCCCGGCGAAACACGGGTATGAAGGAACAACCGATGACGTGCGCCATGCGCCTTCCATGAAGAACTTGCCGGATGCTCCGGCTGAAACGCAGGCAGGCGGCGGGGGCACTGCGGAGAAGTCCGAAAAAAAAACCGATAAATCAACGCCTACAAGAGTCTCAAGTGCGTCTGAGGATGGCCAGTCCGTGTCAGGGGCAGCCTCCCGTGAGAATGCTTCAGAGTTAGGCAAGCCTGCGGACGACGTTGATAAAGAGGACAATATCGAAGGGGTCGGGTCTGACTCTGGCAAGGGCGAAGCCGGTGCCGCAACAGACAAGACAACCGATGTTGCGGAAGGTACGTCATCCGAGCCGATTGCATTTCCGTTCAAGCGTATGCCGGATGACCCGGGGCCGCTTGATGATGATGACCAACCGGCCAAGCCCCGGCAATCCGGGTTTTTCAAATAACTTCTATCCGCCATATATCTTTGGTGGCACGTTTGATCGGGCCTCTGGCGAGCCAATTGTCGACAGAGGCCAATCGGTCACGAAATCCGCTTGCATCTTGAAGCACGGTCCGGTATCAACCGGCCCATTCTCGATCCGAGATGTTTGGTGTCCCACGCATTCGGGATGGCCTTAAGCTGCTGTAGCTCAGTTGGTAGAGCACGTCATTCGTAATGATGGGGTCGGGGGTTCGAGTCCCTTCAGCAGCACCACTCTTCCAAAAATTTAATCGAGATTTCCTAGTTGAACATCTATGGATGTTCGAAGAATACAGGAGTGTGTGCCTCCGGTTTTAAGCAGTCTTGCATGTGTCCTTGGATGATTCTGGCAATCAACTGCACCCTTTATGGTAGTGCCTGGAAAATATCGAACCAAGAGTATGCGCCGTTATTCAAGCTGCACCAACTTTAGGCATCATACGTACGAAATACATCAATTTTCGCATTGTCAAACCTACTGTAACGTTATTACATGAGGCGCTCACTAATATAAATTGTATGGATCCGGTCGCCGGAAAGGATTTGCATTTTCTTGTTGCTTAACATCCGGCGATTGGGGGGGGAGCAGTGTTACACACGGTCATAAAAACTCTCGTGGCTGACGACAGTGCCGTCGCGCGGGAGGTGGTCAAGTCGGGGATACGATTTTACCAGAACAAACGGGTCTTTGATGTCGAGACAGCAGCAGATGGCGATACCGCCATGCGCGTCCTTTACAGAAACCAGGTCGATCTCGCATTTATTGACATCAACATGCCACGGCTTTCCGGAACGCAAGTGATTGCGGCCATGAAGGAAACGCGTTCGCGCGGATGCCTGACGGTCGCCATGTCGACGGGCATGAACGAAAAGGCGGCGTCTGTGCTGTCCGAGTTCGGGACTTATCACTTTCTGAAAAAGCCGTTCCGCCCGGAAGACGTCGCGTGCATTGTCAAGGCGTACTTGGCAATGACTGAACGCCATGCAATCCTGATCGTTGATGATTCCCCGATCATGCGCAAATTGGCACGCCGCACCCTGGAATGCAGCCGTTTCAAGTTTGACATCACCGAAGTCGACAATGCGGAAGCAGCCTTGCGTGCGATCGCGAGCAACCGGTTCAAACTCGTCCTGACCGATTTTCACATGCCCGGTATTGACGGTCTCGAATTGGCGGGTGCGATCCGTGAACTGTCCAGCAAAATTGCTGTCTACATGATGTCGACCAATGACACGACCTATCTGGAACGCTCGGCGGCGTTTGTCGGGATATCGGGCTTCTTGCAAAAACCGTTTGCACCAGAGGACATCGACACGTTGATGCATAATTTGCTGGGGCTCGAATGTCCGGAATTTGCCAAATCGCGCGATGCCTTCCGATTCCTTGAACGGGAGCGAAAGGCAACGGAAGACCGATAACTGCGTTTTGCCTTAGCGAAACGATGGCCTCAATGGGCTTGATCACCAGCCGAACTGAAAAGTCGTACCGGTCTGCCCATGTCCGGATTGTGCAATGTGGGCGTCGGCGTTGTCTCCAAACTGGAACAGGCCATAGGCATGGTTCGAGCCCGTCTGGCGGATCGAACCAGAATGCCCGTTGCCGTTTTGAAGGATCAGGCCTTGGTTACCAAAACCGTTTTGCGCCAATCCGGCCATGTTGTTGAGGCCGTTTTGCTTGATGCCGCCGCCTGAACTCAAGTCATTGGCGACGGCAGCCGCCATCAGTCCCGCACGCATAAGGTTGTTCTGACCCGGATTTTGCGGCGTCAAGGTGAATGACAGCGTGCCGCCGGCAAGCGCTGGCGCAGCGGATCCCGCTATTGCCAGGAATGCCACCATGGCGGCTTTGGAGAGTGTTTTTTTCATGAAAAATTTCCTTTAGTAAACGGCGGAGGCCCAAACTAGATCCGGTCACCGACACGCAAACTGCATGTCCGGCTGATGCCGCCACTCTCGATCTCAAGCCGCACATCATAAATCCCGGTGCGGCTGAGCATCGCACTGCCCGCACGCTGGACACCGCTACCCCCGATCGTGAATGCACCGCCCTGGCTGATATTGGCATGGCCTGCCGTGTTGCTTCCGGTGACACGGAACCGGTAGCTGCCACTCTGGCCGGGGGATCCGGAGACCAGGCCGGACATCGTGATGCTGTTGCCGTGAGACTGCGTCTGGATCTTGCAGATTTCCACCGGAGTGTCATTGGCCACACTCGATGACGCCGACCAGAAGGCGAGAGTAAACCCCGTTGCGAGAACTCCGGCGGCTACCATGTTGACTGCTGTATTCAAGCGATCCTCCATGTTCTTCGTGTGCCGATGCCGTGATGGTTACGGGCAGGTTTGAACAAGGGCAGCGACATTGCCTGCTCCCGATTGGGACACGGCGGCCTCGCAACCCGAACCGACCTGAACCCCGGCGGCAATGTTGCCGTTTCCATCCTGAGTCATGATCGTGCTGTGGTTGGACCCAAACTGGCCGATGCCACCGGCATTGCCATGGCCGTACTGCCACATGTCGGCATGGTTGTTATGGCCGTCCTGTCCGGTCGCTGCCGTGTTGTTGTGACCGTATTGATGGAAGGTTGCCGCGTTGTGGCCGCCATTTTGATGAAGTCCGATAATGTTGTTGAAACCGTCTTGCCAGCCGCCGCCACTGTTGCCGAAACCGAACTGTTCGATGGTGATGCCGCCCGCTTGCGCCGGAGCGGATGCCAGGCTGATCGCGATGATTGCCGCTGCAGAAACGATGGACTTCCTGAACATGATCTTCTCCGGGTAGGCGGCCGGGCCGCGTTGTGCTGATGGGGAACGATCTAGCAAGCCATGCCGGAACACACACTGAAGCGGCCATTCATTTTGGGTTCAGAATGCATCTAGCTACGGGCAAGCCGGTTTTGGGAGGGTTAGCCACAGGGGAAGCTGGCCGAGAACTTGACCGGCGTTCAGGGAAGGATTCAGATAAGGAAGCGCTGGAAACCGGGGGCTGCACGACCAACGGGGACGACGATATGCGTCTTGGAAAATCTGCAAAAACAGAGTTCGTTCGCAGAATTGTTCCCTTGGGCCTCGGTGTCACGGGTGTTGTTGGCATGAGCGGCGGAACATCCGTGTTGGTCGGGCTCTTGTGCATGGCCGCCGGGATCGGCGTTTATGCTGCACTTCCGAAACCATTCGTGCCAAGCGGAGCGGTTCAACCGGTCTCGGTCCCACCGGCGCCAGTGTGGGATTTGGCCGGGTTTGGCATTGGCATTCCAAGCTGTTCACTTCTTTTGCTGTCGCTTTCGAAGGTGAATGGGCCAGGTGTGGCCATGTTGTCCTTGATGCTGTTTTCAACCGCCGTCTCGGTATGTCTGTTCGCCCTGTCGGTGCGCCAGGAAACGTCCTGGGTAAGGTTCTTCGGTAACGGGTTCGAGTTCGCGCTCTTTGGCCGGCGCAGCCGGGTCCGCTATGTCGATCTGGCCGATGTCAGAGTGAAGAACTGGCAGGCAAAAGGATCCTTGCGCCAACTGCTCGCCTTGGCTGCTTTCACCGCGCGGCAAAAAACAGCTCTGCTCGCACCTGTCGAGGAGACACGGGCTTTTGTCTTCACCCGGAAAGATGGGGCAGAATTTACTATTTCCTCGGAAGGTCTGCCAAATCTCGAATGGATCATGCTTTGCATGGATCGGGCAGGGGTGCCTCTGCCAAAAGGGATCGGCATCCGGCAACGCAAAAAGACCCGCTATTTGCGCGACCGCCTCTACGGACCCGAAGACGCGGACGCATCACAGACGGAGCAGCGTCAGGTCGCGCGGATTGCCGCGCAGACCGATCACTCCCGGCGGGGCTGAGTGTTTGCATTTTCGGGATTGACTGCAATCAGCGCTTGATTGCCCAAGCCGGTTTGCGCTTGTCGAAAAACGCGGAAATGCCCTCTTGGGCTTCCGGTGTTTCCCAGGTGTCGGCCAGCCGCCTGATCGTGTCGTCAATGACAGCCGGAGTAATCGGTGTACCTAGGCTGCGTGCCAGCGCTTTTGATGCGGCAACTGCGGCAGGGGCTGCAGTCAGATAAGGCTTGATTTCGGCTTCGATGGCCGCGTCCAGTTCTTTTTCCGGGACAACGCTTGCTGCCAGATCAAGCGCCTTGGCTTCGCCTGCATCGAAAATCCGGGCCGACATGAACACGCGCCGGGCCTTGCCCTCTCCCATCCGTGCCAGGACATAGGGGCTGATCGTCGCCGGTATGAGCCCGAGCCGGACTTCGGTCAGGCCGAACCTTGCACCTTCGACGGCAATGGCCGTGTCGCAGATGCTCATCATCCCGATACCGCCGCCGAAAGCCTGCCCCTGTATGCGCCCGATCAGCGGCTTGGGGAGTTCGTTCAAGGCATGGAGCATCATTGCAAGTTTGCGGGCTTCGTGCATCCGGGTGTCCCGGTCCGCCTCGAATTGCCGCCGCATCCAGCCAAGATCCCCTCCGGCACAGAAGCTTGATCCGGCCCCGGTCAGAACCACAACCCGAACCGCTTCGTCCTGAGCGAGATTTGCAGCTGCTTCGCTCAATTCGTCGATCATGAGACCGGAAAGGGAATTGTGCTTTTCCGGGCGGTTTAGCGTCAGCGTCGCAACACCGCGTGCATCGGTGTCTACAAGCAGGGTTTCATAGCTCATGCATCGACGCTCCTGAGTGAACGGGCAAATTCAGACACGTCCGAAAGGGCATCTAGATCGATGCCGGTTTCAATTCCGCGCTCATGCAGCAGTTTGACAACCGATTCGGTTGCGACATTGCCTTTTGCGCCCGGCGCATAGGGACAACCGCCGAGGCCGCCGATCGCTGCATCGAAGGTTCTTACACCCTTGTCCAGGCTGACGAGGATGTTGTCGAGTGCCCGGCCCTTTGTGTCGTGAAAATGCCCGGCCAGATATCGCGCCGGGACGTGTTCCAGCACAGCGTCGAGCATCAGGCCGATTGTGTCCGGTGTGCCCGCGCCGATCGTGTCCCCCAACGAAATTTCATAGCAGCCGAGATCAAACAGGGTCCTGGCGACCTTTGCGACCATCTCCGGCGGTGTCGGGCCGTCATAGGGGCAGTCGGTCACGCAGGAGACATAACCACGGACCGGAATTTCGTCATGGTGCGCCTTTTCGATCAGCGGCTTGAACCGCTCGATACTCTCGGCGATCGAGCAATTGATGTTCTTCTTCGAAAATCCCTCCGAGGCCGATCCGAAAATCGCGACTTCGTCGGCGGAGACCCGGCGGGCCGCAGTGTAGCCCTTAACATTTGGCGTCAGCACGGCATAGGAAATCGCCGGATGCCGGAAAATCCCGTCCATGACCTCCTGTGCGTCGGCCATCTGCGGAACCCATTTCGGGCTGACGAAACTGGTAACCTCGATCTTGCGGAATCCGCAGCTGGACAGGCGGTCGACCAAATCGATTTTCTGATCTGTCGGGACAAAGACCTGTTCGTTTTGAAGGCCGTCGCGCGGGCCCATTTCGAAGAGGGTCACAAACTCTGACATATCAAAGGTCTTTCAGTTCTTCCGATGCCCGGACCCGCAGGTCCTTGCGGATCACCTTGCCGGTCGTGGTCATGGGCAAGGCATCCACGAACGAGATTTCGCGGGGGTATTCATGTGCGGCGAGACGGGTCTTGACGAATTCGGCAATCTCAAGCGCGAGCGTGTCGCTTGGGTCATGGCCGTCTTTCAGGACGATGTAGGCTTTCACGATTTCGGTTCGTGTCGGGCAGGGTTTGCCGACGACGCCAGCCATGGCAACCGCGTTATGCTTGAGCAGACAGTCTTCGATTTCGCCCGGCCCGATCCGGTAACCGGAAGAGGTGATGACATCGTCGTCCCGGCCGACAAAACGGATCCAGCCATCATCGTCACAAACCCCCTGGTCGCCGGTCAGCAGCCAGTCACCGGCGAATTTTCGTCTGGTCGCCGAGTCATTGTTCCAGTAGCCGAGGAACATGACCGGAGAGGGGGCCTTGACCGCAATATTGCCCTGTTCGCCGGAGGGCAGAACATCGCCCGTTTCACTGACGACACTGACCGTGTGCCCTGGTACGGGGCGCCCCATGATGCCGGGCCTTGCTTCCATCAGTTTCGCAGAACTGGAGACGATCATGTTGCATTCGGTCTGGCCGTAGAACTCGTTGATGGTCAGGCCGAAGATGCGGCGTCCCCATTCGATCAGCTCGGCACCGAGCATTTCGCCGCCGGAGGCGACCGACCGCAGGTCAAGGGACCAGTTCTTTTCAGGTGCTTCCACCTGACGCATCATCTTCAAGGCTGTCGGTGGCAAAAACGCGTTTCGGATGCCATGGTCCTGCATCAGCTGGAAGGCGGCGTCTGCGGTAAACTTGCGGAACCGGCAGGCCACCACCGGAACGCCAAGGTAAAGCGCTGGCATCAGCACATCGAGCAGGCCGCCGATCCAGGCCCAGTCGGCCGGGGTCCAGATCCGGTCCCCCGGCTGTCCGAGAAAATCGTGGCTCATCTGGACGCCGGGCAAATGTCCCGGGAGAACGCGATGACCATGCAGAGCTCCCTTGGGCTGTCCGGTGGTGCCCGAGGTGTAGATGATCAGGGCCGGGTCGTCGGGTCGTGTCTCGAACGGACGGAATGTGGCTTCGTGCCCGTGTATATGGGCATGAAGGTCTTCGGCTCCGGGGCTGTCGCCATCCACCGACAAAACGGTGGTCAGGTGCGGGAGGTTTTCACGAATGCGGCTGATCTTGTCTGCCCCCACCGCGTCGGTGATGACAGCCCGTGCGCCGCTGTTTGTGAGCCGGTAGGCAAGCGCCTCTTCGCCAAACAGTGTGAAAAGCGGAATGGTGATGGCGCCCAACTTCAGGGCGGCAATATGGGCAATTGCAGTCTCGGGCCGCTGTGGAAGCAGAACACCGATCCGGTCGCCTGCGTGAACGCCACGGTCGCGCAGCAGGTTGGCGAGCTGGTTGGAAAGCCGGGACAGCTCGCCATAACTGAAGCGTGTGACGGTGCCGTCCTCATTCACATAGACGAGCGCTTCCCGATCCGGCTCTCTTGCAGCCCAGGCATCACTGATTGCGGTGCCAATGTTGAATCGATCCGGAATGGTCCACTTGAAGGCGCGGACAAGTTCGTCGTAGCCGGGAGCATCAGGCAGCAGCATCGGTCTCCTCCTCAAGTGTCAGCAAAATGGTGCCGTCGGTGACCTGTTCGCCTGCGGCAACACGGATTTCGGCGACGACACCATCGCGCGGGGCCTTCAGCGTGTGTTCCATTTTCATCGCTTCCAGCACGATCAGGGGCTGGTCTTTCGAAACGGCTCCCCCGGTGCTTGCGGTCATCACCTTCACAAGCCCGGGCATCGGGGCGATCAACTGGTCGCCTGCACCTGCTGCTTCGTCATCGGCGCTGAGATGATCCGGCAAGCTGACCTCGTAGGCGTGACCGTTGATGAACACCGTGAGGCCTGAACTTGATTGAATGACAGCGGCTGTGGCGCGGTGGCTATCGCGTTCAAAGGTTATTGTCGTGCCGTCCGTCGAGATGATCCGGAATTGGGCGGGTCCGGCCGCAAAATGGACAATGAAGGTTTGGTTGCCAAGCGCCTGCACCTCGATGTCCTGCCGGTCGCCGGCGATCTCCAGAAGGGCAAACTGGCGGGATGCGCTCCAGATCCGCCAACCGGCAAGAGTGTCGAAGGGATCAGTGCCAGCCGGTGGCCTCGTCAATCCGAGCGCGGTAATGGCTGCCAGCGCAAGACCGTTTTCAGGAAGGGGCGGCGCAGCAATCAGCTGATCCAGATCCCGGCCGATCAAACCGGTATCGACATCGCCTCTTGCGAAACCTTCATGGTGGCACAGGGCAGCGAGGAACCCGGCATTGGTGACGCAACCCGCGACCTGTGTTTCTTCAAGGCTTGCAAGCAATTTGCCGAGCGCCGCTTCGCGCGACGTGCCGTGAACGATGATCTTGGCGATCATCGGATCGTAAAACGGTGAAATGGCGTCTCCCGACCGCACGCCGCTGTCCACCCGGGCCGTCAATTCGGGAAGCTTCAGATGCTGAAGCGTGCCGATTGCAGGTAGAAACCCTTTCGGGACATCCTCAGCATAGAGGCGGGCTTCAAACGCCCAGCCATTGATCGAGAGTTGGTCCTGTGTTTTGGGGAGAGACTGTCCGGCTGCCACTTGCAATTGCCATTCGACGAGATCCTCGCCGGTGATCATTTCGGTGACCGGATGCTCCACCTGCAGGCGGGTGTTCATTTCCATGAAATAGAATCGATCGGCCCTGAGCCCTTCCGAAACGTCGGCGATGAACTCGATTGTTCCGGCCCCCGCATAGTCGATTGCCCTTGCCGCCTTGACAGCGGCCTCGCCCATGGCTTCGCGCATCTCCAGCGGCATGCCGGGAGCAGGGGCTTCCTCAATGACTTTCTGATGGCGGCGCTGAAGCGAACAGTCGCGCTCAAACAAATGGACCGCATTGCCCTGGGTGTCGCCAAAGACCTGAATTTCGATATGGCGGGGTTTGACCAGATATTTTTCGATCAGAACACGGCCATCACCGAAACTGGCTTCGCCTTCGCGTTGGGCTCCCTGAAGGGCTTCCAGAAAATCCTCGGGCTGATCGACCCGGCGCATGCCCTTGCCGCCGCCTCCGGCCCGGGCCTTGATCAGGACCGGATAGCCGATGCTGCCAGCTTGTTCTTTCAGGAAAGCCGGGTCCTGATTGTTGCAATGGTAGCCCGGAACGATGGGAACACCAGCTTTTTCCATCAGCGCCTTGGCAGCGTCCTTAAGGCCCATCGCCCGGATCGATTTGGCGCTCGGGCCGATAAATGTAATCCCCGCCGCTTCGAGGGCGTCGACGAAATCCGGGTTTTCGGACAGGAAACCATAGCCCGGATGCACGGCCTCCGCACCGCACTGCCTGCACGCTTCGATGATCCTTTCTGTTCGAAGATAGCTGTCTGCAACCGGTGACGGTCCGATCCGGAAGGCCTCATCGGCCATCGCCACATGTTGCGCATTGCTATCCGCGTCGGAATAGACCGCGACTGTGCGGATGCCGAGACGTCTTGCAGTTGTCATGACCCGGCAGGCGATTTCCCCCCGGTTGGCGATGAGGATCTTCTTGAACATGAGGCCTAATCCTGTTGCTGACAGTCTTCGACGAGTTGGAAGCGTTCACAAACCAGTTTCATTTCCGGATCGAAGCCGCCGTTTCGTTCAAAAAATGCCTGATGGTCCCGGCGCCACCCGGCCAGATCTGCGTTTTCACCTTCCGCCAGCGCGAAGTCCTCCGCGACATCGCAGAAACGGGCGATGGTGACGTGAACGGTCTCGATCACGAGTGCGGGTGTGCCGTCCCAGTTCAGGGAGATATCCTTGCGCCCGGCGACAGGCATGGGCTCGCCGTCAGCCTCGAAATCCCGCAAGGCTCCGCAGGTGGCGGTTTTCTTTCCCTGGCGCACAAGGGTGATCAGGCGCTGGCACAGCGCTTCACTGTCTCCGAACGTGAAGCATTCCGCTTCCGGATATCTTTGTTTGACAGCTTCCAGTTTTAGCTGCGAAGCATCACGGGAAACGGAAGTTTGGGCGGTATTTGGTGATGCGGACATCAGGTTCCCTGCCTCCCGAGCGACGTGGCGAGATGGGTTTCACTGGCCTTGTCGAATGCGATGAGGCTTACCTTTTCGATTGTATCGAGATCTTCAAGAACGCGCCGAAGTGTGGCGACAGCGATATTGGCTGCCAGATCGGCCGGGTACCCGTAAACCCCGGTTGAAATGGCGGGAAAGGCGAAACTCCGGCAGCCATGGGCGTTGCCGAGCCGCAGGGAGCGCTCGTAGCAACTGGCCAGCAAGTCCGGTTCTCCTTCGGTTCCTCCCTGCCAGACCGGTCCGACCGTGTGAATGACGTGGCGGGCTGGAAGGCGGTAGCCTTTCGTGATCTTCGCGCCGCCGGTTTCACACCCATTCAGCAAACGGCATTCCGCAAGAAGCTCGGGTCCGGCTGCGCGATGGATCGCACCGTCCACACCACCACCACCCAGCAAGGAGGTGTTCGCGGCATTGACGATGGCGTCAACTGCGCATGACGTGATATCGCCAACCAGAACCTCAAGCTTCGGCATTACTGAAGGTCCTCAATCACCCGGAACCGTTCGCAGACGAGCTTCATTTCCTCGTCAAATCCGCCTGTGCGCTCGAAATAGGCCTTGTGGTCGCGGCGCCACTCGGCCATGTCTCCGGCCCCTTCTGCAAGCGCAAAATCCGGCCCCATGTCGCAGTAATTGGTAATCGCGACGCTCAGGGTCTCGATCACCAGTGCCGGGGTGCCGTCCCAGTTGAGCACGATATCCCTGCGGCCGGGGGAGGGCATGTCGCCATTGTCTTCGTCATAGTCACGCAAGGCACCGCATGTGGCGGTTTTCCTGCCGGACCGTGCTTGCTCGATCAGATGCGCGTTTGTCTCCGGGGTGTCCCCGAATTTGTAAGCCTGTGCGCCGGGGTATTTTCGCGAGAGTTCATCCAAGGTCATGGGCTACATCCTGAACAGGCCAAAACGGGTTTCCTCAATCGGGGCATTCAGCGCCGCTGAGAGCGAGAGCCCCAGAATATCACGGGTTTTGCGCGGGTCGACGATGCCGTCGTCCCACAGCCGTGCAGATGCATAAAGCGGATGCCCCTGTTCCTCGAACTGATCGATGATGGGTTGCTTGAATGCGGCTTCGTCCTCCCCGGACCAGCTGCCCCCTTTTCGTTCGATACCGTCGCGGCGGACGGTCGCTAGAACACCGGCGGCCTGTTCGCCGCCCATGACAGAGATCCGGGAGTTCGGCCAGGTCCAGAGAAACCGAGGGGAATAGGCCCGGCCACACATGCCGTAGTTTCCTGCTCCGAATGAACCGCCGACCAGCATGGTGATCTTGGGAACGGAGGTCGTGGCGACCGCTGTGACCAGCTTGGCGCCATCCTTGGCGATCCCGCCGCTCTCATATTTCTGACCGACCATGAAGCCGGTGATGTTTTGCAGGAAGACCAAAGGTACCTTGCGCTGCGAGCAGAGTTCGACGAAATGCGCGCCCTTGACCGCACTTTCCGAAAACAGGACGCCGTTGTTGGCAATGATGCCTACGGGCATCCCGTGGATGTGGGCAAACCCGCAAACCAGTGTGGTGCTGTAGCGGGCCTTGAACTCGTCAAAACGGGATCCGTCGACAACCCGGGCAATGACTTCGCGGATGTCATAGGGGGTCTTCAGGTCGGCCGGGACCACGCCAAGGATCTCGTCCGGATCATAAAGTGGCGCTTCCGGTGTTTGTAACGCGAGCTGGGGCTGCTTGGTTCTGTTGAGGTTTGCAATTGCCCGGCGGGCGAGCGCGAGGGCGTGAGCATCGTCGCGGGCCAGATGATCGGCGACACCCGACAATCTGGTGTGGACATCGCCTCCGCCCAGATCCTCGGCGGTCACTTCTTCGCCTGTGGCAGCTTTGACGAGGGGCGGTCCTGCGAGGAAGATCGTGCCCTGGTTCTTGACGATGATGGTCTCGTCCGACATGGCCGGAACATAGGCGCCGCCCGCCGTACAAGAGCCCATCACCACGGCGATTTGGGCAATGCCTTTCGCCGACATGTTGGCCTGATTGTAAAAGATCCGCCCGAAATGGTCCCGGTCGGGAAACACCTCGTCCTGGTTGGGCAGGTTCGCTCCACCGCTGTCCACCAGATAGATGCAGGGCAGGTGGTTCTCTTCGGCGATCTCTTGCGCCCGAAGGTGCTTTTTGACCGAAAGGGGATAATAGGTGCCGCCCTTCACTGTTGCGTCATTGGCGAGGATCATGACGTCCTGACCCTCAACCCGGCCAATTCCGGCAATCATCCCTGCGGAAGGGGCTGCTCCCTCATAAAGTCCATGTGCTGCGAGCATGCCGACTTCCAGAAACGGGGAACCGGGATCCAGCAGGCGCGAGACCCGTTCGCGCGGAAGGATCTTTCCTCTGGAGAGGTGCCGCTCCCGGGCAGTTTGCCCGCCGCCATCAAGCGCAGTTTGTGCTGCGGTCTTGACAGCGTTCATGGCCTGCTCGTGGGCGGCGGCATTGGACGCAAAATCCTGGCTGCGCGGCGAGAGATTTGACTTCAGGACGCTCATGTCATGCCTTCCCCGAATGATCTTGATTGGGTGTTTGCGCCACGAGCTTGCGCACCATGTCGATGTAGAGGCGCTCGATATCTTCACGGCTGAGGGAGCCGTCTTCACGGAACCAGGACGGGATCGCTGTCAGCATCGCGATGATGGCCCGGGTCGCAACCTTGGCGTCAGAGACTGCGTAGCGGCCGGTGTCGGTGCCGTGCTCCAGAATGCGGTTCAGGACGGCTTCATATTTGCGCCGGTCGGTCGCGACCTCGGAAAAGTTATGAGGTTCGAGATTGCGCAGTTCCATGTAGGAGATGAAAATCTCGTCAGTCCGGTCCATGTGGTAGCGGATGTGAAATCGCACGAAGGCTTCCAGAAGGTCCGTTCCGGGTGATGCGCGGGCGGCTTCCTGATCCCAGGCGTCAAGCAGTGCAGCCATATGCGACTGCATCAGATCCTTCAAAATGTCCTGTTTCGTCGGAAAATGATTGTAAAGGGCTCCCGGCCGAACGCCGACCTGCTCCGCGATCTGGCGCATCGACACCGCCGCATAACCATGTTTCGCAAACAGGTGCAGAGCGGCATCGCGCACCCTCTGCGCGGTTTTACCTCCCTTCGACAAGGGGGCTTGGTCGGTCTGTGCAAGGGCCATGGCAAAACTCCTGTCCGGAAAAATAAATGAACGACCATTCATTTACAACCGGAATTTGCCTGCAAACTGCGCAAAACGTTTCGGAACAACCGGGACTATTGAGAATTGTCAAATTCCCTACATGCTAAGGTCTTTCACATTAGGCGAAATTGGACCGATTTTTAAAAAGGGCGAGGGAATGAAAGAAGACCGGAGCGCGAGGACGTGGGTTGAGGCCGAATGGGCGGACAGTCTCGATGAAGAACTCGAGATGGAAATCGATGACAATCTGATTGCCAAGGATCTCGCCTTCATCTCTGAAAAGCGGCACAAGTCCGAGATCGACCGGCACGTCTATTTTCACGAGCTGCTCCGGCTTCAGGCCGAGTTGGTCAAACTGCAGGACTGGGTGCAGCATACGGGCGAAAAGATTGTTGTCATCTTCGAGGGCCGGGATGCCGCGGGCAAGGGCGGCGTGATCAAGCGGATCACTCAAAGGCTCAACCCGAGAGTTTGCAAGGTCGTGGCGCTGTCTGCCCCGACCGAGCGGGAAAAGACTCAATGGTATTTTCAGCGCTATGTCCCGCATCTGCCTGGTGCTGGCGAGATGGTTCTGTTTGATCGCTCCTGGTACAACCGCTCGGGCGTCGAACGGGTCATGGGCTTTGCCAATGAGGAGCAGGTCGAGCAGTTTTTCAATGATGTTCCGGAATTCGAGCGCATGCTTGTGCGCTCCGGCATCCGGTTGATCAAATACTGGTTCTCGATCACCGACGAGGAACAGCAGCTGCGCTTCCTGATGCGGATCCACGATCCGCTCAAGCAGTGGAAACTCTCGCCGATGGATCTGGAATCACGGGTGCGCTGGGAAGACTATACCAAGGCCAAGGAAGAGACGTTCGAGCGAACCAATATCCCGGAAGCGCCCTGGTTCATTGTCGAAGGCAATGACAAGAAACAGGCACGGCTGAATTGCATCAGCCATCTTCTGTCTATGATGCCCTATCACGAAATCCCGCACGACCCGATCTCGCTGCCTGATCGTGTGTTCAATCCGGACTACGAGCGCAAGGTCTTGCCGGAACACCTCTATGTTCCCCACAAGTACTAAACTGCTGAAGCGCCTTGTCTGAGTTCTCGTGACCTGCGATGACACATCCCGGCGTGTTTGATGTCCGGGATGTATCGGAGAGAATGATGATCAAGGAAAAAACCGTTCGCTGGGGAATTCTGTCGACGGCCAAGATTGGCCGGACAAAGGTCATTCCGGGGATGCAGGGTTCGAGAACCGGACAAGCTGTGGCCATCGCATCCCGACATCAGGACAGTGCCCGGCGGGCTGCCGAGGAATTGGGGCTCGAGAAGGCTTTTGGCAGCTATGAGGAGCTGCTGGCCGACCCGGACATCGACGCGGTCTACAACCCATTGCCCAACCACATGCATGTGCCGATGACGATCGAGGCTGTGCGGGCCGGCAAGCATGTGTTGTGCGAAAAGCCTATTGCCCTGTCGGCAGAAGAAGCCCGACAGCTTCTCGATTTGCCAAAAGACAAGCTGGTGGCCGAAGGCTTCATGGTGCGGGCGCATCCGCAATGGATGCGCGCACGCGAGATCGTCCGGTCGGGCGAACTTGGCGATTTGCGCGTCATTCAGGGCTTTTTCAGCTATTTCAATGCCGATCCGGGCAATATCCGCAATCAACCGGATATCGGCGGTGGCGGTTTGATGGATATCGGGTGCTATCCGATGCTGGCCGGGCGGTACTTTTTTGAGGCCGAGCCCGAGCGTGTTCTGTCGCTGATCGACCTGGATCCCGAGTTTGGTACGGACCGCCTGGCAAGTGCTCTGCTTGATTTTGGAGGTGGGCGCCGGTTGGACTTCACGGTCTCCACCCAGCTGGTGCCTTATCAAAGGCTCCATCTTCTGGGCACAAAGAAGCGGCTGGAGATCGTTATTCCCTTCAACGCGCCTCAAGGGGAAGCCACTTCTCTTGGTCTTGATGATGGCTCTGCACTGGGCGATGCATCCATGCGTCCGGAGATCATCCCGCCGAGTAACCAGTATGCCGAGATGGTAGACGTCTTTGGACGGGCGGTGCTTGGAAGCGAACCGTTGCCCTACGGCATTGAAGATGCGGTTCAGAACATGAAAGTCATGGATGCCTTGTTCCAGTCGGAAAAGGCGGATGGATGGGTTTCTATCGACTGACTATGAACTTGCAAAGTGCCGGTCAACCGGATGGCTGTGCCGATCGGCTTGCCGCCGGATAATAAAAAACCCCGCTTTCGCGGGGTTTCATGAAACAGGTTTGCTGAAGGGAACTTACTTCAGAGGTGCAAGCACCATCACCATCTGGCGGCCTTCCAGTTTCGGATGGGATTCCACCTTGGCAATTTCGGAAGTCTCATCACGAACCTTGTGCAAAAGCTTCATGCCGAGATCCTGGTGCGCCATTTCGCGGCCGCGGAACCGGAGCGTGACCTTGACCTTGTCGCCGTCATTGAAGAAGCGCAGCATGTTCTTCATCTTCACCTCATAATCATGGGTGTCGATGTTCGGCCGCATCTTGATCTCTTTGATCTCGACAGTCTTCTGCTTCTTGCGGGCCTCGGCTGCTTTCTTCTGCGCCTGATACTTGTAGCGTCCGTAGTCCAGGATCTTGCAAACCGGCGGCTGGGCGTTCGGCTGTATCTCGACGAGATCCAGACCGGCTCCCATGGCGATGTCTAGGGCCTCATCGGTAGGCACGATGCCCCTGTTGGCGCCTTCGTGGTCAATCAACTGGACTTCGCGAACGCGAATTTCTTGGTTGGTGCGCGGACCTTCCTTGGTCGGAGGCGGGGCGCGGAACGGACGGCGAATGGTCGCAATCTCCTCTGGTGTTTCAGATATCGGCTTGGGCCACACGGCGTTCTATACAACAATCCCCGCACGCGAACGTCGGGGAACCGTGTTGCATATCGCCAAGTCGGCTGGCCCTAAAAATCCCGTGAAAATGCGGGAAAGTCAATAGGATTTACGTTATTGACGCTTTTGTAAGCGCCAACCACTCTGACTATATGGGGTAAGGCGGTCCCCAATTAAAGCCGCATTGATGGAACAAAACGAGCCATGGACAACAAACCCGCCCTTAATCCGGAGCCTTCCTTTAGCGGCGCACGGTTTTTTGCGCAGTTGCTTCTGGACTGTCTGGCGTTTGTATGCGCGGCGATTGCTGCGAGCCTGTTTCTCGCCTGGGGTTTCTTCCAGCCACAATCTGCCGGTCAGGGCACAATGGCTGTGGCCGCAACGTTCGGTTCGTCACTTGTGACGTCCAGCATCATTGGGTCGATTGCCTTTTTGCCCGCCTTTGTCGCGATAACACTCGCCGAAATCTTCGGTTGGCGGAGCATCCTCTATTATCTGTCAGTTGCCGGTTTGATAGGGTTTGTGGCGTGGAATTCCGATGGCGCCGCTGTCCTGACCGCTGCCCGTCCGGGCACGACCGTGGCGCTGTCCGCCGGTTTCATTGGTGGTTTCGTTTATTGGCTTATTGCCGGTCGCCGTGCAGGTTGCTGGAAAACCCGATAGATTTGCCAAGACCGGCCGGTTTTACAGCTTTTCGTCCTTCAAAGCGGTCTTTGCCGCTTCATAGTGTTCGGCACGCATGTGCGTGCGCAGCATTGCAATCAC
Organism: Roseibium sp. RKSG952; assembly: GCF_009711355.1. Taxonomy (NCBI): domain Bacteria; kingdom Pseudomonadati; phylum Pseudomonadota; class Alphaproteobacteria; order Hyphomicrobiales; family Stappiaceae; genus Roseibium; species Roseibium sp. RKSG952. The sequence continues at coordinate 36,931 of NZ_SMMF01000932.1, read as the reverse complement.
GCCCATCAGAATGGTGGCGTCGTCACCATAACCGACGCCGATTATGAAATCCGGGACCACGTCAATCGGAAGAACAAAATACGCCAGAGCGGCCAGTGTGGTGACACGAACTTTCGCCGGAGTTGCCGGGTCCAATGCACAGTAATAGCCAGCGATCACGTCTTCCATGAACGGGATCTGCCGCGCAGCTTTCCGCGCTGTCATCAGGAGTTTTTGCCGGATTGTCCGTTTCTGGGTTTCTTCCGGACCCAGATATTCGGGGTCAAATCCGAGATCTTCGAATGTGGTTTTCGTCATCCAGACACCTGCTTTACCTACGCCGTGATTATGTGGTGTGAAATTGGGCAAGGTCAAATCACCATCGTTCGGCGGTATGTGTTTCATGTAGCTATCGGTCAGGGCCGTTCGGTGGCACACTTGCGAAGAGCGCCTGAACGGAGCGCTTGCCAAATGGGAGGCTGTCATGAGGAAGTTATGGTGTGCCGCAACCGTGTTGCTGTTTTCGGTCCAACCGGCTGCGTTTGCTCAAAACACCCCATCACCCGACGGAGCAAAGGTCTATTTCGTCAACCTGAAGGATGGCGACACGGTCAAGAGCCCGGTTGATGTTAAAATGGGGCTATCAGGAATGGGGGTTGCGCCGGCTGGAGTTGATGACAAGCCGGACACCGGTCACCACCATATTCTGATCAACCGGACACTGACGCCTGACGATCATGATCAGCCGATCCCCGCAGATGAAAACAGTGTTCACTTCGGTGGTGGCCAGACCGAGACATCTCTTGAGTTGCCACCCGGCACTCATACATTGCAGCTGGTCCTTGGCGACTGGAGCCATGTCCCGCATGATCCGCCGGTCTATTCGGAGCCGATAACCATCATTGTTGAAGAGTAGGCAAAGAAGGGCGGCCGTTGTGCCGCCCTTCTCATTGGTCAGTTGAGGCCGCGGGTTTCCAGAACGCGCCTTGCGATCACCTGAGCCTGGATTTCCGCCGCACCTTCAAAGATGTTGAGGATCCGAGCATCACACAGAACACGTGAAATGGCATATTCAAGGGCAAACCCATTGCCGCCATGAATCTGAAGCGCATTGTCTGCCGCCGCCCAGGCAACACGGGCACCCAGAAGCTTGGCCATGCCGGCTTCCAGATCGCAACGCTGGCCAGAATCCTTTTCCCAGGCGGAGAAATAGGTGAGCTGACGGGCAATCATGACTTCGACCGTCATCAATGCGAGTTTGTCAGAGACGCGCGGGAAGTCTACCAATGGCTTGCCGAACTGGATACGTTCTTCCGCGTAGCGCAAGCCAAGATCAAGTGCGGACTGCGCAACGCCAATGGCGCGAGCGGCGGTCTGGATGCGAGCGCCTTCAAAGGTCTGCATCAATTGTTTGAAGCCGGAGCCTTCAACACCACCCAGCAGGTTTTCGTCCTTGACTTCGAAATCGTCGAAGGCGATTTCGTATTCCTTCATCCCGCGATAGCCGAGCACTTCGATCTCGCCGCCGCTCATGCCGTTGGCCGGGAACGGGTCTTCGTCTGAACCGCGCGGCTTTTCGGCGAGGAACATGGATAGGCCCTTGTAGCCGGGCTCGTCCGGGTTTGTGCGGGCAAGCAACGTCATGACGTCGGCACGGACAGGATGTGTGATCCAGGTCTTGTTGCCGGAGATTTTCCAGATGTCGCCTTCCTTGACCGCTCGGGTCTTGAGAGAGGCGAGGTCCGACCCGGTGTTGGGTTCGGTGAAAACTGCGGTCGGCAGGATTTCACCGGATGCGATTTTCGGAAGCCACTTCTGTTTCTGCTCTTCCGTTCCACCACAAAGAATAAGCTCTGCAGCGATTTCGGACCGGGTTCCAAGCGAGCCGACGCCAATATATGCGCGTGACAGCTCCTCCGAGACCACACACATGGCTTCCTTGCCAAGACCCATGCCGCCATACTCTTCCGGGATGGTGAGCCCGAACACGCCGAGCTCGGCCATCTGGGAAATGGTTTCGAGCGGGATATAGTCGTTCTTCAGATGCCACTCGTGAGCATAAGGGGTCACGTTATCTTCGGCGAACCGCCGCATCTCATTGCGGATCTGTTCCATGGTCTCGTCGAGACCCGGATTGCCAAATGTTGATTGCCCAGCCTGATGACGGATCAATTCCGCGATCCGCTGGCGGATGCCCGGGGTGTTGCCGGTTGCGATCAACTCGTCGATCTCGGCGGTTTTGGCAGCGTTGACGGCATCGGCGCTGACGTAAAGATCGCCTAGGCGCACGATCTCGTTCTGGTTCATCGCGATCCCGCCGAATATCTGGGCGAGGTACTCGGAAAACCCGAGGATGACGATGCACTCTTCCAGTTCGCCGAATGTGCCCTGTTCGGACAAGCGGTTCGCATAAGCGTCCAGCTGGCGAAGCGACTCGACATATGTTGCAAGCCAGGCAAGTCCGTGGGTGGCGCGCTGTTCGCGTTCCACGGCGGCAGAAGAGATCCGGTCGCCGCTGATCACGCGTGCCCGCACGCTTCGGGAAGCCGCATCAAGCAACCCGTCTAGGCTGGCAATCGCACTGTTGGTCAATTCCAGTAGTTGTCCTTCACGGGGTTCAACCGGCACAGCAACGGTTGGCATTCTTGTGTCTCCGTTTTTTTGTTTCGCAGAACTGCGATCTCCCGCAGCTATGTTGCGTTGCACCAGCTGCCTTGTCCATCGGTTATTTGTAGGTCTTTCGGCGGATATAGCGCTGCATTATGGAAGTGAAAGGCCACCCTTGACCTTTAACAGCTACCGGGATCACATCGCTTCATGAGTCGGCGGGGAATATTTGTTGCAACTTTTCAGGTCCTGAAGGATGCACTGGGTCATTTCGGGCGCGATGACGGATTTGCCATGGCCAGCCATGTTGCATTGTCGGCGCTTCTCGCAGTGTTTCCGCTGTTGATTTTCATTGCGGCCCTGGCCGGTTTCCTGGGTGTCGGAGAGGCTGCTGATCGTGCCTCTGATCTTGTTTTCGACACGTGGCCACAAAACATTGCCAAACCTGTTGTTGACCAGATCCATGCTGTTTTGACCGAAAGGCGGCCGGGATTGCTGACCTTTGGTGTTATTGCTGCGGTCTGGTTCGCGTCAAACGGTGTGGAAGCGCTTCGGACGGCCTTAAATCGCGCTTATCGTCAGCGGGAAATGCGCTCGATCTTTCTGTTGCGGCTTCAGTCGATTGTTTTGGTGATTGTCGGATCTCTGATCCTGATCGCCTACACGTTCCTGGTTGTTCTGGCACCGCTGGCGCTGGCGATGTTACAGCGCTATTTCCCTGCCGTTTCGGATGTGTTGGTGTCGATTGACATCATTCGTTTTGGCGTGGCCGGGTCCCTGCTGGTTTTCGGCTTGTTTGCGACCCATTGGCTGCTACCGTCCGGGCAGCGGCGGTTTCTTGATCTGCTACCTGGGGTTGCTGCAACACTTGTCCTCTGGATGATTGCGGGCGTCAGTTTTGGCGCTTACCTTGCAAGCTTCGCAAACTATGTCACGACCTATGGCGGCCTTGCCGGGGTCATGACCGCCATCGTGTTTCTTTATATTTGTTCGGCGGCCTTTATCCTTGGTGGAGAACTCAATGCGGCCCTCTTGCGCGTGCGCTCCATCCGCAAAAAGGCTCGCGCAGAGGCTGTAAAAGACGGACGATCAGGCGCGCCGGCGGATTATCAGGACTGAAAACACCACCAGAAGCATCCCGCTGATCTGAAGTGCCGAGAGGATCTCGTCGAACAGGACGTAGCTTTCAATCGCGGTGGCGACGGGCACCAGATAGAACAGAGAAGCCACTTGCGACACGGCCCCCTGCCGGATCAGGAACATGAGCAAAAGGATGGCGCCGATCGACAGCACCAGCACCAGCCATCCGAGCGCGAACAGGAATTGGCCCGACCAGATTATTTGCCAGGATTCAAATCCGGACAGGGGCAGGGTGACCAGAAGGGCGCCGACATATTGCCAGAAGGTCGCGGCGATAAGGTCGGTGCCAGGGACAAAGCGCTTTTGATAGACTGTGCCGACACTTATCGCGAGAACGGCAAGCACGGCCGCTCCGATGGTCCAGGCATTGATCCCCGACCCTGCATCCCCGGCCTTGGGTCCCAGAACCAGCAACAGGCCAATGCTTCCGAGTGCCATGCCTGCCCAGTGTTTTACGGCGATCCTCTCGCCGAGCAGCGCAGCTGCGGTCAACACGCTCAAGACCGGTTGCAGCCCGACCACGATTGCGCTCGCGCCGGCCGGCATGCCGTGTTTGATCGCCCAGAAAACACCGCCAAGATAAACTCCGTGAACGAGCACTCCGGTCACAATGCAGTGCATGACAGCCGTTGTGTTGTTCGGCCAGGGAGCCCGTGTCATGAGCGCGATGATAGCAAGGACGGGCAGTACGGCAGCGAACCGTATCGACAGGAAAACCATCGGTTCCGCAAAGGGGGCAACGAGCTTGGATCCGATAAATCCCGTGGACCAAAGCAAAACAAATATGACCGGGGCGAGACGGGGAAGAAGCGGCTTCAAGTTGTTTCCTGATTTTTGGAGGTTTGATCCAAGTCAATTGCCGGGATATCGATAAATTCGAATGTATTTGAATTATAAACTCGTCAAAATGGAGTAATTCTTTAACGAGTCTTGTTCAAAATCACATGCCGAATGGTGGGGCAGCATCGGTTGGTATACCAATGGCATATAAGTTTCAGTCAATGAAGCGCCTTGGCAGCGCGCTTTCGGTCAAGATACGTGTTCTTTCTCTCAGCATCATCACTGCAATCGGCCTGATCACGATCGGGGCGGTCTTTTGGTGGAGCGAGGTGGAAATTGAACGGTCCTTTACAAAACTGGACGAAAGCGCGGTTTTGGCCAGGGTGGTGAGCGACCTGTCACAAGAGGCAGGGGCCATGCGCTATATCGAGAAGGGCTATCTCGCTGTTCCCAGTGAAACCGCCTACCGCGAGTTTAATGAAACCCTGAACAAAGCGATGTCATTTCTCAGCGACGTGGCGCAGCAACCGGTGGCCCTTTCCCTGACCGCGGAAATCTCTGACGTACGTGATACGCTTGAGGGAACGAGTGGCGCATTCGAGATGCTCGATACCGTTCAACGGGATATCGGTTACGATTCTGAGACGGGCCTGCGTGGTTTGCTGGGAGATACGGCCGGAGCGGTGAAAGCGCGTCTCAAGAAGGAAATGAACTTCGGAGGCGGACCGGATTTCGAGAAGCTGGCGCGGGCAATTCTTGAAGTTCAGCTTGCCGAGAAGGAATTCACGCTCAGCCAGACCGATGTGTCACTTGGCAATTTCGAAGTTGCTTTCGGGCGTTTCGAGCGACTTTTGGGCAAGGCCTATATCCCCAACGAGATCAAGACCGACATATCGGGGAAGATGGCGCAGTATCGTGAGGCTTTTGACCGCTACACCGAACTGACGGCGGACAAGACAAAACATGTCGAGCTGGTCGAAAACCTGTTTGATCTTGTCCCGCCCCATCTTGCCGCCCTGAATGAAGCCGCGCGCACCGCAGAGCAGCAGGCATGGACGTCCCTTGAACAGGTGCGCCGCCTTTCGATGATTGTTATTGGCGGTGTCGGCGGAGTGCTTCTGGTCGGGTTGACCGGGCTGGCGGTACTGATCGGACAGTCGATTGCGGTTCCGCTGGGCCGTCTCCAGAGTGCGATGGAGGCGCTTGCGGGAGGGCAAACCGACGTCGACTTGCCGTCTTCCAATGGCTCGGACGAAATCTCCCGGATGGTTCGAACGGTCAACGTGTTTCGCGACAATGCGATCGAGCGGGCGGAACTTGCCGAAGCGCAGGAACGAGAAAACCTTGAGCGTGATAAGCGGGTTACCCGGCTTGAGGCGATCATTTCGGAGTTCGAGGCGACGGTTTCGGCAGCACTTGGCAGCCTCGACCAATCCACAGATGAACTGGTCCAGACCTCGCGGGCGGTTGAAACGGCCTCCAATGATGTGAGTTCCGAAGCTGATCAGGCGGCGAACTCCGTTCGCATTGCTGCGGAAAACGTCACCACGGCGGCCAGTGCAACGGAAGAGCTGGCAGCTTCCATTGCCGAGATCTCCGCGCAGGCCGGCAAGTCTACGGAAGTGGCGCAGCAGGCCGTGTCCAGCGCGAGTGGGACATTCGAGACCATGCAAAACCTGTCGCAGGCCGCTGACCGGATTGGCGAAGTCATGGGTCTCATTCGCGATATTGCCAATCAGACGAACCTTCTCGCGCTCAACGCGACGATTGAGGCAGCGCGCGCCGGTGAAGCGGGCAAGGGCTTTGCCGTCGTGGCCTCGGAGGTCAAGCAACTGGCCGAACAAACTTCGCGGGCAACCGGCGATATTGCCGTCCAGGTGGAAGCGATCCAGAATTCGTCCGGAAACGCGGTTGAGGCGATCGAGGATGTCAGCAACATTATCACGGAAATGGAAACCCTTGCTTCGGCAGTTGCCGATGCCGTGGAACAACAGGATGCGGCGGTGCGCTCGATTGCGGAAAATGTCAGCCACGCCTCCGACCGGTCCGACGATGGCGCGCAACGCATGACCGCCGTGGGGTCGGCTGCCAATCACGCGCGCGCCACGGGGGACGAGGTCGAGCGCCTTGCCATGTCGCTTGCCGAACAGGGGGCATTGCTTCGGCAGGAGATTTCGAGTTTCCTGGAAGGCGTTCGGGCGGCCTGACGCACCTTTGCGGGGCTTGCATTGGCAAATCCAAGTGCCGGGATTCCAGTCGACTAGCGGCGCTTTGCTTGTCTGGCGGCGTTTGCAAAGACGTGCTACGGCTTGCGGCTCTGACGGAATGACCCAGGAACAGGAACGGCGCGAACATGCAGGAAACGGTGGTGGTGATCGGTGGCGGTCAGGCAGGGGCGCAAGTTGCCCAGTCCCTTCGGCAAGGCGGGTTTGAAGGGCCAATCCGCCTGATCGGAGACGAGCCGCATCCGCCCTATCAAAGGCCGCCCCTGTCAAAAAAGTTCCTTGCTGGCGAAATCGGTCCCGAGGGACTGTGGCTGCGCCCACCCGCGTTCTACACCACCCAGAACATCGATCTTATTCCCGATACGCGCGTGGTTTCGATTGATCGTGGCGCGAAGCGCCTGAAACTAGAAAATGGCGACACGCTCGATTATGGCCGTCTGGTTCTGGCAACAGGCACACAGGCGCGGCGTATTGCGCTTCCCGGCCATGATCTGGATGGTGTCGTAACTCTGCGCGGAATTGCCGACGTTGATCATATCCGCAGCCTGTTCGATCGGCATCAGAAGCTGGTCATTGTCGGAGGCGGATATATCGGGCTCGAAGTGGCGGCCGTGGCGCGGGAACTCGGCAAGGATGTCTCCGTGGTTGAAGCGCAAGACCGCGTTATGAAACGGGTCGTATCGCCGATTATTTCGGAATTCTACACAGACCTCCACCGCGAAAAGGGCGTGGTGCTGCATCTTGATACCGGGATCGAAGCGATAGAGGGAAGGGATGCCGTTGAAGGTGTCCGGTTGTCGAATGGGGAAACGATCCCGGCCGACCTCGTGCTGATCGCTGTCGGGGCGGTTCCCAACGATCATCTGGCAGAAGAGGCCGGGCTTGATGCTGACGACGGCATCCTGGTCGATGGTGCCGGTCAAACCAGTGACGAGAGCATTTATGCGGCCGGTGATTGCACGCGCTTCCATTCGAGCCGGTATGGCCGGTCTATCCGAATGGAGAGCGTCCAGAACGCAATTGATCAGGCAAAGGCAGTGGCCCAGTCCATCATGGGGCAGGAAGTGGACTATGACCCGTTGCCCTGGTTCTGGTCCGATCAATACCACGTCAAGCTTCAGATTGCCGGGTTGTCGGAAGGTTATGATGACACGGTGGTCGCAGGTGACCTGAAAACGGCCAAGTTTTATGTTGCCTATCTCCGGGACGGGAACCTCATCGCGGTCGACAGCATCAATTCGCCCCGGTCGCACATGATGGCCCGCCGCGTGATTGGCGAGCCATGGCGCCCGGATCTGCTGCCGGACGCCTGAAGTTCTTCGCCCGGGTTTCTAGCCTGTTAATCCGGCGTTTTGCCGGATCAGGCGGACGACTTCCTTCGGGATTTCCAGATGAGGCATATGCCCGACCCCTTCAAAGATATGGGTCGCGACAACGCCGGGTAATTTGTGTGCCTGGCGGGTGGGAAGGACACGGTCCTGTGTGCCCCAGATGACCTTGACAGGCATCGGCAACCCGGCAAGATCTTGCCGGGGAAGCGTTTTCTGAACGGTGCCGTCGACAATCTCCTCGACAATCGCTTGCAGTGTCGCGACCGCGCCCGGCTTCAGGCGTGCCTCCACAGCGGTCTTGGCGAGAAACTTCGGCAATTTGAATTCCCAACCGAAAAACTGTTCGAGAAGCATTTCCATTTCGGTGAGGTCTGTCGCGGCCGCATAGCGGCGCAGAAGCTTGTGATTGATCTCCGCGCCAAAGCCGCCCGGTGCGAGCAGGGTCAGGCTCTTGATCCGCTCCGGTTCCCGGAGCGCTGCCAGTGCGGCCACCGCGCCGCCCATGGAATGGCCAACCAGATGCACCCCGCCCAAATCGAGCTCCTCAAGGGATTGCAGGACTGCCTTCGCGGCGACACCCGCATTTCCGACGACCGGCCAGTCAAGCGCGTCTCCATGCCCCGGAAGATCGAAAGCAACCGACCTGAGGGAGGGCGCAAGCGCCGTCTGCAGGTTGACCCATGTCTGCCGGTCTCCGCCAAAACCGTGCAGGAACACAACTGTTGCATGGCTTTCGCCGCCAGCTCCTTCCTGTTCCTTGAAAGGCAGATGTCGAGGCGGGGTCGGGCGAAGGTCAGTCATGCGGGAATCCAGATTGGTCTCGGAAGTGAGAAACGAGGGGCGGAGCGGGTTTCGGTTTGACGAAGCGAGCGAATATTTGCCAGCCTTATCACGCTTGCCGCTGCAATATGAAGGGCCGCGTTCCCGCTCGGCACCGTTTGGCACGTGCTTGCCATGGCTGATCCGTGCGCGGGGTCATTGGGCGCCGGGTTGCGGTAGCAGAGCATAAACTGCTGTCTTGCCGCTGAAACCGGACAGTTCGAAATCACCAACCGGTCTGGACCGGTCCGGGATCAATTCGGCAATTTCGGAGGTCATCAACGTGTCGCAACCGATGGTCTTGGTGAGGGCCTCCAGGCGGGCGGCGGCATGAACCGTTTGACCGATCACCGAAAAGGTGAGCCTTTCAGCGACCCCGATGTTTCCGAACATCACTTCGCCGACCGAAAGCGCTGTCCCGGCCTTCAGTTGCAGTCCGTTGTTGCTGGACCGGTTGACTGCTTCGATTCGGTCGCGCATGGCATCTGCTGCCAGAATGGCCTTTCTGACGGCCTCCGCATAACCGTTCTCCCGGATCGGGAAGATGCCGAGAACCGCATCGCCGATGAAATCAAGGACTTCACCGTCATTTTCCAGAACCGGTGCGGCGGTTGCCTGAAAGAAGGTGTTCAACCAGGAAAGATAGCGTTCGGGGCCCAGAACTTCGGCAATCGACGTGGACTGGCGCATGTCGCAATAGACGATCACGGCACGAATAAGTTCACCATCTCCGTGACGGATCTGGCCATTGAGAACCCGGTTGCCGGCCCATTTACCGAGATAGGTCTCGGCGATGGTGCGCGTGATCCCTTCTTCGACGTTTGCGCGCGCTGACAGCGCCAGCCTTTTTTGAATGTACTCTATTGCATACAGCTGATCGTCCGTGAAGCCACCGGTTTGACGGGTTGCCCAACTCACCAAGATCCCGGTGTCGTCGCGTTGCTCGTCGATGCTCGGCATGCGAAATGCGGTCGCGAGCACGAGGTAGTCTGTGTAGCCTTCGTCGGCGAGTTGCTGGCAAAGTTCGAAGTCGTAGCCCGAGTTGGATTTGTCGAGGCGCCGCCGCAGCCGTTTTTCCTGATTGATCAGAACCGCACGCATGGGGCTGTTCAGCCAGTCGTCTGTGTCCTCGTCCTCATGCGCAAATTGCTCGTGCTCCAGGCCGTCTGTCGCGGTCCAGAACGCAATTTCGGCCTCTATGAGCGGGTGCAGTGTTGCCCATCCCAGCAATGCGCGCTCTACAGGCACCTGGCAATGCCGCAGGCGTTCGCACATTTCGGCAAACATTTCAGGGATCGGCCGGGAGGACAGGGCCTCTCCGATCAACCAGTCCTCAAGCTCATCGATTTCCTGCATGTTCACCATGGCGCGAAGTCTAGCCGAAACTGACCTCGACGCCATCGTTTGGGTAGTAAATTCGCTTTATTTCCGTACCGGTGTTTTTTGCTCCACCGGCTGTTTCGCAACAGAACCGGGCGGGATGATCAGCCAGTTCACCTTTACCGGCGGAATAAGGCCCCAGCCGCCATAGGGCACGTCAATCGACCCCTCGCGCTTGGCATCGGGGTAGAAAACCAGAAGCTCATCCAGGGGCGTTTCACGATCACCGCGCCAGACGATCATCAGGCCCTTGCGCTGAACATCTTCGAGATCGATCCACGGGCTCAAAGTGACATCATGCAGGTAAAACATTGACGGGCGTTCGGACGCGTGGATGGTGACATTGGCCGCCGACCACATGTCTCCGGCGACATAGGGGAGATCGGTTCCGGCCTGCCGCTTCCAGATCCCGGCCAGTGCATCGGCCACTTCCTTGCCGGGATAGTGCATCCGCGTCTGCTTGTCTTTCCATTGTGGTTCGAGTGCCGCTTGTGCAACGACCACAAGCAAGAATACCGCTTGAACGGCCAAGGCGATGCGCAAAGCGGCATGCTGGTGCCGGAAGGAGCCCGGTATCTTGAGGAAATAGACCGCAAGGATCCCGGAGAGTACAAACATGGGAGTGCCCCACATGTGCTCGAATTCGTTTCCGGTGATCAGTCCGGCCAGAAGAACGACGCCGAGAGGCACAAATGCGAACCACAACAGGAAAGTCCTGTCGTTCTTGTTGTCCGCGCTATCCGTCCCGATCCGTGGACCCATGCGCCTGAGGCCAGCGAGACCGAGACCTGCGATCACAACAACGAACAAGGTTGCGTGATTGCCGAGCTGGGCGCCGAGAAACTCGAGCGGCTTGATGACGTGGTCCAAAAGGTCTGATGCCGGTTTGCTGCGGCTTGCCGCGTATTGCAGCGTCAGGAAATCCGTCTTGAGCAGCCACCAGCCATGCGAGATCAGCAAGACAAGACATGTCAGGGCTGCCAACCATGGACCCGGCGTTAACAGTTTGCGCCGGGCGTGAGCAAAAACCAGTGTATAGAGGCCGATTGCACCGATCAGAAGCAGGACGAAGTATTTTGTGTAGAGTCCGAACGCTGCGACGGCGCCCAGCAAGATCCAGTTCAGGAGATTACCGCGTTCAATTCCCCGGTGGAACAGCAGGATCATCCATGCCCAGACCGGGATCTGCAGGATGTTCGGATTGAATTCGGGCAGTGGAAGCGTGAAGTAGAATGTGATGCTTGTCAGCACAATCGCCCAGAACGCTCCTTCAGGCGGAATGCTGTTTCGGCGGGCGAGTTTCCAGATTGCCAGATAGCCGAGCCCGGCACTGATCGCGCTGAGCCAGTAGCCCCCGAAAGTATGGCCGCCGGTGAGCCAGTAGGAGGCTTCCAGTAGCCAGGCCTGCATCGGCGGGTGTTTGGTATATCCCAGCGCCATCTCGCGGCCCCAGGCATATCCTTCGACCACATCCAGAGGAGGGTTGGGAAACAGGAGGGTCGGAACAAGCGCCCAAAGCAGGCAGACCAGCGTCACATATACGAAGGCACCTTGGCTGGCGCTGAGCTTTTTAATCATGTGTGTCTTTGGAATGGTTGGCGAAGGCCCACAAACGGGCACCGAGGAAAGTCAGGCCCGGAATGATCGCGATGGAAAGCAGGATGCCAAGGACATCAGGCCACGGTGTCAGTTCAAGCCAGGCGGCCAGAACAATGGAATTCAGCAGGAAACCGGTCAGGGCAAGCACGAGGAACCGGCGCATGCGCCGGGCACCGTCGCCGTTGTTGCGCATATGGCCAAAGCTCCAGAAATGATGACCGGAAAAGGAGACGCAAAAGGCGAGAACGAAACCGGCGATATTGGCCGGAAAAGCCTCAAGTGCTCCGGCCTCTAGAAGAGCGACAGCCGTTGATGCATGTACACCGGTGGCGGCGGCTCCCACCACTGCAAAGCGGCCTGCCGTGCCAGCCTCGGCTTTGAGCAATTGGCGCATGCCGGCCGGGCGGTCCCGAAAAATTCGCGTCACGTTTCTGTCCCGGTGTTTTTGCCCGGCACCTTGCCTTCGATCACATCCTGAAGGAGATAGACCGGACGTTGTTTGGCCTCGTTGAAAAGACGCGACACGTATTCGCCGATCATGCCGATCGATAAAAGCTGGATCCCGGAGAAAAACAGGAGCGTGACCATCAAGGACGTGTAACCGGGAACATCGATTCCGGTGAAGAACACACGCAACACCAGATAAAGCGCGTAGGCAAAGGCGATGCCGGAGAGCAGGGCCCCGCCGTAAAACCAGATACGCAGCGGCATGGTTGTGAACCCGGTCAGCCCGTCTATGGCGAAATTCCAGAGCTTCCAGTAATTCCATTTGCCGTTTCCGGCACGGCGTGCAGGACGCTCGTAGGGAAGTGCCATGGCTGGAAACCCGACCCAGGCAAACAGGCCTTTCATGAACCGGTTGCGTTCCGGAAGTTGCAGAAGTGCGTCTACGACGGCGCGGTCAAGCAGGCGAAAGTCACCGGCATTCGGCGGCATCTCGATATTGGCAAGCTTGTTGAACAACCGATAGAACATGCGCGCGGTGGAGCGCTTCATCAGCGTGTCCGAGGACCGGTCCACCCTGAGGCCGTAAACGACGTCATAACCCGCGCGCCACCCGTCGATCATCTGGGGGATGAGTGAGGGCGGGTCCTGCAGGTCGACGTCCACGATGATCACGATATCGCCGTGCGCATGGTCCAGTCCGGCAGACATTGCAGCTTCCTTGCCGAAGTTTCTGGACAGTCCGAGCAAGCGGGCGGGTAGCCCTTCGGCGATCTGCTGTTCAAGTACATCGGCTGTCGCGTCCCGGCTGCCATCGTCGATGAAGACATACTCGTAGTCGAGCCCGGTTTGCTCCAGAATCTCTCCGGTTTCCTTGAGAAAATGCGGGATCACTTCCGCTTCGTTGTAGACCGGAACAATGACGCTGAGCAGCGGGGTTTCAGGCCGCTTCTCGGACCTGCGGGTCAGATAGATCTTGCTCTCGATATGCGTGCTCATTCTCGGCGACCGGTCTTCGGTTTCTGTGGGCGGCAAACTGCCGGAAAACACCAAAAAAGGCCAGCCCTTGCGGGCCAGCCTCGTTTTTCATGACTTTTCAGATGGCAACGTCAGTTCAGAGCGCCATGGCAATGCTTGTATTTCCTGCCAGATCCGCACGGACATGCTTCGTTTCGGCCAACCTTGCCCCAGGTCGACGGATCGTTGGGATCGCGCGCGACGGCGGGCTGATGCGCGAGCATCTGGTCGGCGAGTTCCATTTCATCGACACCGGTTGTCGCATCAATGTGATGGCCATGCATTTCCGGCAACTCCGGAGCCTGTTGCAAAGGTGGTGCCTGATCCTGAACAAGTTCCACGCGCAAGAGCTGAGATGTCGTGGTTTCACGCAGCTGAGTGAGCATGCCCTCAAACAGTGTGAAGGCCTCGGTCTTGTACTCCTGAAGCGGATCGCGCTGTGCGTAGCCACGGAAACCGATCACCGACCGCAGATGGTCCAGGTTGGCCAGATGTTCACGCCACAGGTTGTCGAGGGTCTGGAGAAGAAGCATCTTTTCCAGTTGGCGCACAATGTCCGGGCCGTATTTTGCCACTTTTTGCGCCATTGCCTCGTCTGCTGCGCGGCGTAGCCGGTCTTTCACTTCCTCGTCGGCAATGCCTTCCTCTTCCGCCCAGTCCTTGACCGGAAGATCGAGGTTCAGTGTTTCGCGAACACTTTCCTGAAGACCGTCCGTGTCCCACTGCTCGGGATAGGCCTTTTCCGGGATGTGACGGGCGACGAGATCCTCGACCACATCATGGCGCATGTCGGCGACGGTTTCCTGAAGGTGTTCCCCATCCATCAGTTCGATGCGCTGTTCGAAGACCACCTTGCGCTGGTCGTTCATGACATTGTCGAACTTCAAGAGGTTCTTGCGGATGTCGAAGTTGCGCGACTCGACTTTCTGCTGGGCTTTTTCAAGCGCCCGGTTGATCCACGGGTGGATGATGGCTTCACCCTCTTCCAGACCGAGTTTCTGCAGCATGGAATCCATCCGCTCCGATCCGAAGATGCGCATCAGGTCGTCCTGCAAGGACAGGAAGAACTTGGAATGGCCCGGGTCGCCCTGGCGTCCCGAGCGGCCGCGAAGCTGATTGTCGATCCGGCGGCTTTCGTGCCGTTCGGTGCCGATCACATACAACCCGCCAGCGCCGAGGCCTTGCTTCTTCCGCTCCTCGACAAGATCCTTGATCTCCTGCTCGCGGCGTGTGCGCTCGTCGCCCTCGGGCATGTCGCCAAGTTCCAGGGCGATCTGCATGTCCGCATTGCCGCCGAGCTGAATGTCGGTACCGCGGCCAGCCATGTTTGTTGCAATCGTCACCGCACCCGGCAATCCGGCCTGTGCGACGATCGAGGCTTCCTGCTCGTGATAACGGGCATTCAGCACCGTGAAGACCTTGGCCTTGCCGCCGTCTTTCATGTGAGCGGACGCGATTGCGGCCGGCTCCGACACATCGATCTGGGTGTAACCGTGCTTTTTCAGAAGCCCGGCGAGATACTCGGATTTCTCAATGGACGTGGTGCCGACCAGAACCGGCTGGCCCCGTTCCTTGCAGTCATCGATCAGCTTGACGATGGCGGCGTATTTTTCCTCGAACGTGCGGTAGACCTCATCGTCATCGTCAATTCTCGAGACCGGAAGGTTTGTCGGGATTTCAATGACTTCAAGACCGTAAATGTCCATGAACTCATCCGCTTCGGTCGACGCCGTCCCGGTCATGCCGGCCAGCTTGTCATACATGCGGAAATAGTTCTGGAACGTGATCGACGCGAGGGTCTGGTTTTCCGGCTGGATGCGAACCTTTTCACGCGCTTCCAGAGCCTGGTGCAGCCCTTCTGAGAAGCGGCGGCCCGGCATCATGCGGCCGGTGAATTCGTCGATGATCACGACCTCGCCATTGCGGACAATGTAGTCCTTGTCGCGCTGGAACAGCTTGTGGGCCTTCAGGGCCTGCTGAAGGTGATGGACAACGGCGACGTTTTCCACGTCATAAAGGGATTCACCCTTCAGCAAATCGGCTTCGGAGAGCAATTGCTCCAGACGCTCGTTGCCTGCCTCGGTAAATGTCGCCGAGCGCTGCTTTTCGTCCAGCTCGAAATCTTCTTCGGTCAGAAGCGGAATAAAGGCATCGACGGTGTTGTAAAATTCGGACCGGTCTTCCAGCGGCCCGGAAATGATAAGCGGCGTCCGGGCTTCGTCGATCAGGATGGAATCGACTTCGTCGACGATGGCAAAAGCATGTTCGCGCTGTGTCATGGACTGGCGGTCATGCTTCATATTGTCGCGAAGATAGTCGAAACCGAACTCGTTGTTGGTCCCATAAGTCACGTCAGCGGCATAGGCTGCGCGGCGCTCATCATCCGTCAATCCGTGCGTGATGCAGCCGACCGTCAGCCCGAGGAAACGGTAAACCTGACCCATCCAGTCGCTGTCACGCTGGGCAAGATAGTCGTTGACGGTCACGACGTGAACGCCGCGGCCTGTCAGGGCGTTCAGATAGACCGGTGCGGTTCCGACCAGTGTCTTGCCCTCACCGGTACGCATTTCCGCGATGCGGCCCTCATAGAGCACCAAACCGCCAATGAGCTGCACATCATAGTGGCGCTGGCCAAGGGCGCGCTTTGCAGCTTCGCGAACGGTTGCGAATGCCGGCGCGATCAGATCGTCAAGTTTCGCCCCGTTCTTGAGCTGTTCGCGAAACTCGGCTGTCCGGGCTCTCAACTGGTCGTCGGTCAGACCCTGAAGCTCTGGTTCAAGGGCGTTGATTTTCTCAACTTGGGCCCGGTAGCTTTTGACCTTACGGTCGTTGGATGATCCAAAAATCTTACGTGCTAAAGCGCCAAGGCCGGCCATGTGGCGGTCCTTTCCTATCGGGAAGCGGCCAGCTAGCTGAATGGCGCCTGCCCATGAAATCGTCTCAATTGCTGTCCACGTTCCCCGCATGGCGGGCTGCCATGCAAGCGATCGAGGCAAAGGTCCTGTCCCGGCCCATGCCGGAGACGCTCGACAGATAAGAGGGTGCAGAATGCTTGTCAACGCTGCCCTAATACGCAAAGTTGCGGCGCCGGCAACGCCCCGGCCCGGTTGGGTTCGGTCAATCAGCCCGCGTTGAAAGTGAAGTCAGTTCCGATTTGTAAAAGGACACCATATGTTCGGAATTTCTCTGCGCCGGCCGAGCCGGTTGCTCGCCGTCACTGCGCTTGCCGCTTCGCTCGGCGCTGTTTCCTTCGGGAGCAGCGCGCTCCGAGCCGCAGAACCTGATGACGTCCTCGCAAAAGTCGGTGACCAGGAAATCACCGAGGCGGATATTGCATTTGCAGCCCAGGACTTCGGCTCGGAACTCCAGCGTTTCCCGCCGTCGCAATGGCGTCCGATCCTGCTGGATGTGATGGTCGACATGGAATTGCTCGCGGAAGCTGCGCGCCGTGACGGCATTGATCAGGATCCCGATTTCCAGAAGCAGATCGACTTCCTGACCCTGAGGGCGCTTCGGAACGCCTATCTGGCGCAGAAGATTGATGGCGGGATTTCGGATGAAGACCTGCAGGCGGCCTATGACGAACAGTTTGCCGGATACGAAGGCGAAGAAGAACTGAACGCCCGTCATATCCTGCTCAAGGACAAGGCTGAAGCTGAAGCTGTCATCGAGGAACTCAAGGGTGGCGCGGATTTCGCAGAACTGGCGCGTGAAAAGTCGACCGGCCCGTCGGGCCCGAATGGCGGCGATCTCGGGTATTTCGCCCGTGGACAGATGGTTCAGCCGTTTGAAGAAGCCGTCTTTGCGCTCGAGCCCGGTGCATTCAGCGAAGAACCGGTCGAGACCCAATTCGGTTGGCATGTCATCAAGCTGGAAGACAAGCGCCGCCAGCCCAAACCGGGTTTTGAAGATGTGAAGGCTGATCTGCGGACCCAGCTGGTGCGCGAACGCTATGAAGCGGAAATGGAAGCGCTCAAGGCCGATATCGATGTCGAGATCCTTGATGAGGCTCTTGCAAAGGCAGCTTCTGAAACGCCGGAAGCTGCGGAGCAGGAAGCCGCGCAATAAGTACAGGGGGACCTCCCTGTTTGAAATCGCCCCGGCCGCTGTTTTTAGCGGCCGGGTTTTTTCATGATTTCCGTCGATACCGCTGCGCGGATCAGAATTGCACTTGCGTGCCTTCCTGTGTTCGGGCATGGCTCGAACCCGACGTTTCAGCAAATTCCGGGTTTCTCCATGTCCGACGCTCTTTCACCGCTCGCTCCAAAATCCTATCCCGAAATGCCCGAAATCGGCGGCGTGCGATTTGCGACTGCGCAAGCCGGAATCAAGTACAAAGGCCGGACGGATGTGCTCTTGGTGGAGCTTGCTGAGGGAACCACTGTTGCCGGGGTCTTTACCAAGTCCAAATGCGCTTCGGCGCCGGTGGACTGGTGTAAGGCGCAACTGGTGTCCGGCACGGCGCGGGGCCTCCTGGTCAATTCCGGAAACGCCAATGCGTTTACCGGAAAGAAGGGCGCAGAAGCCGTTGCCCTGTCAGCCGGGATCGCCGCAAAGGCTCTTGGATGCAGTGACAAGGAAATTTTTCTCGCATCGACCGGCGTAATTGGCGAACCGCTTGATGCAGGGAAATTCGATGCGGTCATTGCTGATCTCGCTTCTGCCGAACAAAGGGACGCCTGGCTGGATGCAGCCAGAGCGATCATGACCACGGATACTTTTCCGAAATTGGCGACTGCGGCCGTTGAACTGGATGATACCGAAGTTGTGATCGGTGGAATGGCCAAGGGCGCGGGCATGATTGCGCCGGACATGGCGACGATGCTGTCCTTTATCTTTACCGACGCGCCCGTAACCGCCGACGTTCTCCAAGCGCTTTTGTCGGACAAGGTCGATGGCAGTTTCAACGCCATCACTGTCGACAGTGACACATCCACGTCGGATTCTGTTCTGCTCTTTGCGACGGGGGTGGCCGCAGACCGGGGTGTCGAGCCAATCAAGTCTCTTGATGATCCGCGTGTTGGCGTGCTGCGGTCAGCACTCGATGACGTCATGACAGACCTTGCGCATCAGATTGTCCGCGATGGCGAGGGCGCCAGGAAGTTTGTTCAGATACAGGTTTCAGGAGCTGAAACGGATGTCTCCGCCAAACGCATCGCCCTGTCGATCGCCAATTCACCCCTCGTGAAGACGGCAGTTGCAGGGGAAGACGCAAACTGGGGCCGGGTTGTCATGGCGGTCGGCAAGGCCGGAGAACCGGCGGACCGGGACCGGTTGGCCATCTGGTTCGGAGATGTCCGTGTCGCCGTCAATGGCGAGCGGGATGCCGATTACAGCGAGGAAGCCGCATCTGCTGTCATGAAGCAGGAAGAGATCGCCATCAGCGTCGAACTGGGCCTCGGCAAGGGCCAGGCCACGGTCTGGACCTGCGATCTGACCAAGGAATACGTGGCCATCAACGGCGACTATCGGAGCTGATCCGGTGCTTCGGCTGCCGGATGCTGAAAGTTGTTCGGATTGGTTTTTAAATTGTAAACGGATTGTCGACTATTGGGACGGATTGAATGACCCGGACAGTGTTTGTTGCGGCCTGCGCTCTTGTGGATGTTGATGGTCGCATTCTTCTGGCCCAAAGGCCGGAAGGCAAGTCAATGGCAGGATTGTGGGAATTTCCGGGAGGAAAAGTCGAAGAGGGAGAGCGGCCGGAAGAAACCCTGATCCGCGAATTGCACGAAGAGTTGGGAATTAGCGTTAACGAAGCGTGTCTCGCACCCTTAACTTTTGCAAGCCACGTTTACGAAGATTTTCATCTCTTTATGCCTCTTTATATCTGCCGACGTTGGGAGGGTGTCCCCACAGGCCGCGAAGGGCAGAACCTGAAATGGGTCCGGCCGGTGCGCCTGAGGGACTATCAAATGCCGGCAGCCGACGAGCCACTCATTCCCTTCTTGTTGGATTTGGTGCCCGGCTAGATCGGTTCTTGTGTCAGGGTGAAGGATCTATGGCTAAATCAAGCTTGCTGCGCAAACGAGAAGTCAATCAAATAAGATCCTTCGGCTCACAAGCAGGCGGCTCGAGCAAGGCCGAATACGCCCTGATCACCGCATTGATCGGAATTGGCATCCTCTCGTCGGTGATCGCGATCAGCGATACCTTGCGGACCAACTATCATGACCGCGCGCAAGCACCCATCATAGAGCTGAAAATCGATTGACTTGTTTCTCTAAAGAACATCCTTGAGGCTCATTTTCGCCGAGCCGGGTGTCAACGGCTTTTGCTGGCTTTCGTGCGGAGCCCATCCTGACAGCGTGATCATGTCGAAGCTTGCCCGGATACGCCCATCCGGGTCCGCATAATCCTGAGCATAGAGTTCGGCTGCCCTGAGCAGGGTAGACCGCTTCAGGGGCGCAGGGCGGTCGTTCAAGGCCGCGGTCGCGCCCATTGCGCGCAGATCCTTCAGAAGGGCAAACATGTTGTCATAACGGACTGTCAGTGTGTCCTTGTCGGTTACGGGCAGGGCAAAGCCCGCCCGTTGCAGGAGAGCCCCCAGATCCCGTGTGTCGGCAAAGGGGGCGACACGGATTGATGCTCCTCCCGTGGTCTCAAGCTCCGCACGCATCAAAACATCGCGCAGCTCGTGCAGCGTGTCGGCGCCTGGCAGGGTCGCCAGCAACAAGCCGTCCGGCTTCAGGGCCCGGCGCAACTGGATCAGTGTTCCGGGGAGATCATTCACGAATTGCAGGGTAAGAGGGGAGATGATGAGACTGACCGTCTCGTCGCCCAACGGCGGAAACGCATCATCGAATACAAAATCGCATTGTCTGCCGTGAGGATTGGCGAAGAACAGGTGCCCGCGATACAGCTGCGCAACCTTGCCGCTCTCGATGATCATGCGGGCAAGGTCATCATTGTGTCCGCCGAGATCAATCGCTGTATCGAATGTCCGGTTGACCGGGATCAGGCGGTCGGCCAGATCCGCAGCAACAGCCGACACCAGAAAATCCGCGCCTGGCTGAAAAGCCTTGAGCGCGCGCTGGCGGCGCATCTGGAGAAGCTTGCGGTCGAACAGTTCGACTTGGGACATGGCGAGATCCGGTCAATCGTTGTTATCTCGGCCCCATATCGCATGCGGCACCTGAAGGTCAAAGCTGCTATTGTGATCTCATGTCGGCAAATGCTCTGGACCATCAAAAAATCCATGCGGCCTTGGGTGCGCGGGGCATAGCTTTATTCGGACAGTTAAACCGCTGCCTGCTCGATTTTCTGCTGCCTCCCAGGTGCCTGACCTGCAACAGGGAAATCGACCGTAGTGGCGGGTTGTGCCCAACGTGCTGGAGCGAAGTCCCGTTTATCGAGGCTCCCCTTTGCGACCGGTACGGGACGCCCTTCTCGCACGACATGGGGGAGGGAGCGGTGAGTCCGCGGGCCATTGCCGAACCGCCCTTGTTCGATCGGGCGCGGGCCGTGGCCATATATTCGGGCAAGGCGCGGGAGATGGTTCACCGGTTCAAATATGGTGCGAGACGGGAATTGGCGGCTCCGATGGCGCGTTTGATGGCACGCGCCGGACAAGAGCTTTTTGAAGATGACTGTCTGCTCGTTCCGGTGCCGCTTCACTGGACCCGCAGGATTGAACGCCGTTTCAATCAGGCCGCCGATCTCGCTGTCGAATTGGGGCGGGAAACGGGGCAGCCGGTGCTTTTGCAGGGACTGCAAAGGACCCGGAAAACCCAAAGGCAGGTAGGATTGAGTGGCAAGGACCGGATCCGGAATGTCCGGGGAGCTTTCGCGGTTTCCGAGGCCGGGCGTGCGCGTGTGTTCGGGCAGCGGATTGTCTTGGTCGACGATGTCCTGACAACCGGCTCGACGGTTCAAACCTGTGTCCGGGTTCTTCGGTCAGCCGGTGCCGGGCAGGTGGATGTTTTGACCTTCGCACTCGCGGATCTGACGAGTGCCTCTTCCTAGGCCTTGCGTTCGACATCCGGACAATCAAGCCGGAAAGACATGGAAAGCTTGTGTAAACTTTACAATATCATTTATAAGCACGAACTTTGATGGCATCTCGACAGGACTTCAACGGAAGACGTCATGGCAAATGTAGTAATCTATACGCGGCAGCTTTGCGGTTTCTGTACAGCGGCAAAAAAGCTTCTGGACCAGAAAGGCGTTGAATACAGCGAGCAGGACGCCACTTTCGATCCTGAGCTGCGGCAGGAAATGATCCAGAAGGCCAATGGCCGGTCAACCTTCCCGCAGATTTTTGTCGGCACCGTGCATGTCGGTGGATGTGACGATCTTTTCGATCTCGACCGGTCCGGCAAGCTCGACGCCTTGCTGGCGGCTTAAAGGCCAGACGGACCATTGACCTGGAGCGAGACATGAGCGTTTTCAAGGCAGCCTGCATTCAGCTTCGAAGCGGCAAGTCCGCGCCGGAAAACATCGCACAAGCCGAAACCCTTATCCGCTCGGCTGCGCGTGAAGGTGCTCATTACGTTCAAACGCCCGAAATGACCAATGTTCTGGTGCGCTCGAGAGACGAGCTTCTGGAGCAGATCACGCTGGAAGCCGAAGACCCCTCGCTTGCCCGGTTTCGGGGGGTGGCAAAAGAACTTTTGCTTTGGATTCATCTGGGGTCCCTGGCCATCTTGAGGGACGACGGAAAGGTTGCCAATCGCGGGTTCCTCATAGCGCCGGACGGTGAGGTGACTGCGCGCTACGACAAGATCCACATGTTCGATGTAGACCTGCCCAATGGCGAGAGCTGGCGCGAATCCGCCACCTATGAGCCTGGCCTTGTGGCCGAGATTGTAGATTTGCCATGGGGGAAGCTGGGCATGGCCGTTTGCTATGACGTGCGATTTCCTTCGATCTTCCGCAATCAGGCAAAGGCTGGTGCCAAAATCTTGACGATGCCTGCTGCCTTTACCCGTCAGACCGGGGAGGCTCACTGGCACGTCTTGCAGCGGGCACGTGCAATTGAAAACGGAGCCTTCGTGATTTCCGCAGCTCAAGGCGGGACCCATGAAGATGGCCGCGAGACTTACGGTCACAGCCTGATCGTTGACCCGTGGGGGGCGGTGATTGCCGAGCTCGACCATGACGAGCCGGGCTTCGTGAGCGCGGAAATAAATCTGGAAGATGCCGCAAAGGCCCGCAGCCGAATTCCGGTCCTGCTGAATGAGCGGCCGTTTGGTATTGGCGGGCAGGAGCGACTGGAGATGAGTGAGTGATCCGTTACACCCTGCAATGCGAGGCCGGAACGGCCCACCGGTTCGAGGCATGGTTCCGAAATTCGACCGATTTTGACGAGCAAAAAGAGCGTGGCCTGTTGTCCTGCCCGGCCTGTGGTTCGTCGCAGATCCGCAAAACGCTGATGGCACCTGCTGTGTCGACGTCACGCAAAAAAGCCGAACATTCGGAAATTTCGGTCGAACAGACTGCACACGTGTCCGTCAATACTGACGCGGCACCTGCGCCAGCAAATCCGGGGGCAGAAACCGTTCCGCACAGCGGTCAGGCCGCCTTGCTGCCAGTTGATGTCAAGCAGAAGCAAGTGGTTGAGGCCTTGCGTGTCTTGAAGACAAAACTTCTCGAAAACTCGCAATATGTCGGGGCAAAATTCGCTGAAGAAGCCCGCAAGATGCACTATGGCGACGAAGCGCTGAAGCCGATCCACGGCGAAACAACACCAAAGGAAGCCGAGGAATTGCTCGATGAGGGCGTTTCCGTCTTGCCGCTGCCTGCGTTGCCTGACGAGAAGAATTGAGCAGCCGGACAGCTTGTCAGTTGAGAAGCCAGTTTTTCAACACGGCCGTCGTCTGATCCGGTTCTTCCAGTGTCGGCAGGTGGCCGCTGCCCGCGATTACGGCAAGGCGGCTACCCGGGATGAGGTTGTGGATTTCCCGGGCCAAATGGGGCGGTGTCAATCTATCTCCGTCCCCGACCACGACCAAAGCCGGGCAGCCAATTTCCTTTAAAAAAGGGCGTGAATCAATTCGGGCGATCAATGCGGTCTGTTGCCGAACAAAGGCGTCTGGTCCCGTATCAATCGCCATATCGACGACTATCTGCCTGAGTGCCGGATCGTTTTCCCGTTTTTCATGCACAAAGCCGGGATAGAGAAGATGCGGCACCTTCTCGAAATTCTTTTTCCGTGCCAGTTCGATCAGGAACTTGCGGCGCTTCGTTTGTTCCGGCACATCGGCTCGGGCATTGGTCGCGATCATGGCGACCCGGCTGACGCGTTCCGGTGCGGCGCGCAACAGCGCCATGGCGATGTAACTGCCCATGGACAGGCCGATAAGAGAAAAGCGCTCAGGGGCGGTCTTGAGGATATCTTCAACAATGTCCGGGATCGCATCTTGCCGGGTATGGTCGGCAACCATGACCGGGTGATCTGCAAGGGCGGTCATCTGAGGCGCGTAAAGCACTTCAGTGCACAGCAGGCCGGGCACGAACAGGATCGGGTCAGCCATGGCTCCGTTCAGTTTTCCCGTGGACGTTCCGCCAGCATCATGTAGTTGACATCCATGTCGCGAGAAGGACGCCAATTGTCGGTGACAGGATTGAACGTCACCCCGCAGCGGTCGATGACCTGAAGACCGGCGCCTTGCAAAGGCCCCTCGATTTCGGACGGACGTACAAGCTTGTCATAGGAATGCGTGCCCTTGGGGAGCCAACGCAGAACATATTCAGCACCGACAATGGCCAGTGCATAGGCTTTCATCGTCCGGTTGATTGTCGCGACGAACATGAGCCCGCCAGGCCGGACCATGCTCGCGGTCGCACCCAAAAACAGGGGAACATCGGCAACGTGTTCGACAACCTCCATGTTGAGCACAACGTCGAATGTTTCGCCTGCCTCGGCCAATTGTTCGGCGGTTGCGGCCCGGTAGTCGATGTCGAGGCCGGATTGCTGCATGTGGAGGCGGGCGATCTCGATGTTTGTCTCGGACGGGTCCGCGCCGACAACATCCGCCCCGAGCCGTGCCATGGGTTCGCTCAGCAAACCGCCGCCACAACCAATGTCCAGAAACCGCAGCCCCTTGAATGCATCGGCAGCGTTCGGGTCCCGGTTGAACCGGCTGCACACCGCATCCTTGATGTAGGTCAGGCGCACCGGGTTGAACTTGTGAAGCGGCTTGAACTTGCCGGCCGGGTCCCACCATTCGGCTGCCATGGCTGAAAACCGAGCAACTTCAGCATCGTCCACTGTCGAACCCTGCCGGGTTACCGTCTTGTCGTCGCTCATTTTTCTTCCTTTCAATGGTCCCGCAAATTCTGCCGACAGAAACTCGATCTAGGGTCCGAACTCTTTTGTCAAGGGATGCAGTTGCAGCGCAGGGTCTGTGCCTGTATGCATGTCCGCCGATCCGCTGGGCGCGTTTCGCGTTCTTACCCACGACGAAAAGACTACGAGCACAATGGCGCGACTGGTTTTGAAATTCGGCGGTACTTCGGTTGCCGACCTTGACCGCATCAGGAATGTGGCCCGCCACGTGAAACGGGAAGTTGACGCCGGCCATGAGGTTGCTGTCGTTGTTTCCGCGATGTCCGGGCAAACGAACAAGCTTGTGCAGTTTTGCCGCGAGGCTTCACCTTTGCACGATGCGCGCGAATATGATGCGGTTGTCGCATCAGGCGAACAGGTGACCTCCGGGTTGCTGGCGATCGTGCTGCAGGACATGGGCGTCAATGCGCGTTCCTGGCAAGGCTGGCAGGTTCCGATCAAGACGGATGGAAACCACGGCGCAGCCCGCATCCAGGAGATTGATGCGGACTTCCTGTGTGAGCGTTTGTCCCAGGGCCAGGTCGCGGTGCTCGCCGGTTTCCAGGGCATTGCGCCGGACAACCGGATTTCGACCCTCGGGCGGGGGGGATCCGATACCAGCGCGGTCGCGGTAGCAGCGGCGGTCAAGGCGGATCGCTGTGACATCTACACGGACGTGGACGGCGTCTACACCACTGATCCGCGGATTGTGCCCAAAGCCCAGCGGCTGGAGCGTGTATCCTTCGAAGAGATGCTGGAAATGGCGTCACTTGGCGCGAAGGTGCTTCAGGTCCGCTCCGTTGAAATGGCCATGGTGCATGGTGTCCGCACATTCGTGCGTTCAAGTTTTGATGATCCGGAAGCCCCGCAAGTCGGCAATGGCGGCCTTCCCCCTGGAACTCTAATCTGCGACGAGGACGAACTCGTGGAACAGCAAGTTGTAACCGGTATCGCGTTTTCCAAAGACGAAGCCCAGATCTCCCTTCGCGACGTGGCGGACAAACCGGGTGTGGCGGGAACGGTTTTCGGTCCGCTTGCGGATGCAAATATTAACGTCGACATGATCGTCCAGAACATTTCGCCGGACGGCAAGACCACTGATATTACGTTCACGGTTCCCGAAAGCGACTATGATCGGGCAATCAGCGTTCTGGAAGAGAACCGGGGCGAGATCGGGTTCCAGAATCTTGAAGGCGCAACCGATGTCGTGAAGGTCTCCGTTATCGGTATTGGAATGCGGTCCCATGCAGGTATCGCTGCCCAATGTTTCCGCGGCCTCGCTCAAAAAGGCATCAACATCCGGGCGATCACCACGTCGGAAATCAAGATTTCGGTGCTCATTGATTCAGCATATACGGAGCTTGCGGTACGGACTCTGCATTCGCTATACGGTTTAGACGGATAGAGATTCCCAAAGCGGCTGTGGCAGGCGAGGCTGCCACACCGTGAGTGGGGGCAAGACGGGGTAGGCGATGCGCAGCAACCTGGCCGGTCCGCGCCTTTTGCTCCGTCGACTCCGCGAAGTGATGGCGGAGCCGATCAAGGCGCAGGAGCGGCTCGACAAGATCGTGGTTTTGATCGCGTCGAACGTGGTCGCCGAAGTGTGTTCCGTATACATTCTGCGGGCGGACGGCGTTCTCGAACTGTATGCGACCGAGGGGCTCAACCGCGATGCGGTGCACAAGGCGTCCCTGCGTGTCGGGCAAGGTCTCGTCGGGCTGATCGCTGCCGAAGCGCGGCCTCTCAACCTTCCGAATGCGCGGGCCCATCCGGGATTTGCCTACCTTCCGGAAACCGGAGAGGAAGCCTACAACTCGTTTCTCGGTGTGCCGATCCTGCGGGCCGGGCGCACGCTTGGCGTTCTGGTTGTACAAAACAAGTCGCACAGAACCTATCTTGAAGACGAAGTTGAGGCATTGCAGACAACGGCCATGGTCATTGCCGAAATGGTTGCCGCGGGCGAGTTGGAGGCGATTTCCCAGAAGGATACAGGGCTTGACCTTTCGCGCCCCATTCACGCTCCGGGCATTGCCCTTGCGGATGGGGTCGGGCTTGGTCACGTGGTTCTGCACGAGCCCAGGGTCGTCGTCACCAACCTGATCGCAGAGGATACTGAAGCGGAAAGCGCGCGTCTGGAGGCGGCGATCAACCGTCTTCGGCTATCGATTGATGATCTGCTGGCGAGCGGCGAAATTGCAGCGACCGGCGAGCACAGGGATGTGCTCGAAGCTTATCGCATGTTTGCCTATGACCGTGGCTGGATCCGGAAGATCGAAGAGGCCATTCGAAACGGCCTGACGGCTGAGGCGGCTGTTGAAAAGGTTCAGAGTGACACCCGTGCCCGCATGCTGCGTCAGACCGATCCGTATCTGCGTGAGCGCTTGCATGATCTTGATGATCTTGCCCATCGTCTGATCCGCGAACTGATGGGGCGCCAGCACGGCTCTGCCGGAGACGAGCTGCCGCAGGATGCCATTATCGTCGCCCGCAACATGGGGGCGGCCGAACTTCTCGACTATGGCCGGGATCGGGTGCGCGGGCTTGTTCTGGAAGAGGGCGGCGCGACCAGTCACATAACCATCGTTAGCCGGGCTCTCGGCATTCCAATGGTTGGCCAGGTCGAGGACATCGTCAGTCTCGCAGATGCCGGGGATGCGATCATCATCGACGGTGAGGCGGGCGAAGTGCATTTGCGTCCGGCTGTCGATGTAGAGAATGCTTACGCCGAGAAGGTCCGTTTCCGGGCCCGTCGCCAGGCGCAGTACCGGAGGCTGCGCAACAAACCTTCAGTCACCAAGGACGGGGCCGAGATTTCCCTGCAGATGAATGCGGGGTTGCTTGTGGACCTTCCGCATCTGGCTGAAGCCGGTGCTGCGGGTGTCGGGTTGTTCCGGACCGAGCTTCAGTTCATGGTCGCTTCATCCTTCCCGCGGATGCGTGAACAGCAACTGCAGTACGAACAGGTTCTGGATGCGGCTGACGGCAAACCGGTCACCTTCCGGTCACTCGATATCGGGGGCGACAAGGTGCTGCCCTATCTGCGGTCGATCCAGGAGGAAAATCCTGCCATGGGCTGGCGGGCGCTTCGCCTGGGGCTCGACAGGCCGGGTCTGTTGCGCACACAAATCCGTGCGCTTCTTAAGGCTGCTGCGGGCCGGGAACTGAAGCTCATGTTCCCGATGGTCGCCGAGGTCGAGGAATTCATTCAGGCGCGTGCGCTGGTGGAAAAGGAAATCAAGCATCTGCGCCGTCACAGCCACGAGACGCCGGAAACGATCCGGCTCGGGGTTATGGTGGAGGTGCCTTCGCTTCTGTTTCAGATGGACGAGCTGATGGAGCATGTGGACTTCATCTCTGTTGGCTCGAATGACCTGTTTCAGTTTTTCTGTGCGGCGGATCGTGGCAACACGCGGGTGGCAGACCGGTTCGATACGCTCGGAGTTGGTTTTCTGAGGGCATTGCAGCGGGTTGTTGTTGCAGCCAACCGCGCTCATGTGCCGGTGACCTTGTGTGGCGAGCTTGCGGGACGCCCGCTCGAGGCCATGGCGCTGATCGGGTTGGGGTACAGGGACTTGTCCATGTCCCCGGCATCGCTCGGCCCGGTCAAGGCCATGCTGCGGACCCTCGATGCCGGTCGCTTGTCGGCCCGGTTGTTGCCGCGTCTGGAGCCGGGTCACCCGCAAACCGATATTCGAGACCTGTTGAAGCGCTTTGCCGCGGAAACGGATGTCGCGCTCTAGCGGCTTTATCTTTGCATTCAAAAGCCCTTGTCGGGACTGAGGAGACCTGCGCTCATGCTGGCGCGTCAGAAATTGAATTCGCTCTTGGACCGGTTTGCGGAACTGGAACACCAGATGTCTGCCGGGGCCGATCCCGCGCAATATGTGAGGATGTCCCGTGAGTACTCGGGTCTGGAGCCGCTTGTCCTGAAAATCCGGGAGCTGGTGAAAGCGGAGGAAGATCTGGCCGGGGCCGAAGCCTTGCTGAGCGACCCGGAAACGGATTCCGAAATGCGTGAGCTCGCCGAAATGGAGCGGGATGATCTTGCAGGGCAGGTTGAAAACCTGACCCAGGATGTGCGCATCGGGTTGCTGCCGAAAGACAAGGCGGACGCGAATGATGCAATTCTTGAAGTCCGGGCAGGCACCGGTGGCGACGAAGCGGCGCTGTTTGCGGGAGACCTCTTCCGGATGTATCAGCGTTATGCCGAATTGCGGGGATGGAAAGTGGAGATCCTGTCGGCCAGCGAGGGCGAAGTCGGCGGTTACAAGGAAGTGATTGCTTCCGTTTCCGGCGAAAACGTCTTTGCACGGCTGAAATTTGAATCAGGTGTTCACCGGGTCCAGCGGGTCCCTGCAACAGAGTCCGGCGGCCGGATCCATACATCCGCGGCAACGGTTGCAGTCTTGCCGCAGGCAGAAGAAGTCGACGTCGACATTCAGGACAGCGATCTTCGGATTGACACATTCCGCGCCTCCGGTGCTGGGGGTCAGCACGTCAACACCACCGATTCTGCCGTTCGCATTACCCATATGCCAACGGGGATTGTCGTCGCTGTTCAGGACGAGCGCTCACAGCACAAGAACAAGGCACGCGCCATGCAGCTTCTGCGCGCGCGCATTTTCGACGAGGAACGCGAACGTGCAGCAAGTGAACGGACTGAAGCGCGCCGGCTGCAAGTCGGTTCGGGTGACCGCTCCGAACGCATCCGGACCTACAATTTCCCACAGGGGCGGGTGACCGATCACCGGATCAATCTGACGCTCTACAAGCTTGATCAGATCATTGCGGGAGAAGGTCTGGATGAAATCGTTGAGGCCCTGATCCTTGACCATCAGGCAACCCTGCTGGCCTCCGAGGAGGCAGTCTGAGCAGTCATGAACATCGGGCCCTTCTACCGGGAGCTTCGGGATCGCTTTCGGGCTGCCGGACTACCGACCCCGGAGCTTGATGCGCGGATTCTAATCGCTCATGTCACCGAACTCCGGCCATCCGACATTGTTCTGGCGGAAGACCGGGCACTGACTGTTGAACAGGCTTCAGATTTGCGGGTGAAAGCGAACCAGCGGGTGGGCGGAAAGCCGGTGGGACGCATTTTGGGTGAGCGTGAATTTTACGGGCTTGTCTTCAAACTGAATGACGCGACGCTTGAACCGAGACCTGACACCGAAACGCTGATTGATGCAGTTTTGGCGCGGGCTCAAACGGGTAAACCATTCCGATTGGCGGACATCGGGACAGGTACCGGCGCCATTGCGGTGGCGCTCTTGAGTGAGTGTCCTCATGCAACGGCCCTGGCAGTGGATCTGTCGCCAGATGCATTGTCCTGCGCTTACGATAATGCGGCTCTGAACGAGGTCGAAGACCGGTTGCTGGTCGCTCAATCGGATTTTTGCGAGGCCGTCGGTCAAGGCTATGACTGGCTGATCAGCAATCCGCCCTATATCCGGTCCGATGTAATCCGGGAGCTTTCAGACGAGGTTCGCTTGCATGACCCTGCACTTGCCCTTGATGGGGGGCAGGACGGGCTTGAAGCGTATCGGCGTATTGTCGCTCAGTCCCACCGCATCTTAAAAGATGGCGGCTGGATTGCGTTCGAGATTGGCTATGATCAGGCGGGTTCCGTAAGTGCCCTGCTGCTGGAAAATGACTATTGCGATGTGGAGGTCCTGCAGGATTTGGCGGGACAGGATCGTGTTGTGGCCGGTCGCAAGGGCAAATCTGCAGGCTTTTAATCCATATGCGAAAAAGCACTTGGAAAACGGGAAAGAACAGGATAGTTTCAATCTCGCCGAGACCGGAATTGTGATCTTGCAGTAGCAGGGGCTGCCTCACCGGCAACATGGGGACAAACGCCAGAATTTGCGTTTTGAATCCGTTGTTCAACGGAGCATCCGGACAATCGGACTGTCACATATTTGAAGAGCCGCTCGTTTTATATGACGCGAGAGGTTTTCACAGGTTTTAACGTGGCATCCGCTGGCCATTACGTTGGGTCTAGGTAATTATTTCGTATCGGTTTTAGGCAATTCCGATGTTGGGTCGGCAGTAGGCTGGCCGCCGTTCCTTAAGAGAAAACGGCAGGATGAGACCAGGAAATCAAAGCAACAAGCGCATGCGCGGACGGGGCCGAAAGGGACCTAACCCGCTGACTCGGACCTACGAATCGAATGGTCCCGATGTAAAGATCCGTGGTACCGCTTTGCACATTGCGGAAAAGTACCAGCAACTTGCTCGCGACGCTCAGGCGTCCGGCGACCGGATCATGTCCGAAAACTACAATCAGCACGCCGAGCATTATTTGCGGATCGTGGCGTCGGCCCAGGCACAGTCGCAGCCGAACCTGTCGTCCAGTCGGCAGGATTTCGAGGAAACGGCTGAAAGCGGTTCTGCCAATGGACAATCGGGTGGACACGGATCGCATGAGCGTTCCAGGTCCGACCGCCATGGCAACGGGACGGCACATGAGGCTCCGGCACCTGTGGTTGACGAGGACAGCCCGCAACCCTTTATCGACAGCATGCCGACAATAGATGCGGCCGGGCAGGTCAACGGCAGCGGTTCTGCCGAGGCCGGGACGGATGAAGCGTCGGCCGCAGATGTCGAAGACGAGAAGCCGAAGCGCCGGACGCGGGGAACCCGGGGCCGGGGCGTAAAAACAGCTGCAGCCGAGACTAGTGAAGAGCCGGCGGGTGCTTCCGAAGCCGCGCCTGTGGAAGAGGCTCCGGTCAAACCGAAGCGCCGGTATACGCGCAGGCGGACCAAAGCGGCTGACGAGTCGTCTGCAGACAGCGAAACCGTCGCTGCCGGAGAGTAACCTCCGACAGTTTGAACTTCTGAAAGCGGCGTCCAATCGGGCGCCGTTTTTTCGTGCTCTTACGGATTTCCTCCGAACCCCTTTTGTGATCGTTTTGCAACACTATATGAAGTGGGCGGCGAGAGACTTGCCGTGCGGGTGCCCGCAACAGGGGCCTGCATTCCTGTTCGTCGACCATGCTTCGGGTGGTGCGGACGCAAAGGAGGTTGAGCATGAATTTTGAGAAGTATACCGAACGCGCCCGCGGATTCGTGCAATCTGCGCAGACATTTGCTCTTGGTCAGGGCCATCAGCAATTTACCCCTGAACACATCCTGAAAGTGCTTCTGGATGACAAGGAGGGTTTGGCCGCCGGGCTGATCCAGAAAGCCGGTGGGGATGCAAAGCTCGCGAGCTCGCAGCTGGAAGCCATTCTGGACAAGATGCCGAAGGTTTCGGGCGGGACCGGGCAGCTTTATCTGTCTGCAGCCACGGCGCGCTTGTTCGAGCAAGCCGAGAAAATTGCCGAGAAGGCCGGCGACAGCTTCGTGACCGTCGAGAGGCTCCTGCTTGCCCTTGCGATGGAAGGGGAGACCGCAAAGCTGCTTTCAAAAGCCGGTGTAACTCCGAACGGTCTGAACGAGGCAATCAACCAGCTTCGCCAAGGCCGTACGGCCGACAGTGCCACGGCGGAAAACCAGTATGAAGCGCTCAAGAAATATGCCCGCGATCTCACCCAGGTGGCCCGTGACGGCAAACTGGATCCTGTGGTCGGTCGTGACGAGGAAATCCGCCGGACGGTGCAAGTTCTCTCGCGCCGGACGAAAAACAATCCCGTCCTGATTGGTGAGCCCGGCGTAGGCAAGACCGCTATTGCTGAAGGTTTGGCTTTGCGGATCGTCAATGGCGATGTGCCTGAATCCCTAAAGGACAAGCGCCTGCTGGCCCTCGACATGGGGGCGCTCATTGCAGGTGCAAAATACCGCGGCGAATTCGAAGAGCGCCTGAAGGCCGTCCTGGCCGAAGTCGAAGGTGCTGCCGGTGGTATCATCCTCTTCATTGACGAGATGCATACGCTTGTCGGTGCCGGCAAGGCTGACGGGGCGATGGACGCCTCCAATCTGCTTAAGCCGACTCTTGCACGGGGCGAGTTGCACTGTGTTGGTGCCACGACACTTGATGAGTACCGCAAGCATGTCGAAAAGGACGCGGCTCTGGCGCGCCGGTTCCAGCCGGTCTTTGTCAGCGAACCTACGGTCGAGGACACGATTTCGATCCTGCGCGGGATCAAGGAAAAATATGAACTCCATCACGGTGTTCGCATAACGGATTCGGCAGTGGTGTCTGCGGCGACCCTGTCGAACCGCTACATCACCGACCGGTTCCTGCCGGACAAGGCCATTGACCTGATGGACGAAGCTGCGAGCCGGTTGCGCATGCAGGTGGACTCCAAGCCCGAAGAACTGGACGAACTGGACCGCCGGATCATCCAGTTGAAAATCGAACGCGAAGCGCTCAAGGTCGAGGAAGATCCGGCAGCAAAAGATCGCCTTGAAAGACTGGAAAAGGAAGTATCCGATCTCGAGGAAGAGGCGGATGCGCTCACCGCCCGTTGGCAGTCCGAAAAGGAAAAGCTCAATCTTGAACAAAAAATCAAGGAGCAGCTGGACCAGGCCCGGATCGATCTGGAAATCGCACAACGGCGTGGCGATCTTGCCAAGGCCGGTGAACTGGCCTATGGGGTTGTTCCGGATCTCGAACGAAAGCTGTCGGAGGCCGAAGCTTCGGAAGACAAGGACACGATGGTCGACGAGGCCGTTACGTCCTCTCACATCGCTCAGGTGGTCTCGAAATGGACCGGCATTCCGGTTGACAAGATGCTGGAAGGCGAGCGCGAAAAGCTCTTGCGCATGGAAGATGTCCTGGCAAAGCGGGTCATCGGTCAGGCAGAGGCCATTCACGCTGTTTCGACCGCTGTGCGTCGGGCACGGGCGGGTCTTCAGGATCCGAACCGGCCGATCGGGTCGTTCATGTTCCTGGGGCCAACCGGAGTCGGCAAGACCGAACTGACCAAGGCGCTGGCCAGTTTCCTGTTCGACGACGATACCGCAATGGTCCGGATCGACATGTCCGAATACATGGAGAAGCACTCGGTCGCACGCCTGATCGGCGCACCTCCCGGCTATGTCGGCTACGAGGAAGGCGGCGCACTAACCGAAGCGGTCCGGCGCCGGCCCTATCAGGTGATCCTGTTCGACGAGATCGAAAAGGCGCATGGCGACGTGTTCAATGTGCTGCTTCAGGTTCTGGATGATGGCCGGTTGACGGATGGTCAGGGGCGGACCGTCGACTTCCGCAACTCCTTGATCATCATGACCTCCAATCTCGGTGCCGAGTATCTGGTAAGCCAGTCGGAAGGCGACGACTCGGACGCCGTGCGTGGTGAGGTCATGGACGCGGTTCGTGCGCATTTCCGGCCGGAGTTCCTGAACAGGCTGGATGAGATCGTTCTGTTTCACCGGCTGCAGCGGTCCCAGATGGCCGATATCGTCACGATCCAGCTGGAACGGCTGCGGGCACTTCTCAAGGATCGTAAGATCAGTTTGCATCTGGATGACGCGGCAGTCGGCTGGCTCGCACAGAAGGGATATGACCCGGCCTATGGAGCCCGGCCGTTGAAGCGCGTGATCCAGAAGGACGTTCAGGATCCGCTGGCCGAGAAAATCCTGTCCGGTGAGTTTGCTGACGGGCAAACGATCAATGTCTCGGCGGGGGGCGATCGCCTGCTGTTCACGGTTGAAAGCACAGCTTCTCCCGTAGCCGCCTGAGTGAAGAATTTTTAAATGAAAAAAGCCCCGCTTTTTGCGGGGCTTTTGCATGTTGGGCGCAGCTGCCGGTTCATGTATCCGGGGTTTACTGCACAGCGGCTATCCGTGACGGGCGGCGGGCGTTTTCCAGAAGGGCGTCGATCCGATGGCGTTCGGTTTCAAATGCGGCGAGCATGTCGCCGTCGAGCACCCGGCCGCGTGGCAGCTTGATCCGCATGGGGTCGACGAAGCGGTCATTGACTTTCACTTCGTAGTGCAGGTGGGGGCCCGTGGAGAGCCCTGTCGATCCGACATAGCCAATCACCTGGCCTTGGGCCACGGTAACACCTTCCTTGATGCCCTTGGCAAAGCCGGTCATGTGATTGTAGGTGGTCTTGTAGCCGTTGACGTGGCGCAATTCGATCCGCCGTCCGTAACCTGAACTCCATCCGGCCTTCACCACGGTCGCATTTCCGGCTGCCATGATCGGCGTTCCACGCGGTGCCGCCCAGTCGACACCTGTGTGCATCTTTTTGTAGCCGTGGATCGGATGACGGCGCATGCCAAACCCGGAGCGGAACCGGCCGGATGAAATGGGTTTGCGCATCAGGAACTTTTTCGCGCTTTGGCCGTTCTCGTCATAGTAGTCGACCATTCCGTCATCGGGCGTGCGGAACCTGTAGAAACGTCTTTGGGTCGAGCCCGTGTTGAGCGAGGCAAACAGAACTTCGGGCATGGAGCTGCTGGCGTTCTCATCGTCCGCATAGAAGACCTCAAGCGAATCCCCGGGCTGAACCCGCGCATTGAAATCGACATCGAATGAAAAGATCCGGATCATCTCGTCGATCAGGGGATCGGACATGTCCTGTTCGAGACCGGTCTGATAGATGCTGTCATATACTGCAGGGGTCGGACCGCCATAGGAGATCCTGTCGGCTTCGGCAAAGGCGTCGGCGAGGAACGTCGTTGGAGCCGCAGCCTTTACATAATTGCCCTTGTCCGCACGGGCGATAGTTGCCTTGTGCACCTTGTCCGCATAGAGGCTGACCCGTTCCGGACGCATGCGGCCGGAACCGTCCGGGACCGGGGCATAGGCGATCCGCAGGCGTTGACCGTCCGACAGTTGCGACACCGAATAGAGGTCGGAAAATGCGGTCTGGATCAGGTCTGCCTCGGTTTCCGTGGCATCATTGTCCCGCATGACATCAAACAGATCCATGCCGTCACCGAGCGGGACGATCTTTTCGTCCATACCAGCATAGCTTTTTTCTTCACCGCGCTTTGAAACAAATGAAACATTTTCAGGTGTGATCCTGACGGCATAGCGCTGAATATCGGGCTGGCGGGCGAGATTGAAATCGAAGCGGCCCGGATCAAACAGTGCATTTGCGCTTGCCCCGATCGAATTGTCAGGAAGAAAGCGCGCTGTCTGGCGCACATGACGTTCGATTTCCGTCTCGGACGGGGTTTCATCCAGATCGATGTCGGTGCTGTCGACCGGGAAGCTTGTCAGACTGATGCTGACCTCGCCTTCCACCTTGGCGCCATAGATCGCATCGGTGAAGATGGCTTCCGTTGCGATCTGTTGCGGAACCGTCTGGTTCTCGGAAAACATGTTTACGGGATTGAAGGGCGGAATCTGCTGCGCCAGCTCCGCATTCTTGCGGGTCGCGAGGCTCGATGAGATCAAGGCATAATGCCGGACACGGATATGTTCGCGGTCGCCTTCGCGCGTAACAACATTGACCGGAATGATCTGCTTGCTTGAATACTCAGCCGCGGTTTTCAGGATACGGTCGCCCTTGATCCCGAAGTTTCGGCCAATCCGGTTCGGCGCTCCGGAGAGCCCTCCGTCCGGGCTTGTGGCCGCCGCAACGCTGTATTGCCCGTCAAGAGCGGAGACGAGCGCACCTCCCATAAGGGCCAAAGAGGTGAAGCCCGTCAGAACGGCCCCCGCAAGCCAGCGAATGGATACGCTTTTGCGGTCATGAAGCAGATGCTGGTCTTCGCCCGCAACAAGTGGCGGCTGTTCGCCAAGATCCACTGCGAAGTGGCTGGCGGTCTGAAACGGGCCGGGCTGTAACTGTTTTTTCGACTTACCCGTGTTCATGTCGCCTGGTTTGATCCCCGTCGTGTTTCCTTGTGAGCCTGCGTTCTATACCCGCTCGGCCGGCTGCTTTCCAGCAGTTCCGTTCCGTTTGGCGCGGACGGCCCGATTGCTCTGCCGGAACGAAGCTTATGAACCAAAGGCTTTTGGTGCGTATGGAATACGGCATTAATGCGGCGTCTCACGCGAAACTTGGCCCGCGGAAGCGCAAATCGGTATTCGCGGTGATCGCATTGATATGGGGCGGCACAATTCGCATTGCCTTCATGCCAGCCTTACTTCATGCCGGCTATTATAGAGAGCAAAAGCTCCGCGGGTCCTGCAGAGAAGGCTGAGCGCCCTTTCTTCACCCTGTTGAAAACGTAAGTGGGTGGGAAAACTCCCGCATTTCTGCGCTTTCACAGGTGGGTGGTGAATAATATGAATCTTTTTTGACAGCCCGTGTTGACAGCAAAAGGGGGGCTGCGTATAACCCGCTCCATCGACGGCGGCGCCGCTGAGACGCGGTTCCAAACCAGTCGGGTTTACCAGACAAGCAGGCATGTTGGCCCTAACCGGCAACAGTTTTTTGTCTTCAGGTCTTCGGGCCGTAGCCTTTTTGGGCTTGTTCTTTGACAATTTGGTATTGAAG
>NZ_SMMF01000231.1:0-410 GCF_009711355.1 Roseibium sp. RKSG952 | reverse complement strand
CATGGCCGCTGCAGCACTCTCTGTCCGTGGCCTCGCCACGGCGCTGGTCGTCCTGCGCGGCGCG
This sequence comes from Roseibium sp. RKSG952, assembly GCF_009711355.1. Taxonomy (NCBI): domain Bacteria; kingdom Pseudomonadati; phylum Pseudomonadota; class Alphaproteobacteria; order Hyphomicrobiales; family Stappiaceae; genus Roseibium; species Roseibium sp. RKSG952. The sequence goes on along the minus strand of NZ_SMMF01000231.1, from coordinate 346 downwards.
CTGATCCGCACCGGCATCGGGGCGCTCATCGTCGGCGCCGGCGAGCTCGTCTACCAGTTCACCCGCCTCGTCTCCGGCGCGGGCGGCTTTGGCGCGGCGATGTCGCTCCTGAAGGACTTGGCCGTCGAGGTCTGGGAGCGGATCAGGATGGGCGCGGCTGCGGCGGGCGCTGCCGCCACGGCGATGTTCTTCGATCTGAAGGCCGATGCCGCCTCCGGCATGCAGAGCGCAATCGAGAGCGTGGTGGCTTTTGGCAACACGGCCGCGAACACTTTTGAGGGTGCCTATGAGGCAATCAAGGCGATCTGGGGAATGCTGCCCGCCGCCATCGGCGATCTCGCGTTTC
>NZ_SMMF01000447.1:0-1026 GCF_009711355.1 Roseibium sp. RKSG952 | reverse complement strand
TTGAAGAACAACGGAGTAAATCTTGATACCCCGCTGCGCGAGGTACGCTTTTGCCTCTCCCGGAAGGAAGGGGTTCGTACCTATCCACTAAACAAAGGCTGATGGACCTATAGCCTAGGTTAACCAATAACTTAGATTGTTTCAGCGCTTCGGTTGCTTTCCCTCCTCAGATCTCGCACATGTCTCCCGTTTCTGGGCCCGCGCCTTCAAGGACCATGACACGGTGACTCACGGCAAGAAGAAATACGTTCGCGGGAACGTTCATTCCAACACGGTCGAAGGCATTGCAGCCCTACTGAAGCGGACACAGCTGGGCGTTTATCACCAACTCAGCAAGTGCCATCTACAGCGGTACATCGACGAGATCGTGTTCCGGAAGAACCAGCGCCGGACAATCGAGACCGTCAACCAACGGGACGGTACCGTGCAGGTTCAGTTCTATCACCGTCCGTTTCTGGATCAGCTCGAGGATCTCCTCGTGAGGGCCGTCGGGCGGCAGGTCAGGAGATCGAGCATCGGCGGGCTAGAATGGCCGATGCCGATAGCGCCAGGATATGTCGAAGCACCATCGATCTGACGGTTAACTTACATTCCGAAGCCGATTGGATTGTAGTCGTCACCATCGTTCAGGTCGATTTGGAAGTCGCTATCAAATTCTTCGTGGCGGGTGCCGTGATCCTCGAAATAACACAAGATCTCGTCGAACTCTTCGGAGGTGACACGGCGGAATTCTGTCGCCCCGTCCAAACCCCATTCTAAGTGTTGCTGGCATTTTCCACCAAGGCTCAGAAACCATTGCTCCCAGGATCTTGTTTCTTCACCTGTATGTATCGAGTAAACACTCATTGGTTCGTAGCTGTTTGCTTTCGCAGTTGCCGAGACGCGACGAACCGTATCACAAGATATCCCGATCTTTATAAGAACAGTTCCGTCAGAACGCTCTGAATGCTTGACCTGCCAGACATAAATGCAGCCACTTTCAGTGTACGCACTTTCCATATGCTCGCAGATAGAATCGAAGAATTT
>NZ_SMMF01000625.1:0-2676 GCF_009711355.1 Roseibium sp. RKSG952 | reverse complement strand
TGCGCTCTTGCCCCTCCCTGAAGGAAGGGGGTTGCCGCGCTTCAGGATCACCTAGGTGCGCTCCATCAAATGAATCCCTGTCGCCGGCGCAAAAATTATTTACGCGACCCCCTTTGTTCATCGATCTCGACGACCGCTTTTGAGGATGCGGAAAATCGTACGATCATTGGTTAAAGCCATTCGAATAGGGAACCACCCATGAGCGCCCCGGAGAAACTTGACCGAGCTTCCCTTCGTAAATTGCTCTCCGCACTCGGCAAACGAATTTCCGAAACCGGAAAACTCGTGGAGATCGCCGTCATGGGAGGGGCTGCCGTCGTTCTCACGATGGATGCCGGCCGCGACGCAACAAGGGACGTGGACTTCTCCTTTATCTCCGGAGACCGATCCGCGCTCGATGCTGCCGCGCTCGAAGTCGCGAAAGAAAACGGACTTCCCGAGGATTGGCTGAACGACGCCGTCGAGGGACTCGCCTCTGACGCCCCTGAATACACCGCCAGCATGGAATTCCCGGCCGCTGACACGGGGCTGCGGATCTTCCCTGCTAAGCCCGAGTACCTCCTCGCGATGAAGGCTTGGTGCCTCCGTTCGGGCCTGGAATCCCATGACGCGGAGGACATATGGAACCTCACCAAGGAACTTGGCGTGACATCCGTCGACGAAATCGATGCTATCCACGCCAAGTTTTTCCCGGACCGCGACCTGTCAGACATGACGAAGGCGATCCTCGAGGATCTCGTCAGCGCGAGGAACACCGGGAAATCCTATGATCCAATGATCGCCTGGCACGGATGAAACGCCCGCAGCTCCCGTTCCGGGAAAAAGTTTCTTTGCATCTCTCGTCCGCATTTGCGCACAATCTGGAAAATGAACAAACTCCAACGACGCCCCGAAACATGAACCTTCGAACGAAAGTCAAAGACGAACTCCAGCGCAGCATTACCACCGAAGGCCCGAAAAACGCCCGTCGCGCGGGAATGAAGATCCGAAGCGCCAATAATGTTGACAAAAAGCCTCTGATGTGCGAGAAGCCACATATGAGCACACACTCACACAGACCGCGCTCGTTGGCCGAGATAGCCCTGAATGTGCGCGGCGACACGCCCTATAATCACGCGATGAAGGAATTCATCGACCACCTCAGCGTGGTCTGTCCCCCATCAACAAGAGAAGAAGGGACCGTGGCAGTACCCTTGGGTGCATTCTCCGAAGAACCCGTTCGTCTGGAGCGCAAGCCCCATAACGCCCACCTCGCCGGCATGGCCGAGTTTCTGGCGCACCTGGCCGACGTTCAGCCGCCGGAATGGTGTTTCAAGAATCGCTTCTTCCTCAAGGAACCCTTCGTTGTCGCCCCGGGACGGCGTTCAGGCGAAATGATCATGGCCGCGACACCAGGAGCCTTCAAGAGACGCAACCTCTTCTGCGGTGCCGTCCTGCGCGACTTCGTGAACTCTAAGACGGGACGCTGACACTCAGGCGGCGGCCAACTCCGCGCTGCCATCCTCTGCAACGACCACCTCATCTACAGCCTTTGGCTGAGACTTCCTTCTTTCCCGCTTCACGGGCTGCTTCTTCAGCCCCAACTTTTGCAAGACGCATTCTCCAACGAAGCGACCCAGCTCAACCGGAACGGCGTTGCCGATCATCTGCTCCAGAGCGGTCTTGGAAAGCTTTTCCGGCCACACGAATTCCCTTGGAAACGTCTGAACGCGAGAGCGCTCGTTGACGGTCAACGCCCGAACCGAGACATGGGAAGGATCAGCTACGTCGCCGGGGTGCGCGGTGTAGGTTCCGGAAGGCTCCCGGTTCACGCCACGGATCGTGGCAGACGGTTCGTCTATCGAGAACACGCCCCTGCGTTTGTAGCTTCTCGGATGACGGTAATAGTGCTCGATGTCGATCTCGTCGCCCATGTACTCGCGCACCGACATCGGCTGGTCGGCGAGGCGCTCCTCGATGACGTCATTCAGCCAGCCGTCCTCGTATCCGATCGCTCCAACCACGAAGAGGCGCTTCCGCTTCTGCGGAACCCCGCACAAGGAGGCATCGAGAACCCGTTGCGTGAGGCCGTATCCCGCTGCGCGGAAAAGGTCGTTCGCCTGCCTGTAGGTTTCGCTGCGGATTGCGGGTTCGACATTCTCCATGATAAAGACCTTGGGAAGAGCGTAAATGACCGCGTCGGCGAATTCCAGCGTCAACGATGCTCGACCCCCCTCGTTCCTCTTTCCAGCAGAGGAATAGTCCTGACACGGAGGTCCTCCGGCGATCACTTCCGGAGCGTAGATTCTCATGAGCGCTCGAGTTCTATCCCGGTCCTTCAGGTCCGACAGAATAGCATCGTGCTCAAGGTTCTTCCGGTACGTGGACATAGCCCCTTCGTTGAAGTCCATACCGAGAACGACATTGAATCCAGCCCTTTCGAGACCGAGCGAAAGGCCGCCGCAACCGCAAAACAAGTCAACCGTCTTCAAACCCATGGGGCTTTCGTCTTCCTTATTGAATCCTTATATCTTAAGGATACACAGGCGGCGCCTTCGCTCAAGAGGAAAAGGATTCGTCGGTGCGATCGCTCGGGTTTTCCTCTGGAAGCTATACGACGCGTCCGAATTCGAGGCGCGGTTAACGTCTTCCCCGTCCTGAAGGACAGGGATTTTAGCGAAGCGCAAGCCGTCAGGC
>NZ_SMMF01000496.1:0-1362 GCF_009711355.1 Roseibium sp. RKSG952 | reverse complement strand
GTCCTTCAGGGCGGGGAAGACGTTAATTACCTCGAAAGCATGACCTAGAGGCGCCAGGCATTCGCCGGCATCATACAAACAAAGACCGGGCGTTTTCAAGACACGATGATTGACCGCCCGGCATCACAAAAGATGAGACCAGGACCAGGATTATGATTGCCGAAAGCCAGTATCCGGCACTGCTTCTAAATGCGGACTATACTCCGTTCTCCATTCATCCCCTCTCCGTCATTTCGTGGCAGAACGCGGTTCGCGGCATCTTCTCTGACCGCCTAGTGACCGTTTCGGAATATGATCGCACGCTGACGGGGAAGACGTGGGAGTTCAAGCTGCCGAGCGTCGTGGCGATGCGCAACTACGTGAAGCCCAAACTTCGCGTTCCCTTCACCCGGGCCAACATCTGGATTCGGGACGAGGGCAAGTGCGTCTATTGTGGCGACAGGGTCCCGCCCAAGGATTTCACCTTCGACCACGTCATTCCGCGATCCAAGGGCGGAGGCACGGATTGGGACAACATCTCGACCGCCTGCGAACCCTGTAATCTGCACAAAGGCAACCACCTGCCGAAAGAGGTCGGAATGATTCCGAATCCATGGCCGTATCGTCCTGACAGGTTCGAGATCGCCAAGAAGGCGCGCAGGCTCGGCCGCTACCCGGCAACACCTAAGGCTTGGGTGGATTTCATCTACTGGGATTCGGAACTCGAAACCGAGTGATCGCAACTTGAGTATGGAAACCGGCCGCCAACCGATGCCGATCAGAAGGTCAGGGATGGCGGTCGGTGCTCGCTAAGACAAGAAGTCAGGTGATTCGCCGTAGACCATCTCAGCACGCCAGGGAGCGTGCAACCACCCGTGCACGATTGTCGACGCGAGCCCTGCGTTTCCCCGAACCAGTCTTCATCTCCGAAGCATAGAATTGTGTGTTCCTATTTCGAGATCCCTGTTTCGCCAGCGGTCAATGCACTTTTCAAATTTCTTCTTGTTATATTTGTTTGAAAATCCACCCTGAGAATTTCCCCAGAATTCAAGGCTCTCGCAGAGTGTGCCCATCGCTTTTCCGAAGTACTGCTGAGAACTATGGTTATTTATTTGAAAACGAACTGCACGCTGGTAGTCCTGTCTGAGATTCAGCCAAGACAGAACCTTTTCATCCTCCCAACGATCCACGCCTGACGAAGCGGTGTCCACTTCCTTTTTCGCCGCAACAAGAATCGTCATAGCCGAACAGTCAAACGAAACGCACTCCGGCATAAGCACTTCAATTCGCATGCCCTCGTCAAAACGGCATTCTCGGGCTGCATTCAGTTCAACTGTCTCATAGGTTTCTCGCTTAACGTCTTCCCCACCCTGAAGGACGGGG
>NZ_SMMF01000552.1:0-1761 GCF_009711355.1 Roseibium sp. RKSG952 | reverse complement strand
AGCGGGGATTTCCTGGCCGCTTTGCGAAGACATGTCCGACAGCAGCCTGGAGCAGCGGCTTTATAGCCGCGGAGCAGATCTCTCCCGGTTGACGGCTCCAGCACCGGACTGGCCTCACGTCCACAGCGAGCTTCGCCGCAAAGGGGTCACGCTCCGGCTTTTGTGGGAAGAATACCGGAACGTCTTTCCGGATGGCTACAGTTACAGCCGGTTTTGTGAACTTTACGGGGCGTGGGAGGGCCGGTTGTCTCCGGTCATGCGCCAACGGCATCCGGCCGGAGAGAAGCTCTTTGTCGATTACGCCGGGACGACAATCGACATCATCTGCCCTCAAACCGGCGAAGTGCGTTCGGCCCAGCTCTTCATCGCAACCCTTGGAGCGTCGAACTATACCTACGCCGAAGCCACATGGTCGCAGAAGCTGTCCGACTGGATCGCCTCCCATGTGCGGGCGTTTGCGTTCTTCGGCGGCGTTCCCTCCCAGGTGATCTGCGACAACCTGAAGGCCGGCGTGGCCAAATCGTGCTTTCATGATCCGGCTCTCAACCGGACCTATGCGGATCTCGCCCGCCACTATGAGACCGCCATCGTTCCCGCCCGTCCGCGCAAGCCCCGGGACAAGGCAAAGGCCGAAGCGGCCGTGCTGTTGTGCGAGCGCTGGATCCTGGCCCGGTTGCGGAACCGGAGGTTCTTCACACTGGATGAGGTCAACGCCGCGATCCGGCCCTTGCTGGAGCAACTGAACACCAAGGTATCCCGGCATCTTGGCGCCAGCCGGCGGGATCTGTTCGACAAGCTCGACAAGCCCGCGCTCAAACCCCTGGCCGCAACCCCTTATGTCTATGCCGAATGGAAACAGTGCCGGGCAGGTCTCGACTATCATGTCGATGTCTTGCACCACTATTACTCCGTTCCCCATCAGCTCATCCGCCAGAAGCTTTGGGTCCGGATCACCGCCCGCACCGTCGAGGTGTTTTTCAAGGGCGCACGGGTCGCCGCCCACACACGCAACTCCGGCAACCGGCAGCATTCCACCTTGCGCGAGCACATGCCGCCCAATCACCGCTTTCGTGCCGACTGGACACCAGAGCGCATCCGAAAAAAGGCCGCCCGCATCGGGCCCAACACGCAAGCTTTCACAAGTGCGGTCATGCGCCGCCGCAAACATCCCGAACAGGGCTTCAGAACCTGTCTGGGCGTGATCCGGCTGGCCGATACATTCGGACCGGACAGACTGGAGGCGGCTTGCGAACGGGCCCTGGAGATCAACGTCTATTCCTACACATCCCTGCAATCAATCCTGAAAAACGGTCTGGACCGCGCTGCCCGCGAACAGGCCACGGACGCGCCCGCGATCCATCACCCAAACATCCGTGGCCCCGGCTATTTTCACTGATAAGGAGGCATCATGCTGGATCATCCCACCCTTCATCAACTCAAGGCGCTCAAACTGGACGGCATGGCCGAAGCCTTTGCCGAACTCCAGGCCCGGGAGGGCACCGAAAGTCTCACCCACGCCGAGTGGCTCGGACTGCTGGTGGACCGGGAGGCGGCAAGACGCGAGACAACCCGCTTTCAAACACGGCTGCGCGCCGCCCGGTTGCGGCATGTGGGCGCCTGCCCGGAGGACGTCGACTACCGCGCACGGCGAGGGCTCGACAAACCGGTGTTCCAGGACCTTCTGACCGGCAAGTGGATTGCGGACAAACGCAATGTGATCATCACCGGGCCGTGTGGGGTCGGAAAAACCTGGCTGGCCTG
>NZ_SMMF01000234.1:0-415 GCF_009711355.1 Roseibium sp. RKSG952 | reverse complement strand
CCGGTCATCCCGCAGAGGTCGATTGCCTGTAGACATGAACTGTATCTCCATAGTGCAGCAATAGCGATCGTCATTACTTGCCAACCCATCATATTGGTTCAGCCGTCTACGGAGACAAGAGGTGTCCGTCCGGTGAACCCGATCTATTTAATGTCCAATAGCTCTGTTACGCAACAACGCCGGTCAGATCCAAGTCACCTGTTATCGACTGCGTGGGCATGCGGATCTTATCCCGGAGCATGTGCGTTCAAACGCGCCGATCTCGTCCCCACCTCCACCGAGGCGCGGGGGACGACCACCAAAAGCTACAAATGGAGCCGCCAGTCTATAAATCTGGCTGACGACCGGGACACCAGACTGGGGAATTTTAAAGGGCCTATTTTGGGGGCGTTGTTGCACAATTTGGTTTCGTGCC
>NZ_SMMF01000640.1:0-2944 GCF_009711355.1 Roseibium sp. RKSG952 | reverse complement strand
ATGAGTCACTTCATCTGAGACTTGGTATGAGGAAGATTTCGATTACCGGATTCACCTGCGCCGTGCGATTGATGCGTTACCGACAGAGGAATGGGAAGTGATTGATTTGATGCTCGCAGATATTCCGATTGAAACGAATAAGGATGGAGAACGGTCGATGGTGGAGCTTCTTGGTTGCGTTGAAAAGACCGTGCGCAACCGACGCAACCGTGCCTTTGCGAAGATCAGGCGAGCACTGGATTTGGAGGTCGACAATGGCGAATAGAGACGACGTCCTGAGCGATTTCATCGTGGAAGAAGAGATATCTCCAGAAGTTCTCGGTACTTACCTACGGCGCCACCCCGAATACACCAAAGATCTACTGGCGCTCTTCAACGAGCTTACGATGAGCGAACTGGAGGCAACCGATGCTAGCCTACCGTTTGAGACGAAGGCGATGACTGCGGAGGCCTTGAGGGTTCAGCATGTTCGGCAATCGCTGTTTGGCCATGGTATTAAAGACCTCGCGCGAGAGCTTGGGCTCCCCCGCACTTTCTTCTTGGGGTTGAACACCAATGTTGTTCATCTTGGTTCAGTACCGGTCGAGTTTCTGAAGAATCTCCCGGCAAAGCTGGATGTTCGGCTACATGACCTGATCAATGGTATGCAGCAGGGTGACGGCCAAACCGTTGCGATGAAATCCGACAACAAGCCGGGCGCGGAGGCTCCCATCGAGTTCCGGGATTATGTCGGCCAAGCCGATCTTGCCGAAGAGGAGCAACGCGCTTTACGGAAGTTGCTTGCGGACGATGGATCGAATTGAAGCCATAAGAGCACGCGCAGCGGATCTTCACGTGGAGCGCAAAAAAAGGGGCGGCGATCCATTAAACCCCTATGACTTTGCTCTTCGTGAAGCCAAGGACCGCGATATCGAAGTCAGGAAACTTCCTGCCGGACACCCTCAACTGAACGGCGGTCGCGCTCTGTTTCAGAGTCATGCAGGCGTGATCTTGCACGACGACACTGGCAGCGCCTTTCTAGACGCATTTCTAGTTGCGCATGAACTTGGACATGACGAATTCGGCGGGATGGTTGAAATTCCTCCGACCATGGCAATCGACCCAACCCGCTCGGCTGACCCACCATCGGTGGGTGCCGATCGCGTTGTCGATTACAGTAACCGCGCTCGACAAGAAGTTCAGATGGACCTTTTCGCACGAGAGTTCCTTTTCCCACGAACATTGGCCTGGTCCTGGCACATCGACAAGGCCCTAAGCGCGAAGGACATAGCCGAGCGTCTCGGCGCACCCTACGACATGGTGGCAGTCCAGTTGTTTGATGCGCTCTTGCTTCCGCAGACTGAATCGGAAGAGGAGGCCGCATCGCCCCCAAAACCGCTTATAGACGAACAGAAGCGGGCGGCCGAACATGACGGAAAAGCGCTGCTCCTTAAAGCCGGACCGGGCACGGGCAAAACGCAAACTCTCGTCGGAAGATTGTCTGTTTTGAAGAACCGCCGTGTCGACCCGGAAAGCATTCTACTTTTGACCTTTTCGAACAAAGCAGCCGGCGAAATGACGGATCGCGCCATGGCAGTCTGGCCAGAAGCGGTCGGATCCGCTTGGATCGGCACTTTTCACTCCTTCGGGCTCGACCTGCTGCGCCGGTTCCATGATCGTGCGGGTTTGCCACAAGACCCGCGGTTGATCGACGGCACCGAACCCGGATCAGTTTGTCCATGAGTTTTGGGAACCGTCCATCCAGCCAGGCAAGGGCCAGATCTTCCAGCAGCTTGGGCACGCGTGTGTAAAGAACGGCATGATCCAGCCGCGCAGCCTGATGGCCAAAGGCGCAGGCCAGCCAACTCTTGCCGGTGCCTGTTTGGCCGGTGATGATCAGGTTTTCATGGGCCTTGATCCATCCGCCTTGCGCGAGCGCCAGCGTTGTGCGCCTGTCGAGACCGCGCGGCGTCTTGAAGTCGACGTCTTCGATTGAGGCTTGCGGGAAGCGAAGCCTTGCGGCCGTCAGGCGGTTTTTCAAGCGCTTGTCGGCCCGCATGGCACTCTCCCGGTCGAGCATCAGGGCAAGCCAGTCTTCGCGTGAGAGGTCTGCCGCCTGGTCCTGGCTGGCCAGATCCCGGTAGGCGTTTGCCATCCCGGTCAGGCCGAGGGTTTCCATCTGGTCAAGTGTGGGGTTGGTCAACATGTGCCGGTCTCCTGTTTTCACTGGTAATAGGCTTGGCCACGTATATTGGCGTGGGGTGGCGCCGGTTTGCTTGACGCGGGTCGGGGATCGGCCTGGTCCAGGCCGGACTTGAGAATGGAATTAACCGAGGAATAGCTGAGCGTGTTGATCGTCAGTGCCCGCAAACAGGCTGCTTCCACACGGTCCTCGCCGTACCGGGGGACAGGGACAGAATGCCCATGGCGGCCCGGTAGCCCTGTTGGGGATGAGACCTGGCCTCCATCACCGGGTGACGAAGGTGGCAGTCTGCGGGCCGGGCCGATCCGTGCCGCCCGCTCAATCAGGCTGGCAGGCGTCGTGGCGGCGTGTTTCTGGTGGGCCTTTGGCATGTGAGCGCTCACGGTGACATGTCCGCAGCGTTGCGAGCGCCGGACATGGCTGGCAACCCTTTGGTGATCATGAAAGATCTCCACGGCCCGGGCCGTCAGACGAACATCCACTTTCCGGCCGATCAGCTGGCAGGGAACCGAATAGAAGGTCTTGTCGACTTCGACATGGTAATCCGGATGGACCTTGGCCCTTTTCCATTCGGCGTATTCGAAAGGCGTATCAGGCAAGGACTTGAGGGCCGGTTTTTTTTCTCATCGAAAAGCTCCCGTCGGCTCTTGCCAACATGACGCATCGGGCGATTGTTCAAATTCTCAAGCAGGCCGGTGATCGCTTCATTGAGCTGGCTGAGCGAAAAGAAGGTCGTGTCCGTCCGGTAAACCCGGCCTTTTT
>NZ_SMMF01000112.1:0-266 GCF_009711355.1 Roseibium sp. RKSG952 | reverse complement strand
GCGGTGAGGCAAGACGGCAGGGCGTTGGAAGATGTGCCGCGGTCCCTCCGGACAGAGGAAGTGTGTCTAGAGGCAGTCAGGCAAGACGGAAGGGCGTTGTTATGGGTGCCGGAAGTCCTCCAGACGCGGGAGATTTGCCTTGAGGCGGTGCGGCGGAACGGATGGGCGTTGGAATATGTGCCGGGAAACCTCCGGACACCTGAGATCTGCCGCGAGGCAGTGAGGCAAACTTGGTGGGCGTTGAAATATGTGCCGGAGCGTCTCCG
>NZ_SMMF01000782.1:0-8956 GCF_009711355.1 Roseibium sp. RKSG952 | reverse complement strand
GCCCTGATGTGGTGGAAACTTGGGAGGAAATGACCACAGGAGCGTGTATGATGCTTGTTATTTTTACGTATAAAAGTCGCGAAGCTACCGGAGCATTGCGATTTCATGACATTTCGGAAAGGTTTGGACGCGGTGTCTTTAAGGGGACTTATCGAAGGGTGGGGCATGTTTCGCTCAACATTTCGGGGGGAAATTTTATGTTCATGATATGTTCTCGGTGTGATAGATTATGGTTAACCAAAATACCGAAATGCGTGAGGTCCCATGAAAAATCAGCTGACATCCGTGGAGCTTTGTGCCGGGGCTGGCGGGCAGGCTCTGGGACTTGAAATGGCTGGTTTTGATCACCTCGCCTTGTTTGAAAACGACGCGCATGCCTGCCAGACTTTGCGCCAAAACCGTCCAGAGTGGACGGTCCATGAGCATGATCTGTTCGAAGAATTCAAATTCGAGCAATTCCGGGATGTCGATCTTTTGGCAGGCGGGTTGCCATGTCCGCCATTTTCCGTAGCCGGGAAACAATTGGGGGAAAAGGACGAGCGGAATCTGTTTACGCGCGGTGTCGAAATTGCCGAACGGATCAACCCGAAAGCGATCATGTTCGAGAATGTGCGCGGAATGCTTGATCCGTCGTTTGCCGAATATCGCGACTATATCGAAGTCCGGCTAAGGCAGTCAGGCTATATGGTTTTTTGGAAACTGTTGCAGGCGTCAGATTTTGGCGTGCCGCAATTACGGCCGCGGGTTGTTATGGCCGCGCTGAAGCGCAGTTTTTCGGACCACTTTGAATGGCCGGGGCCGGAGGATGGTCTCTCCGCCAAGACAGTCGGTGAGGAACTTTTCGACTTGATGGTGGCAAATGGCTGGAAAGGTGCTCAGACGTGGAAGGCTCAGGCTGACAAAATCGCACCGACTGTCGTTGGGGGATCTAAAAAGCACGGCGGGCCGGATTTGGGGCCGACCAGAGCACGGCGGGCATGGGCTGCGCTGGGCGTGGAAGGCCGGACCATTGCGGAAGAAGCGCCGGGGCCAGATCATGAAGGCATGCCCCGGCTGACAGTACGTATGGTTGCACGCTTGCAAGGCTTCCCCGACTCATGGCAATTCTCAGGGCGGAAAACAAACTCATACCGGCAGGTCGGGAATGCGTTTCCGCCTCCTGTTGCAGCGGCCGTCGGGCGGAAGATTGCAAATGCTCTCGAACAGGCGCTGGTTCTAAACGAAGCAGCTGAATGAACCCACCAGATTTAGAAGACGATCAGGCTAAGTTAACTCACATTGCCGACGAAATGTTCAGGCTGGTTGGCGGGAAGGAAACATTTGTTGGCCGACTTCCGGGCATAATTGCAGAAGCGGTCGAGTATGTTATTGATCCTATCCGAACCGCGCGGACCACGGTGGCTGAGTTGGATAATGTTGAAAAGACATTCATAGGGCTCAAAGTAGAACACTTTCTTCGGGATTTCATTGGCGTCCCCAAAGGTATTCGGGATTTGCGTCTTGCTGGACAAGACGTTGATGTCAAAAATACAGTGCGCTCAAATTGGATGATACCGCCAGAAACCTTCAGGAATACTGAGCCATGCATTTTGGTGAGGGTAGCAACTGAGCGTGGAAATTGCTCACTTGGCATTATCGTGGCAAGAGAAGAATATTTAAACAAGCCAAATCGCGACGGAAAGCGTGGGATAAAAAAGGAAGCCTTCGATAGAATTCTATGGATTTTGCGTGATGCTCCCTTGCCAGAAAGTAGGTTTGCAGGGCTCGATATGGAGCGGTTTCGACAGCTACGTGAGATGAACGGCGGAAGCAAGCGGGCTGCACAGTTCTTCCGTGAAAATGAAGCGATGGTCATACACCGTTCAGTTCTAGAGGGCCTGCTTCATGATCAAAAAGACTATATGAAGCGTCTAAGGGGAAACGGTGGTGCAAGAGACATTTTATTTAAAGAAAAAATCTGTCTTCTATCTGGATATTATCATTCAAAAATAATTCGTCATTTAGGGCTACCCAACTGTAACAGCGATGAATTCATTTCTAAAAAGTGTTCACCGCCAGAATGGGAAAGCGTTCTCGATAGCAATTATAGAGAGTCCATTTGACCGACAAGCTCTCCCCTGAGCGGCGCTCTAGGAACATGGCCGCGATCCGGTCCAAGAATATGAAACCGGAAATGATTGTCCGGAAACTGGTGCATTCGATCGGGTTCCGGTACCGCCTTCACCGGAAGGACTTGCCCGGCAAACCGGACTTGGTGTTTGGACCCCGGAAGAAGGTGATCTTTGTACATGGCTGTTTCTGGCATCAGCATCCCGATCCCAATTGCAAAGACAGCCGTCTGCCAAAGTCCCGGCTCGATTATTGGGTTCCTAAGTTGGAGCGGAATCAGCGGCGCGACGCGCAAGTTCAAGAAGAACTTCAGGGTCTCGGGTGGACATGCCTTACAATTTGGGAATGTGAGACAAAACAAATTGAAGCCTTGAAAAAAAAGGTCTTAAAGTTTCTTAGGCCTTATTAAAGACCTATTTCGGCAATGGAAAAAGGTCCTCACCCATGCTCAAGCGCCTGTCGGTCTGCCTTGTTGTCTTGCTCCTGCTGACCCGGTCCGGGGCCGTTTCGGCTCAGGAGACATCCGTTGGTGAACCGGGCGGGTGGTACGGCGCGGGCAAGGTGGGGGATCGGGACTTCTGGCAGGACCGGCACGGGATCGGGTTTTCGGTCTCGTCTCTGGGGGAATATCCGGATGCGGCCCGGATCGAGCAGGCGCTTCTGGAGGCGGACCGTCTCGGCTACAACATGATCCGGACCTGGGGAACGGATGGCTATACCCGCGAGGTTCTGGAGGCGATCGACCGTCTGGATCTCGACATCAAGCTTCAGGCCGGTGTCTACATCACCGGCAGCAGCGACCCGCAAGCCCTGATCGACAGCGCCCTTGAAACGCTCAAGGGACATGAGGACCATGTGCTGGGAATCAGTCTGGGCAACGAACAGCTGGCCGACTGGGCGGATTCCACCCTGACGGCGAGGGACCTGATCCGTCACATCGACTATGCAAGGTCGCAGTCGGACATTCCGCTGACCTACAATTTCGCGGGCGAGATCTTTCTGCCGGGCAGCTCGTTTTTTGCAGACCCTGCGCTTGCGGCCGAGGCGCTCGCCGCGCTGGATTACGTCAATGTGCATATCTATGGCGGCCATTTCGACAACCGCACCAGTCCGGACTGGTCGCCGGAGGCACAGGTGGCCGCGGTCGACCTGTTTGCGCGCGGCGTCGCCCGCCGGATGGAGGCTGCCGGTGTGTCCGGGATGCCGCTGATCCTCGGCGAGACCGGCTGGCAATCGGCTGGCTATCATCCGGCGGCGACCAATCCTGCCAATCTCGCCCGCTACCGCGAACTCGTCACCCGGTATGTCGACAGGAATGCCGATCGCATCGACGGCATGTTCTTTTTCAACCTGACGGACGAAACCTGGAAAGGCGCCGATGATTATTGGGGCCTGTTTGAAGAGGGCGGAGCCGGGGCGCTGGGCGCGGCGAAGAGCGACTTCCGGACGGTGGACCAGATCCTCGGGAAGTGAGCGCGGCGACGTCACGCACTGACCGGTATCGGCATCGTTTTCCGTTTATTGAAAAATTTCCGGTTGCCTCTTGACCTGGAGTGTACTCCAGCTCCTAGGTTTGGTGAGGTCTGGAAACGGATACGTCCTGTTCGGAGAACACCATGTTGATTGGCGACCTTGCGCGGAAGTCCGGGCTGAGTGTTGATACGCTGCGCTACTACGAAAAGATCGGATTGCTGCCCAAACCATTGCGCGATGGCGGCGGACGGCGGATTTATGACGCTTCGGTCTTGCGCTGGATCGACTTTCTCGGCCGCCTGAAGGCAACGGGCATGGGGATCAAGGCAAGACTGCGCTATGCGGATCTGAGGGGCAAAGGGGCTGCATCGCTGGCCGAGCGGCGGGAAATGCTTGAAGACCACCGCTGCTTTGTGCTGGCGGAAATTGCACGGCTTGCCGAAACGCTGGATGTTCTGGACGACAAGATAGACCTTTATCGAAGGATGGAGGCGGGTGAGCCCGTCGATCCGTCTTTCGAAAGCTGCGCGCGGACCAAACACGGCGCGGCGACATCCTGATGGATCAAAAACATGACGAGTTCGTTGGAACGTGGCCGGGAATTGGCAAGAAAGCTCAACCCGGATCTCGAGCCGGTTTTGTCCGGCCGTTATGATGATCTGGTGCCGGAATTCGCGGAGAGCCTGATCGAATGGGCGTATGGCCGCCACTATGCGCGGCCTGGCCTGGATCTAAAGACCCGTCAGCTCTGTACCATCGCCGCCTTGACGGCGCTGGGCGCGCAGACAGGGCCGCAATTGAAGATCAATATCGCCCATACGCTGGCGGCAGGGGCCAGCCGAACCGAAATTGTGGAGGCGATTTGGCAAATGTCGGTTTATGGCGGTTTGCCAGCAGCGATCAACGGGCTGAACGCGGCCATGGAGGTTTTTGAAGCACAAGAATAGCAATCAAGAATAGCGATAGTGCATAGCGGAAAACGCCCAGCAATTTGAAAAAGGCAAGGGAAGAGGTTTGGCCGGGACTTCATCCCTTCCTTGTGCCTGTGTCGCGAACGTGTTTGCCTGTTCCGGATCATCAACGCTCAGAAGGGAACGCCATGCGCGATCTGATTGCCAAGTGTAATACCGTCGCGGGGTGGTTCCGCGATCCGCTGTTTCTTGTTGGCCGCCTGCTTCTGAGCTTCCTGTTTTTCGATTCGGGATTTGGCCGGTTGACGGGCGGTTGGGCAGACGCCGCGCAACAAATGCAGAGCCACGATGTTCCCCTGTTTCTCCTGCCTTTCGTGACAGCGCTTGAATTGTTTGGCGGAGCGTTTCTCGCGCTCGGTCTGCTCAGCCGCCTGTCGACATTGGGGCTCGGTGTGTTTGCGATCATCGCCGCTTTTGTGTTTTTCGGAAATTTTGCCGACACCGCGCACTGGTTTCCCTTTCTGGACAATATCGCGATCGGGGGAGGCATGCTGTTGATCCTCGGTGCGGGGCCGGGCCGTTGGTCGCTGGACCATGTTCTGGGCCTGGAGCGAAGCGTATATGGCCGCCGGACCGCAGGAAAGCCGGTTCGGGATGGTACCGCTAAACCGCCGGTGGCCTGATACGAACCAACAAGATCCAATTGTCTCTAGATTGCAAAGCCATAGTGGAATTTCCATCTCTGGTGTGCATCATGCCGTTGGGGGAGTTCCCGATTGTTGTTGTCATAATAGGGCAGGGGGCAGATCATGCGCAAGGAAACCGACAGTATCGGTGAAGTCGAGGTGCCGGAGGACAAGTACTGGGGCGCGCAGACGCAGCGCTCGCTGGAGCATTTTTCCATCGGCTCGGACCTGATGCCGATCGAGCTGATCCATGCCTACGGGCTCCTGAAAAAGGCGGCCGCCCGGGTTAACACGGATCTCGGGCTGCTCGCCGAAGACAAGCGCGACCTGATCGTTGCCGCAGCCGAAGAGGTGGCGGATGGAAAGCTCGACGCGCACTTTCCCCTGCATGTCTGGATGACCGGCAGCGGCACCCAGTCGAACATGAATGTCAACGAGGTGATCTCCAACCGGGCCATCGAAATGGCCGGGGGCACACTGGGGTCGAAGGACCCGGTCCATCCGAATGATCACGTCAACATGTCGCAATCGTCGAATGACACGTTTCCCACGGCGATGAACATGGCCGCTGCGATCCACACCGCGCACCGCCTGCTGCCGGGGGTGACGCATCTGCGCGACAGTCTCGACCGGAAGGCAAAGGCGTGGGATGCGGTCATCAAGATCGGCCGCACCCACATGCAGGACGCGACCCCCCTGACATTGGGGCAGGAGTTTTCAGGCTATGTGCGCATGCTGGACGAGAGCATTGCCCGGATCGAACATGCGCTGAACGACGTGCATCATCTGGCGCTGGGCGGCACGGCGGTCGGAACGGGCATCAACACCCATCCGGAATTCGCGGTCCGCTCGGCCGCCAGGATTGCCGAACTGACCGGCCTGCCGTTCGAGACCGCGCCGAACAAGTTCGCGGTTCAGGGCGCTCATGATGCGCTGGTGATGCTGCACAGCACGTTCAAGACGCTGGCCGTCGCGCTTTACAAGATCGTCAACGACATCCGGCTGTTGTCCTGCGGCCCGCGCTGCGGCTTCAACGAACTGGCCATTCCCGCCAACGAGCCGGGCTCCTCGATCATGCCGGGCAAGGTCAATCCGACCCAGTGCGAGGCGCTGGCGATGATCGCGGCCCAGGTAATGGGCAATGACGTGACGGTCGGGATTGGCGGGGCAAGCGGTTATCTGGAAATGAATGTCTACAAGCCGGTGATGATCAACGCGATCCTGCAGTCGATCCGGATCCTCGGCGACGGCTGCCGGAATTTTGCGAAATATCTGGTCGACGGGACGGTGCCGAACGGCAAGCAGATCGCCCGTTATGTCGAAAACTCGCTGATGCTGGTGACCGCACTCAGCCCGGTGATCGGCTACGACAAGGCGAGCCACGCAGCCCATCACGCCTTTGATCACGATCTCAGCCTGCGCCAGGCCTGTCTCGAGCTCGGCTATGTCGACGAAGCCGAATTCGACCGGATCGTCGACCCGAAAAAAATGGTGCACCCGTCTCTTTGAACAACAAGCGCAATCCTGTCCGCGAGGTTTGGCATGACACATTCACAGCATCTGCTTACCGGAATCGAGTTGCTTCAAAATCCCAGAACCAACAAGGGCACCGCCTTCTCCATGGAGGAGCGGGAAAAATACGGCCTGACCGGGCTGTTGCCGGATGTGGTCGAGACGATTGACGATCAGGTCCAGCGCGCCCTGATGCAGCTGGGGCACAAGCACAGCGACATTGACCGGTTTGTCTATCTGGCCGGACTTGCGGACACCAACGAGACCCTGTTCTTCAGGCTGATCATGTCCGATCCCGTACGCTTCCTGCCGATTGTCTACGATCCGACCATCGGCGAGGCCTGTCTCAAGTTCAGCCATATCATGCGCCGGACCCGCGGCGTGTATCTGTCGATAGACACGAAGGGAAAGGTCGACGAGGCGCTGTCGCACTGGCCGGACACGGATGTGCGCTTCATCTGTGTCACCAATGGCGGACGCATTCTGGGGCTGGGCGATATCGGCGCCAACGGTATGGGCATTCCTATCGGCAAGTTGCAGCTTTACACTGCCGCCGCCGGTGTCCCGCCGCAACATCTCCTGCCAATGTTCCTTGATGCCGGAACCAACAACGAGGAAGTGCTTAACGATCCGCTCTATGTCGGCCTGCGCCGCCGCCGCCCGGATACGGCCGAGCTCTACGCATTTGTCGACGAGTTTGTCGAGGCCGTGCAAAAACGTTACCCGGACTGTTGCCTCCATTTCGAGGACTGGACCGGCAGCGATGCGGTGCATCTGCTGGCGCGCTACCGGGACAAGGTCTGCTGTTACAATGACGACATCCAGGGCACGGCCGGGATTGCGCTTGCCGGACTGATCAATGCACTGAAGATCAAGGGCGGCAGCCTCAAGGACGAGCGGATCTTCTTTGTTGGGGCGGGATCGGCCGGTATCGGGCTCGCCAATCTGATGGTCAGCGAAATGGTCAATGAAGGCCTTTCGGAAGACGAGGCCCGCAGCCGGATTTCCATGTTCGACGAACACGGCCTTCTGGAGCAGTCGCGCACGGACCTGTTCGATTTCCAGAAGCCCTATGCCCATGAACATGCCCCTTCGCGGGATCTGGTGGCGTCTTTGAAGAGCACCAGACCCACCACCCTGATCGGTGTCAGCACAGTCGGGCGGCTGTTCACGCAAGAGGTGGTGGAAACCATGGCGGACGTGAATGCGCGGCCGGTGATCTTTGCCCTGTCGAACCCGACCGAACATGCCGAATGCACGGCGGAAGAGGCTTACAAATGGTCGAAGGGCAGCGCGATCTACGCGGCCGGTGTGCAGTTCCCGCCGGTGCATCTGGGGGCAAGGACCTATCTGCCCGGACAGGCCAACAACCTCTATGTCTTTCCGGCCGTCGCCATGGCCGTCTATGCGACCAGGGCAACGCGGGTGCCGGATGAGCTCTTCATAGAGGCAGCGCGGGCGGTCGCCGATCAGGTGCCGCAGGACCTGCTCGATCAGGGCTGCCTGTTCCCGCCCCAGGCGGACATTCTGGCAACGTCCATCGAGACGGCTGCAAGGGTCAGCGGCAAGGTGTTCGATCTCGGCCTTGCCCGGATCGACCGCCCCGGTGATCTGAAACAGCTGATCGAGGCGCATGTCTACAAGGCGGAGTATCAGAGTGTTTCGTAGGTGAAGTTTTCCGGTTGCCGGTTGCCGGCAATGGTGCCTAAAACGGGGAGCAGGCAAGGTGACAACCGGGCGGGTGGCCGGCCGGTTTCGCTTTTGTGGACGCATGAGGAGGGCGAATTGGCCAGCAGTTACAATCCGCCGAATATCTGGCAGCCTTTTGGCGCGTTCTCTCAATTGGTCGTCACGGGTAGCGGGCAGCTGGTCTTTCTCAAGGGGCAGGTTGCGCTTGGGACCGATGGTGAAGTCATCGGCGAAGGAGAGATGGAGGTCCAGGTCAGGCAAGTGCTGCAGAACATATCCGACAGTCTGGTGTCGGTCGGCGGCAAGATGAGTGATGTTGTGTCCCTGCAACAATTCACGACCGACATCAAGGGCTTCATGGGTTGCGGTGCCATTCGAAACAGCTTCTTCAAGCCGCCGTTCCCCGTCACGACCACACTGGAAGTCAGTGCGCTTTACGATCCGAGACTACTGGTGGAGATCACTTCTATCGCTGAAGTGCCAATGGACCGCTTTGTCTTGCCCGGTGGTGCGGAGGCACTGCACCGGTGAGCCTGCCTAACCATGAAGGCCCTGTCGAACCGAAGCTGAGTGTGT
>NZ_SMMF01000078.1:0-240 GCF_009711355.1 Roseibium sp. RKSG952 | reverse complement strand
GGAGAAACTTTTTTCAAGGGCAAGTGGCGGTGGGGACCGGACTGGTGTCGAACCTTCTCCACATCTAACCCATTGATATTTATTAGTATGAACAATCACACCCGATCCCCCGAGCCTGTCAGGGGCTTAGTCTTTGGAGGCGAGAGAGATCAACACAGGCGGATGTCGTCTTCGGTCATTCGCTGCGCCTCGTCTCAAGGATCGCGATGCGGACCTTGGACGAAGCCGCTCGCGCGGCAA
>NZ_SMMF01000462.1:0-1143 GCF_009711355.1 Roseibium sp. RKSG952 | reverse complement strand
CCGATGCGCCCACTCTCGCAGTCCGATGGACATTATTTTCCATGGCTGATCAGTCAACCTTTTCCATGCACGGCAGCATATATCGACGATTTGTTCGTAGGATTTGAAGACTCGGTTTGAGAGCCAGTTGTCGCGCATGAACTGCCAGAGGTTCTCGACCGGGTTCAATTCGGGTGATCTCGGTGGCAATGGTAGAAGCGTGATATTGTCCGGGATTTCGAGTTTGGCCGACATGTGCCAGGCGGCCTGATCAAGAATGACAACGGCATGGGCTCCAGGAGCAACTTGTGACGAGATTTCCTGAAGGTGCAACTGCATGGCCATGGTGTTGCATTTGGGAAGAATGAGCGCGGCGCCGACACCGCGCGCCGGACAGATGGCCCCAAATATCCAGGCTGATTTTGTCCGCTGATCCTTGGGGGCACGGGGCCTTGTCCCCCGCTTGGCCCATCGCCTTGTGAGTTTGGTTTTCTGCCCCACGCGTGCTTCATCCTGAAACCAAACCTCTATCGGCGTGTTGCTTTCAAGTCGATTGCGGATTTCCGCCAGTTCGGTTGGGAAGTTTTTTTAAAATCCTCGACGGCAAACTCGTTTTGAGCGGGATGCTGCGGGCGGGCGGTCAAACGCCGATATCCAGCGTTCTTCAACTCGCGTGATACGGTACACTCGTCAATAGCAATGCCAAATTCGGACAGGATCCACGCGCAAAGATCCTTCAGTCGCCAACGTACCACTGCCTCCACCGAGGGATACGGACCGCGTTCGACAATCTCGATCAACGCACGCCGCTGATGTTCGTCTAGTTTTGAGGGGCGACCGGTCTTGGGCGCATCCTTCAGACCATCGGGACCAGCAGCATTGAAACGCAACACCCAATCTCGAATGATCTGAAGCGTCACACCACCCGTGCGAGCCGCATCCGTACGGCTCCTGCCATCATAAATAACGGCAAGTGAAAGCAAGCGGCGTGTCTGCTTGGCATCCCGGCAATTCTTCGCCAACTGCCGAAGGTCGCATCCATCAAAGTCATCTCGAAGCGAAATCGCGGCTCCCATGGCAAAATCCTCTCGTTTGCCATTTGGAATCATATTCGCGCCCAAACCGAAAGCACAAATATGAGTCACTTCATCTGAGACTTGGTAT
>NZ_SMMF01000510.1:0-1473 GCF_009711355.1 Roseibium sp. RKSG952 | reverse complement strand
AAAAGTGCGAAAGATCTTTGACACTACCCGATGGAACCCGTTTCCAAGTGGCTGCTGTGTTTGGCTGCGATCGGGGCAACGTTGGCGGCCCTGACTGCAGTCCACATCGTCCGGCCGAGGATTTACCGGAAAGTCTGAAGAGAGGCCCCAAAACAGGCGCCTCGATCTGACAATGCCAAATCCGGCTGCGGAGCCGTTCGGATTGAACGGCTCCGCACACCAAGTGAAGGTGCAGGCGATCAGAAGTTGGCGGTAAAGCCGAGGCGCATGGAGGCCGACAAGGTGTCGGCACTGTCATAGCCGCCTTCAATGCTGCTGATCACTTGCATCCCGTTGCTTGCCTGCCAGACAGCATTTGCCTTGGCAAAGCCGCGCACAATCGCTTCGTCCGAGCTGGTGGCGAGGTCGAGCGCCGTGCCGGCCAGACTGCCGTCAAGGCTGTCATCCAAAGTGAAGATGCCATCGACGCCTGCCTTGAAACCGAGGTGCCAGGTGCCGTTCATGCCAGCGACCGGGTCGAAGTCATATCCCGCCTGACCGCGCAATTCGAGCACCTGAAGGGCGCGGTCCGAAACGGTGAGGCCGGTTGAACCGTCACGGGCATCGCCTGTCTGGACAAGGCCGGAATAGCGCAGGCGCAGGCTCGGGGTCAGAACGCCGTTGCCAGCGGCAAACGCATGGCCGATCCGTGCTGTCGGAGACGCGAACAGGTAGTTATAGTCCAGTGAAATGACATCTTCTCCGCTGGCCGCGGACGTGCTGGCCACGGTAACGTCTTCGGAGCTGTTCAGATATCCGCCGACGAGGCTGAAGTCGGCAAATGTCGGTCCCCAGTTCCGCGTCAGGTAGCCACCGGCAAACAGACTGTAGCTGCTGGCGCTTTGGACATCATTGTTGCTGTCCGTGTGCCCGATGGAAAAACCGCCGGTGAGGCCGCCGCGCAAACCGTCTGAAAATACCTGATCGGCACCGGCCATGGCACCGCCAAATGTGTAGTCAAATCCGTCGTTGCCGGAGCGGGACAGGGCACCGCCAAAGGGCGTTCCCCAAAACCGGCGGCCGGAAGCGGCCGGACTTTCATGGGTGCCATTGGTCGCGGTGTAGCCTGACGGTGCCAGACGGCCTGCTTCCAGTTGCGCTTCGATGGTGCCGGAAACTTCGCGCGTCAGGGCGTTGAAGGTCGGCGCATCCGTGTTTGTGGCAAAATCGTCCGGATCGACCACCAGCACACTGGATCCGTAGGAAACAGACTGCAGGGAGCCGCTGTGAATTGTCCCTGGCAAGGTTTCAAAGCCGATGATCGTGGTGCGGTCGGCAGTGACAGCGAAACTCGCGCTTTCCGGATCGGTAAAGGAAATCGATCCGCGGATTTGTCCGGCATCCGAGAGGCTCAACTCCGCATTGGCGCCATCCACCAGAATGGCCTGGCCATTGATGCTGGAAATCGTTCCGGTGTTGGTCAGGCTGGCATTG
>NZ_SMMF01000937.1:64610-81224 GCF_009711355.1 Roseibium sp. RKSG952 | reverse complement strand
CAGTATGTTGGCGACGTTCATATTGTTCGTCACGACCATCAGGTTTTTATGGTTCAGCAACTGCCTCGCGACAGCTTCGGTCGACGTGCCAATGTTCATGAAGATCGAAGCGCCATCCGGGATATCGGCTGCACATTTCGCTGCAATCCGCGATTTAGCATCTTCATTCAGTTCGCGACGATCTTCATACCCAATATTCGAGACACCAGATCGCAGGACCGCGCCTCCGTGAACCCGATCCAGCTTGCCGGCCTCCGAAAGCTCTGAAAGATCACGGCGGATGGTCTGGACAGTTACGCCAAACTTGTCCGCCAGCTCTTCGACCGCGACGCGTCCGTGTTGCTTGGCGATTTCCAGAATGTCGGACTGGCGAAAGGAAAGGGACATGTAGGGCTCCGGTGAAACATTCACCTGTTCGTTTTTGTTCTTTTCTCAGAATAATTCAATGATTTGTTTCGTCACTACAGCGAGCGATTTGATGGCCTAGATCGATCCAGATGCTAATCTGAAAGCTCGTTCAGGTATTTTCGATCTGATGCTTGCACTCATGAAAGCGAATAAAAGCGAAAATACAAGTTGACGATACGAATGTGCGTAGGGTTAATGCCCTCGACCTCTCTCAACAGAAGAATCGAGTTCCATGGAACAGCCAGATACCCGAATTACCGACCTTTTCATTATCGGCGGTGGGATCAACGGATGCGGGATCGCACGCGATGCAGCTGGTCGCGGATTGTCAGTCACGTTGGCCGAGATGAACGATCTGGCTTCAGCAACGTCTTCGGCATCAACCAAGTTGTTTCATGGTGGTCTTCGTTACCTCGAATATTTCGAGTTTCGGCTTGTACGTGAGGCATTGATTGAACGGGAAACTCTGTTGCGCGCGATGCCCCATATCAGCTGGCCAATGCGGTTCGTTCTGCCTTACCACGACGACATGCGGTTTGACTCGCATACACCGACTTCGCGTTTGTTGAGCACCGTTATGCCTTGGATGCATGGTCGGCGCCCGGCTTGGTTGATCCGTTTGGGACTGTTTCTTTACGACCATCTTGGCGGCAGAAAAATATTACCAGGCACCAAATCACTTGATCTGCGGAAAGAACCCGAAGGCGCTCCGTTGCAGAACAAGTTTGAAACTGCTTATGAATACTCCGATTGCTGGATCGAGGATTCACGGTTAGTCATTCTGAATGCACGGGATGCAGAAGCTCGCGGCGCAGAGATTCTGGTGCGTACCGAAGTACAATCCGCTGAGCGCGTCGATGATCTGTGGCATGTGACTATTCTTGATAAGAACAGCGGCGATACACGCCTGGTTCGTGCCCGGATGCTGATCAACGCGGGTGGCCCTTGGGTAGGCGACATCATCCAGTCCAAAATCCGCGTGAATTCGCGCGAGGGCGTTCGGTTGGTTCGTGGCAGCCATATCGTGACCCATAAGCTGTTCGATCACGACAAGTGCTATTTCTTTCAGGGTGAGGATGGTCGCATAATCTTTGCAATCCCGTATGAGCAGGATTTCACCCTTATCGGCACGACCGATCAGGATCACGAGAATCCCTCTGAACCACCGGTTTGTACCGAAGCAGAACAGGACTATTTGTGTGCCTTTGCAACAAAATACTTTGAGCGCCCTGTTACACGCGAAGATATCGTGTGGACCTATTCTGGTGTTCGCCCGCTGTATGACGACGGGGCACATAGCGCGACAGCGGCCACCCGCGATTATACGCTGAAGGTAGATTCTGCTGGCGGGGCGCCGGTGCTAAACGTGTTTGGTGGCAAGATCACGACCTATCGTCGCCTGGCTGAAAGTGCGCTGGAGAAAATAGCCGAACATTTCCCCAACTTGCCCGGCCCTTGGACGGCGGGCGTTTCTTTGCCAGGCGGCGACTTTCCCGTTGATGGTGTCGCGCAGCTGACGAATGACCTTCTAACCGACTACGGCTTTCTTGACCAATTCTGGGCGAACCGATTGATCCGTGCTTATGGCACTGAGGCGCGGTCAGTTTTGGGTAACGCGCGAACTGCCGGGGATCTGGGTGAAGATTTTGGTGCGACGCTTACCGCTCGTGAGCTGGAATGGCTTATGGACAAGGAATATGCGCGGACAGCGGACGATGTCGTCTGGCGGCGCAACAAGCTGGGATTGCGGTTGGGTCAGGAGCAGATAGCAAGAATTCAGGCATGGATGGACGAGCATCACATCAAAGCCGTTGCAGCTGCCCAGTAAGCTGAGCCAGACAAAAGAAAACGCCCCGCGAATTTCGCGGGGCGTTTGGCGTTCTACTCCTGCGCTTTAAGCGGCTTCTTCGGAAGGACCAGAGCCCTTGTTGCCGCCTTTCAGCCATTCGCGCATCCCCTGCATTACCGCATAAAGTACGGGGACAAGAATGACGCCAAACAACGTTGCAGCCAGCATGCCGCCGAATACGGCCACACCGATGGCCTTTTGGCTGGCGGCACCCGCGCCACTGGCAGCCAGCAGCGGAACAACGCCCAGCAGGAACGACAGAGCCGTCATCATAACCGCACGGAAACGCTGATGCGCAGCCTCGGCCGCGGCGTCTTTGATGGAGAGGCCATGAGCACGTTGCTCCATCGCGAACTCGACGATCAGAATCCCGTTCTTGGACGCCAGTCCCACAAGCATGATCATACCGATCTGCGTATAGAGGTTGATGTCACTTCCGACGATCGCAACCGCTGAGACAGCCCCGAATAGGGCCACGATCACCGATAGCAGGATCGACACCGGCATGGTCCAGCTTTCGTATTGGCCGACAAGAAACAGATACCCGAACAGGATCGCCAGACCGAGGATCACAACAACCAGACCACCCGATGCCAGCTGCTGCTGAGCGGTCCCGGTCCACTCAAAGGCATATCCAGGGGGCAGGGCGGTTGCAGACTCTTCCGTCATTACGCTGATCGCGTCGCCTGTCGACAACCCTTCTGCTGGGACGGCGGTTACCGTCGCAGAACGGAACAGGTTGTGCCGTTTCAGCAGAACCGGACCCAGTACATTCTCAACATCGATCAACGTCCCAAGAGGAACCATCTCACCTTTTGTCGAACGTACATAGAGGTTTGAAATATCCTCGACATTGTCGCGATAAGAGCCTTCCGCCTGGATCATCACGCGATAGACGCGGCCAAACAGGTTGAAGTCGTTGACGTAGTAGGAACCCAGTTGCGCCTGCATTGTCTGGAAGATCTCAGCCACGGACACCTGAAGCGTCTTTGCTTTCTCACGATCCAGATCGACGAACAGCTGCGGAACGTTTGCGCGGAAGGTCGTATAGGCCTGACCGATCTCTGGACGCTGGTTCGCTGCATAAACGAAGGAACCAACGGCTGAGGCAAGATCCTGAGGCGTACCACCACCGGTTTGCTGAACCTCCATTTCAACGCCAGCAGACATACCGAGACCCTGAATCGGGGGCGGGTTGAACGCGACAATGGAAGCTGCGGACTCTCCGTTGGCAATTGCCAGAACCTTACCAAGGATGGCATCGGCACTTAGATCTTCCTCCTGCCGATCATCCCAGTTTTCGAGGTTTACAAAGATTGCCGCACCATTGGTGATGGTCCCGTTCAGCAATGAGAAACCGTTGATCAAAACGGTACTCGAAACGCCCGGGATCTGTTGGATCTGTTCATCAACCCGTGCCGAAACCAACTCGGTCCGTTCCAGTGTGGCAGCATCCGGCAACTGGATGTCGACGAACAGATAACCGTTGTCCTCAAGCGGGAGGAAGCCGCTGGATGTATTGGACATGATGGTCACGCCACCGAATGCGAAGGCTGCAATGATCCCAAGCGAGACGATGGGTATGATCAGCAATTTCCGGACGATGGCCACATAACCGCTGCGCATTGACCCGATGAAACCTTCGAACACAGCCAACAGCCCTTTAGGAGGGCCGGACCGTGCTTGCAGCACCAGTCCGCACAAGGCAGGAGAGAGTGTCAGAGCGTTGATCGATGAGATCACAACTGCGGTCGAGATCGTGACGGCGAACTGCGAATAAAGCCGTCCCGAAATGCCGGGCATGAAGGTGACCGGCACGAACACAGCCAGCAGAACCAGTGTGGTCGCGATCACGGGCCCGGTGATTTGGCCCATTGCCTTACGAGTTGCTTCGGCCGGTGGCAGACCTTCATCTGCAATGATGCGTTCAACGTTTTCAACCACAACAATGGCGTCGTCCACCACGATACCGATGGCCAGAACCAGAGCGAACAATGAGATCGTATTGAGCGACATTCCAAACAGCAGCAGGAATGCAAACGTACCGATCAGTGATACCGGGATCGCAACCGCGGGAATGATGGTCGCGCGCCAACTGCCCAAGAATACAAACACGACCGAAATCACCAGAATGAACGTCAGTATCAGGGTTGTGACAACGTCATTCAACGATTGCTCGACAAAGTCCGTGGTATTGAACGGGACCTTGTATTCAACGTCAGTTGGGAAGGCGCGAGACAGACGCTCCAGCTCGGCTTGAACGCGGTCGGACACTGCAAGTGCATTGGCGCCGGGGGCCTGATAAATGCCGATAACTGTGGCAGGAACACTTTCGAAATATCCCGATGCTGCATAATACTCGGCACCAAGCTCGACTCTGGCGATGTCCCGGACACGTACGATTGAGCCAGCGTCACCTGTCCTTATCACGATGTCACCAAACTCGGTCGCAGATGTCAGACGCCCTTTGGTCTTGATCGTGTATTGGAATGTTTGTCCTTCAGGTACCGGAGGAGCGCCAATGGAACCGGCAGACACTTCGATGTTTTGTTCCCGAATAGCGTTGATGACGTCCCCAGGTGTGATCGATAGGGCCGCCATCTTGTCCGGGTCCATCCAGATCCGCATGGCGTATTCCAGATTGGTCAGAACGTCCGCTTTACCAACGCCCTGAACACGCGCCAGCGCATCCTTCAGGTTGATGGACGCATAGTTCGACAGGAATACACTGTCATAGGTGCCATTCGGCGAGGTCAGTGTGACCAGCAACAGCATGTTGGTCGACGCCTTTTGCGTCACAACGCCTGAAGCAGTCACTTCGCTAGGCAGGGACGACATGGCTTGCGCCACACGGTTCTGCACGTTCACCGAGGCGATATCAGGGTCGGTGCCTACTTCGAACGTGATGTTCAGAGAGTAGGAACCGTTGTCTGACGAGGTAGACGTCATGTAAATCATGTCGTCCACACCGTTGACCTGCGCCTCAATCGGCGCGGCGACCGTGTTTTCAACGGTTTCAGCGTTCGCCCCGGTATAGGTGGTTGTTACGCTTACCACAGGCGGGGTGATGTCAGGGAACTGGGCAACGGGCAGTACCAGATAGCCGATGCCGCCCATGATTGTCAGAACAAGTGAGATAACAAGCGCCAGCTTAGGCCGGCTGATAAACAGGGCAGAGAACATCAATTATTCTCCCGGCTGCTCAGAAGCGACGACCGCGTCCACCGCTACGCCGGGACGTACGCGCTGTAGCCCTTCGACGATTACGCTTTCGCCCTCACGCAGGCCATCGGCAACAATTACGGCAGAGCCCACTGTGTCGCCGGTGGTGATGTAGCGTTGTTCAACCATCTGCTTATCATTTACGACCAGCACGAATTCACCCCGCTGATCACGTTGCAGGGCGGCTTGAGGAATAAGGACTTGCAGTGTCGGCTCCAGCGCTTCGATACCAACGCTCAGGAAAGCTCCGTCGATGATCAAGCGCTGCGCGTTGTCAAACTCAGCCCGCACAGTAATTGCGCCGGTCAGCGGGTCGATGCGGTTGTCGACAAACACGATACGGCCCGTTTCGTCCAGTTCGGTACCGTTGGGCAATGTCACATGAACGTTGGGGCTTTTGTTGCTTTCCGCCAGCGACGCCGCGCTCTCTCCGTATTGCTCAAGAACCGACGTGAATTGCTTTTCGTTCAGTGAGAAATTCACATAAATCGGGGCTTCGCTGACCAGATTGACCAGAGGTGGATTAGTAGGGCCGACCACATCACCAACACTGGTAGCGACCCGACCGATGCGTCCATCGAATGGCGCGTGAATTTCCGTATAGCTCAAATCCAGCTGTGCTTGCTGGATGGCAGCATTTGCTGCTTTGACTTCGGCCTCGGCAACAAGTTCGTTTGCCCGCGCGATGTCGCGCTCGGATTCCGGGGTTGCGTCGCGCTTGTAGAGTTCTTCTTTTCGGGCAAGATCGACTTTGGCCAGTTCCAGATTTGCTTCGGCGCGGTCCAGATCTGCTTTGCGCGCCTCAAGGTTGGCCTCGTACAGGTCGGGTTCGATCGTAAAAAGCAGATCGCCTTCTTTGACCAAAGCGCCGTCATCGACATTCTGGCTTTCCAAAAAGCCGCTCACACGGGCAACGATGTCGACCTTGTCGATAGCCTCTGCACGTCCGATGAAAACGGCTTCGTCGGTAATCTCCTCAGAGTAAGCTGCGGCAATTGAAACTTTGGGTGGAGGAGCATCGCTTTGGTCTTGCGCCAAAACCGGTTGCGCCAATCCGATGCAGGAAAGTACTGCGGCGCGTCTGAACAATGTCATGATCGCGCCGTTATAAGAGGAAGTTGAATGCTTCAATGCAAGGGACATGGCAATTGCCTCGTTCAAACTACAGTCGTTGCGTCGAAGCGGAGTTATCGAAGAGCCGAGTCGACGGAATTCTAAGGCAGGATGGCTGTTTTGCAGTCATATCTCAAGCATTTGAATTTGTAGTTGTACAAGAGATTGCGCAGATTTCCCCGCAGGTTGGCAGACTTAAGCTCGTGCCGACACGAGGCATTGACCTCTGTGCTATACCCTTGAACAAAAAAAAGGGGGTCTGAACGACCCCCACATTTGCTTTTACTCTTGTCCGAACTTAGCTGCGCTGACCGGCAAATCGGCTTTGCCATTCCTCACGCTGCTCATCCGTGATTTTTGCGAATAGCACATCCGGCACAGCAAACTCGTGGCCGGGGGGCAGGGCGGACAGTGCGGCGGCAACATCGTCCGGCCAGCTGGTGTCCAGGGTATTCATCGCGCTTAGCATCCGGGCCGAGGTTTCGGGAATGAACGGTGCGCTCAGTACTGCGTAAAGGCGGATCAGGTTCAGGCCCAGGCGCACTTGCGCAGCGGCCTGTACAGGATCTTCCTTGAAGGTCGACCAGGGCGCTGCGGCCTGAAGGTATTCATTGCCCGCGACCCAGATTGCCCGCAGTTCCTGCGCCGATTTACGAACTTCCATCGCTTCCATATGCCCCTCGTAGGCGCGGACGCGTTTGGTCAGTTCGTCGATCAGGGCTTGCTCACGCTCGCCATAAGCACCACCCTCGGGGACAGCTTCACCAAATTTCGACCGGCAGAACTTGGTGATCCGGCTAACGAAGTTGCCCAGAACGTCCGCAAGGTCTTTGTTCACCGACTGTTGGAAGTTCTCCCAGTTGAACTCGCTGTCGCTGCTCTCGGGGGCATGGCTGAGCAGCCACCAGCGCCAGTAATCGGCGGGCAGAATCTCCAGCGCCTGATCCATGAAAACGCCGCGGCCCTGAGAGGTCGAGAACTGGCCGCCGTCATAGTTCAGGTAGTTGAACGATTTGAGGTGATCGACCAACTTCCACGGCTCGCCCGATCCCAAGATGGTGGCTGGGAAGCTCAGAGTGTGGAAGGGCACGTTGTCTTTGCCCATAAACTGAACATAGCGCACGTCATCTGCACCTTTGTCGGTCCGCCACCAGCGTTCCCAATCGGCGTCAGTTTTGCCGTTGGCGTCGGCCCATTCCTTGGCGCAAGCGATGTATTCGATGGGGGCGTCGAACCAGACGTAGAAGACTTTGCCTTCCATTCCGGGCCAATCCTGATCGCCTTTCTTAACTGGAACACCCCAGTCCAGATCGCGGGTAATCCCACGATCCTGCAGGCCGTCACCGTCATGCAGCCATTTCTTGGCGATCGAGGTGGTCAGGATCGGCCAGTCGGTTTTGCTGTCGATCCACGCGTCCAGCTGATCCTTCATAGCGGATTGACGCAGATACAGATGTTTGGTTTCACGCACTTCCAGATCGGTCGAGCCCGAAATGGCTGAACGCGGCTCAATCAGGTCGGTCGGGTCCAGCTGCTTAGTGCAGTTCTCGCACTGGTCTCCGCGTGCACGGTCATAACCGCAATTGGGGCAGGTGCCCTCGATATAACGGTCAGGCAGAAAGCGGCCGTCGGCGTTGGAATAGACCTGTTTCTCGGTGACTTCGCGGATCAGTCCTGCGTCGTCCAGCTTGCCTGCGAAATGCTGTGTCAGCTTCTTGTTCTGATCGCTGGATGAACGACCGAAGTGATCGAAGCTCAGGCCAAAGCGATTGGCGATGTCCGCCTGAATGCCATACATCTCGGCACAATATTCTGCGACAGGCTTGCCCGCTTTCGCAGCCGCAAGTTCAGCTGGGGTGCCGTGTTCGTCGGTAGCGCAAAGGAACATGACCTCGTTCCCCCGGCCACGTTGGTAACGCGCGTACAGATCAGCAGGCAATTGCGAGCCGATCAGGTTGCCGAGGTGTTTGATCCCGTTGATATAGGGGATCGCCGAGGTAATGAGAATTCGAGCCATGTTCCGTATCCGCGTAACTGTCTGCGCGCCCGTCTACCTTATGTGACCGGCCAGCAAAAGCCCGGCTTTGGCACAGATGTTACTTTAAGCAGCGACACAGTGAAAAATTCACTGGATACGGGATTACAGATTGCAACCTGAATGACCCCCACAATACCCATAGGTTGAAGTTTAGAATCACAACCTCTTGAATTTTCGTCATGACTTCCCATCTAAAATGTATACCGATGTATACCAAAATAGGAACAACCTGCTGATGTTCGACTTTCTACTAGAGGGTGCTTTTGTGCCCTTTACAATGGCGCTTGCGCTTCTGTTCGGCCTTCTTGCGTTGGAACTGATCGCATTACTGCTGGGTGGAAGTCTGTTGGCGGGCGAGGCGGAAGCCGATCTGGACATGGTCGACGCCCCTGATTTGGATGTCGGTGATTTCGACCTGGATATCGATGCTGATGTCGATCTGGGCGATTTCGAATTGGCCGAGGTTGAGGTCGAAGCGCCCGAAGCCGCTTCGGTTGGTCCGTTCGGTTGGTTGGGCATCGGAAAGATGCCCTTCATGATCTGGCTTGTCGTTCTATTGGCCGGATTCGGCCTGAGCGGTATGGGTCTGCAACTGGCGCTGCGTGATCTGGTGGGCTTTGACCTGCCATCCTGGATAGCGGCAATTCCTGCAGGTGCATTTGGCCTTTGGTTTGCGCGTGGGTTCGGCGGAGTATTCGCTCGCCTGCTGCCCAAAACTGAAACCGAGGCTATGTCCGAACGGATGCTGGCCCGCCGCCGTGGTGTCGTAACCCAAGGCACCGCCGCAAGGGGCCGTCCGGCAGAAGTTCGCGTGACTGACCGATTTGGCAATTCGCACTACCTGCGCGCCGAGCCGTTGCAGGACAAGGATGCGCTGGCTCAGGGCACCGAAGTGCTTGTGCTGCGCGATCGACGGCGCGACCGGTTCGTTCTGGTCGGCTTGTCTGAATAACCAAAATTTCTAACCCCATCACGGAGGATATTGCATGGAACTTCCATTCCTTGCCGTCACAGTTGTGACCATTTTAGCGGTACTCTTGTTTATTGGTCTTGTGCTTGGCCGTCTTTACAAACGCGCGACCCGAGAGATCAGTCTCGTAAAAACCGGTGCAGGCGGAAAGAAAGTCATCATGGATGGCGGCGTAATCATCGTACCGCTGCTGCATGAAGTCAGCCCAGTCAACATGAAGACGCTGCGTCTTGAGGTTCAGCGCAGTGGCGAGGCTGCTCTGATCACCAAAGACCGTATGCGTGTCGATGTAGGCGTTGAGTTCTATGTCTCGGTCATGGCCACAGAAGAGGGCATCGCCCGCGCGGCCCAAACGCTCGGCGACCGCACATTCGACGTCGAGCAACTGCGCGAGATGATCGAAGGTAAGCTGATCGACGGTCTGCGCGCTGTTGCTGCTCAGATGACCATGGACGGTCTGCATGAAAACCGTGCTGACTTTGTTCAGGAAGTGCAGAATGCAGTGTCCGAAGACTTGCTGAAGAACGGTTTGTCGCTGGAATCCGTTTCACTGACCGCACTGGACCAGACACCGTTTGAAGCTCTGGACGAGAATAACGCCTTTAACGCCGTGGGTATGCGTAAGCTGGCCGAAGTGATCGCCGTGTCCAAGAAAGAGCGTGCGCAGATTGATGCTGAAGCCGAGGTCGAGGTGCGTCGCGCCGCGATGGAAGCAGAACGCCAGAAACTGCTGATTGAGCAGGATGAGGCACAGGCGCGGATCGAACAGACGCAGAAGGTCGAAACCCTGCGCGTGGCGCAAGAGGCTGAGATTGCTGCACGGACCGAAGACTCGGTTCGGGAAACTGAGCGAGCCCGGATCGCCCGTGAAGAAGCCATTCGCGCGGCCGAAATCGAGCGTGAGCGTAAAATCCGCGATGCGGAGATCGCCAAAGAACGCGAAATCGAAGTCGCCGAGCAGGAGCGTCAGATCATCATCGCGCAGAAATCCGAAGAGGAAAGCCGCGCGCGTGCATCTGCTGATCTGGCCCGTGCTGAGGCGACAAAGGCGACCGAAGCTGTGGCAACAGCGCGTCAGGTGGCTGAGGCCGAGCGTCAGAAGCAGATCGTTCTGATCGAAGCGACTCGTGAGGCCGAGCGTCAGGCGACAGCGATCCGTCTGTCTGCGCAGGCCGAGAAAGAGGCTGCTGCTGACCGTGCCGAAGCCCGTCGTGAGGAAGCGCAAGCCGAAGCGGACGCGCTTAACATCCGCGCCGAGGCGAAGAAGAACGACATGCTGGCCGAAGCGGAGGGTAAGCGTGCGATCGTTGAGGCAGACAATGCGCTGTCAGTGGATCAGATCCGGATGAAGGTTGATATGGCACGTATCGAAACCATGCCTTCGATCATCGCGGAAATGGTCAAACCGGCCGAAAAGATCGACTCGATCAAGATCCATCAGGTTGGTGGCATCGGTGGGGCAAATGGCGGTGGTGCTGCGTCGAACGGTGACAAGCCAGTGGTCAACCAGGCATTGGACTCGATCATGGGAATGGCGGTTCAGATGCCAGCGCTCAAGAAGTTGGGTGAAGAGCTGGGTCTGTCGATGGAGCAGGGCGTTGGCGGAATCGTCAACGGCGCGCTTGAACCATCGGTAGAACAAGTGGAAGAGGCCGAGGTGGTTGAAGAGAAACCACGGACCGAACACTAAGATGAAGGGGCCGGGATTATCCCGGCCCTTTTTTTATCTGCCCTCACGAGAGCGTTTCAACAATCGACCGATCGTGAAGGAGGTGCGGGGCGCGTAGACATAGTTCGTGCGCTCTTCCGGAGTTGGACGTGATCGCATCCGCGCAAGTCCAAAGATGATCAGGAACACATGTCCCAGCGCTACGAAAGCGAACAAGGCGCCCGGGCCGAATTGCTGGATCAGTGTCGATGAGATGTAGGGAGATGCGATAGCACCCAATGCGTACCAGAACATCAGGGCAGCCGACAACTCGACCCGTTGTTCTGTAGTGGCAAAGTCGTTCGCGTGCGCCGAGGACACCGAGAAGATTGGGAATGTTGTAAAGCCGAACAGACCGGCTGCGAGCATAACACCCAGCGTGCCGGTTCCGCTGGCGGCCATGGTAATCCCGCAACTCAGGACTGCGGCAATTGAAAGCCAGATCAATACCCAGCGACGGTCGTATTTATCAGCAAGCCAGCCCATCGGATATTGGGCCAGGGCTCCACCCAGAACAAAGGATGCCAGGAAGAAGGCAATTTGATCCACGCCCAGACCGACCTCCTGTCCGTAAACCGGACCAACCATCCGGAAAGAAGCCGAACTCAGCGCTGCGACGATCACGCCCGCAACGGCCAATGGTGAGCTGTGCCATGCTAGTTTCGGACGCAGACGTGGCGCATCAGGTGTCTCGGGCTGGCTGGCGCGGGTCAGTGTCAAAGGCAGAAGTGACGCGCAGCACAATATGGCGAGCAGATTGTACGAAACGTAGGATGCAGGCGGCAGAACGGCGATGATCAGCTGCGCCCCAAGAGATGCGCCCATATCGACGATGCGATAGGTGCCCATCGCACGCCCGCGTGTTTCATTTGTGACTTTGGCGTTCAGCCACGCCTCAATCACCGTGTAGCTGCCAGCCACACATGTGCCTGAGGCGATACGCAGCGCTGCCCAGATATACGGGTTGTCGGTCAGAGTGTGTCCGATCAACCCCATCGCACCCAATGCCGTGCAAACAGCAAACGCCCGCGAGTGACCGACATTGCCCATCAGGCGCGGTGCCCACCAGCATCCGATGAAAAAGCCAAGAAAATGTGCTGACCCCAGCAGACCGATCTGTTCGGTCGAAAACTCAAGCGTCAGTCCCGAGATTGCATCCAGTGGTCCAACGCCGCCCGTCGAGAGCTGCAGCAGAATGACAGAAAGAAAAAGGGCGGCAAAGGAAATGATCGTGCGCATAACGGTCCCAGCTTGGCGGTATCGCACAGGGTTGCGCGCACCTAATCGACTTTATCGCGTCGTTTTTTGTCTATCACGGGTCAAGTCTGGCGCAAGATCTCGGCACGGATATTCAGACCCACGGTATCCTGAACCAGATCGGGATAGCCCGATGCGCCGAAATCATGCCGGTTTAGCGCCCCTTTGAGGTGAATGAACAGTCGATCAAGGTCTTTCACGTCTGAACCTGATTGTCTGTACAGATTGGCCTGCAGGGTAATGGGGCGGGTGACACCGCGGACGGTGACATTGCCGGTGATGCTCGCCCCGTTCGAGATACGCCCCCCTGGTCCCAGCTGTATCTTGGTCGAGACAAAACGGATTGTTGGGAATCGTGCCGCGTCTAAAACGCTCG
The DNA here is from genome assembly GCF_009711355.1 of Roseibium sp. RKSG952. Classification (NCBI taxonomy): domain Bacteria; kingdom Pseudomonadati; phylum Pseudomonadota; class Alphaproteobacteria; order Hyphomicrobiales; family Stappiaceae; genus Roseibium; species Roseibium sp. RKSG952. The sequence goes on along the minus strand of NZ_SMMF01000937.1, from coordinate 68,283 downwards.
GGCTCAGCATGGGCATCTGTGCGAAGGGTAATTTGGTCCGTGCCTTTGCAACATTCATGACGACGTCTACCCGGCTGTTTTGCAGGCGGTTTGTGTCGATCCGGATGTTTGCTGATTGAATTGGCATGGTGCCGGTCTGCGCGACCCCGGAAAGATTGAATGAAAATGAAACAGTCGTGCCGGAAGGAACCAGAGCGTAAGGGCTGAGAGCAGCCTGCGCGACTTGCGCAACGGGCAACAAGGCTATGCCCGCGATCACGCTTCGGCGGGACAGTGCTATTTTACTGCCTTCTTTTTCGGGTATTTGGCCTCGCTGGGCAGTTGAGCGAGACTTAGGATAGCGGTGAGTGGATATCGTTTGGCCCATGCCTGAACGCTAGGGCGCAGCGCAGGTCTTGGCCATTCACAAGTTCCTTCATCTTTGTGATCTTTATGCGGTCATACAGGCGTATCTTCAGTAGTGATCTGTTTGACCTGCAGGCTGGCACGAGGTTCCGTCTGGGTGGCCAGCCACGTGGCGGGGGGCAGGGCACGCGCGCGGCGACGAGTCAGAGTCCAGCTGGTAGCCTCGTTTCGATAGGTGGGGGCCATGTGCCAGCGCGTCTCGATCCCTTGCGCACCACCATCGCCGGGGGTCAGCAACAGGCCCAGCGGCGCTTGCCCCATCGTTCCGCCCTGTTCCGCCGCCAGATGCATCCGCCGAACAGGTGTCAGGGCCGGGGCTTCTGGCAGATCGCAAATGATCAGAGGCACTGCACCGCTGCGCAGCGCCTCCTCCATACACCACAATAAATCCTTAGCGTTTTGAGCGCGTGCAAACAAGAAGCGTGCCGGATCAGCAAAGGGGGCCATACCTTCGGGATTCAGCTTCTCCACCTCCCATGCTGGCGAAATCCACAAAACTTCTCTCTGTGTCTGGCTGGCCAGCCACATGGCAAAGCTACGCCTTGCAGGTCCGCAGGCCTCATGCACACGACCCAGTTGCAATGTGATCTCGTTATGCAGTTTAATCCCCGGCGCCTCACGCGCGGGTTTGCGGCCAAGAAGATGTGCAGACATGTGGTCAGGATACATCGTTCACTTTTTGTTCTCAATTGGAAATTGAGCCTTAAAGCACAGGTCAGTTGCTTATCGAGACAGAACCAATCGGCCGTCAGCAAACTGAATGTTGGAAAATCGGTGCAGGTAATCCATACCCAGCAGTGACTGATTCAAGTCACCTTCGTTAATCCAGGCAGAAACGTTGCTATCCGTGATCGGACCCAGCGTCAGACTGTCCAGGCGCACAGGAGCGGTGCGAACGACACCATTCGCAGTTGCTGCGCGACCGAAATAGTTCAACTGATCCAGATCGATACCAATGCGCTTGGCGTCCTGAGGGCTAAGCACGATCTGGCTGGCACCAGTATCGACAAGAAAAGTAATGGGCTGACCGTTCACCAGCATCGGAAGATAGTAATGTCCGTCAAAGGAGCGGGGAACCTCGATCGTGTTGCCTGTCACTGCCATTTGCGGAGCAGGGCTGACGGTGGAACGAATATCCTCCCACAGGCCAACGAGGGCAATGACACCAACGAAGATGAAAACCCAGGCCATGACCTGCTGCATCGTCTTGCCCAAAGACTGACGATTTTGCGTAATGAACCAGAACAGCAGGGCTGCACCCAGCAGAACCAGATAAGTCAAACGCCCGAAATCGTAGCCATCCATACCGTCACCCGGAAATTACGAACCTGGCCACTATATGGTGATTCATGACGCAAAACCAAAGGCTTTGAGGCCATCAAGGATGAACTGAACGGACAGTGCTGCCAGCAGCATGCCGAGCAAACGTGTCAGAACATTCAGGCCGGTCTTGCCCAGAAAACGCGCGATGAGACCACCGGACAGGAAGAACAACAGAACAACAGCCATCACTGCAAGCATGACAGCGCTTGCGGCGGCGATGCCCTGAATGCCGGGATGTTCACCAGCAAGCAGGATTATAGTCGCAATAGAGCCGGGACCGGCGACCAGTGGGATGGCAAGGGGAAAGACCGAAGGGTCAGGGTGCTCTTCCTCTTCGACCCGGTCTTCACGTCGTTTCGTTCGGCGTTCAAACAGCATGTCCAAAGCCGTCAGGAACAGCAATGCACCGCCTGCCACTTTGAAGGCCTCCATCGAAATTCCCACAAACCCCAATACGGCTTCGCCAAAGGCGGCAAAGGCGATCAGGATGCCGGATGCTGTCAGGCAAGTACGCAGCGCGACACGGCGCCGGGTCGCGGCATCCATATCCTGCGTCAATGCAACAAAGATCGGAGCCGTGCCGAAAGGGTCGATCACCACGAACAAGGTAGTGAACGCCGTGATGAAGAATGCCATATCAATCATGCGACACCCTCCGCCTGTTCCAGTTTCTCGGCGGCCGCGACCCACAGGGCTTCGGCGCGTTGCATAGCCTCGACCACTTCTGAGAATTTGCGGTTCCAGGTCTCCAGATCGCTGATCCGGTCGTCCTCATACAGCGCAGGGTCCGCCAATTTGGCTGACAGTTTCTCATGCATGTCAGTCAGCTTCTCGAGCCGGTCTTCGCATTTTCGCAGATCCGCGCGTAGCGCCAGCACTGCCTCGCGCGATGGACGCTTTGGTTTTGTGGTCTGCGGCTTTTCTTTGACCGGTTTGTCGCGGGCCAGCAGCATAGTGCGATAGGTTTCAAGATCACCGTTGAATGGTTTGACAGTACCGTCCGAGACCAGCCACAGCCGATCCGCAACCAGTGACAGCAAGTGCATGTCATGGCTGACCAGAACAACTGCTCCGGAATAGGCGGTCAGCGCTTCGACCAAAGCCTCGCGGCTTTCGATGTCCAGGTGGTTGGTTGGTTCGTCGAGGATCAGCATGTGCGGCGCGTCGATGGTCGCGATCAGCAGCGATAACCGTGCTTTCTGCCCGCCCGACAAGCGGCCGACCAGCGTTTCTGCCTGATCAGCATTCAACCCGAACCCAGCAAGGCGCGACCGCCATTTGCCCGGAGCCTCATCCGGCCGCAGGCGCCTTAGGTGGTCCAGCGGTGTTTCGTCCACATGCAACTCATCGACCTGATGCTGTGCAAAATATCCGATGCGCAGCCTGTTGCTGCGGGTCATTTTGCCTGCCATGAGGGGCAGGCGGTCGGACAACAGCTTGGACAAGGTCGACTTGCCCTGACCGTTCTTCCCCAGCAGGGCGATGCGGTCATCCTGATCGATACGCAGGTTCAGGCGGCGCAGCACTTCGGTCTCGCCATAGCCGGTCACACCGCCTTCGATCTGGATGATCGGAGGGGACAGTTCCTCAGGTTCAGGGAATGAGAATGCGCGCAGCGCGGCTTCTTGCGGGGTCGAGACCAGTTGGATGCGTTCGATCATCTTCAGGCGAGACTGCGCCTGAACCGCTTTGGACGCCTTGTAGCGGAAGCGGTCAACAAAGCTCTGCAAATGAGCGATGCGGGCCTTGGCCTTGGCATTTTCGGATTCTGCCTGTGCCAGACGTTCGGCGCGGCGCTCGGCAAATTTGTCATAAGGAACCGCGTAATAGGTGAGCTTGCGGTCTTCCAGATGCAGGATCGACCCCACGGCGCGGTTTAACAGGCCCCGGTCGTGACTGATTATGATAACTGTGTGGGGGTACTTGGCCAGATAGCTTTCCAGCC
>NZ_SMMF01000937.1:59997-64572 GCF_009711355.1 Roseibium sp. RKSG952 | reverse complement strand
CAGCGCGCCTTCCAGGTCCAAATAGTTGGTCGGTTCGTCCAATAGCAACAGGTCAGGCTGCGAAAATAGTACCGCCGCTAGCGCCACGCGCATCCGCCAGCCGCCCGAGAAATCGGAGCATGGGCGCAGCTGGTCTTCGTCATCGAACCCCAGACCTTTGAGGATCGAGGCAGCACGGGCCTCAGCCGACCAGGCGTCGATATCGGCCAGACGGGTTTGGATCTCGGCGATGCGGGCAGGGTCCGTGGCGCTGTCGGCCTCAGCCATCAATGCGCTGCGTTCAGTATCGGCCGCCAACACCGTGTTGATCAGCGAGACATCGGAAGAGGGCACCTCTTGCGCCACTCCACCGATCCGCGCGCGTTTCGGCAGCACGATATTGCCTGATTCCAAGGCCAGTTCACCCCGGATCAGCCGGAAGAGGGTGGTTTTCCCCGTACCGTTCCGCCCCACAAGGCCGACCTTGTGGCCATCGGGTATTGTCGCACTGGCCCCATCGAACAGGGGGCGGCCTTCTACCGCGTAGGTTATGTCTTCGATCCGTAGCATGACGCGCTCTTAGCAGAGCGGTGATGCCGCCGCCAGCAGCTTGACATGTTCAAAGCACAGACGATGTGTTAGCGCTGGTCCGATTGGTTTTCTAACGGTTTCATCATGCGCGCGGCTCAGACGCCCCCATCCCTGATCACATTGATATTCGCCACGGCGTTATCGGTGTTGTCGTTGAACATGTTTCTGCCGTCACTTGCGCGGATGGGAGAAGACTTTCAGGTCGATTATGCCCTGGTCAACCTGTCGGTTGCTGGCTATCTGGCTGTGTCCGCCGTACTGCAGTTGATCATGGGTCCTTTGTCGGACCGCTTTGGTCGCAGGCCAATCCTTCTGATTTCCATGAGTATTTTCGCGCTCGCCTCTTTGGGTTGCGTATTGGCCGAGTCAATCTGGGTTTTCCTGGGTTTCCGTCTGCTGCAAGCGGCAGTCGTGGCCGGGCCAGTTTTGTCCAGCGCTTCGATCCGCGACCTGTACACCCCCAACGAGGCGGCCAGCAAACTCGGCTATGTCGCTATGGCGATGGCTCTCGCTCCGATGCTGGGGCCGATGCTGGGCGGTGCGTTGGATATGCTGTTTGGCTGGAGGGCAGGGTTCGTATTGTACTCCGCTCTGGGTGCCGGATTGCTGCTGTTGTTGTGGGCGGATATGGGCGAAACCAACACGAACCGGTCTGCAACGTTCTCTGCCCAATTGAGGGAATACCCGCATCTGTTTCGCGCACGCCGGTTCTGGGGCTATGCACTGTGCGCAGCGTTCTCGATTGGGGGCTTTTACAGCTTTATTACCGGTGCCCCTTTGGTGGCGGCCGTTTGGTTCAATCTAAGCCCGGCGATGCTGGGTCTGGGGATCGGCATCATCACCGGTGGCTTCATGGTCGGTAACTTCATCACAGGGCGGATCGCGGCCAGAACGCAGTTGACGACCATGATCCTGATTGGCCGGGTATTTGCCTCGATTGGTCCACTTTGTGGCCTGCTTCTTTTCCTGGCGGATCAAGGGTCAGTCTGGGTGTTCTTTGGTTCAGCGGTGTTTGTGGGTTTCGGCAACGGTTTGACGAACGCCAATGCCTCGGCTGGGGTGATGTCAGTGCGCCCAAAGCTGGCCGGCAGCGCGGCAGGTCTATCCGGGGCAATGATCGTGGCATTGGGGGCTGTGCTGACATCAATGACAGGCGCTTTCGTCACGCCCGAAAACGGGCCGTTCCTGGTTCTTGGGATGATGTTTGCCAGCAGCTTTATCGGCCTGCTCGCTGTTCTTTACGTTCGCCGGGTCGACGCGTTGGAGCCCTTGCCGGACACAATCTGATCGCCAAATCCCGCGGTCGCAATCATTCCACTTTTCATGAGGCACATACCGTGTTAGGCGGCGCGCGATGGATTTCGGCGCGGACCGCGCGCCATATAGTAAGGAGAGGCCGACATGGCACTGGAACGCACATTCTCGATCATCAAACCTGATGCAACCCGCCGCAACCTGACTGGCAAGATCAACGCCAAGTTCGAAGAAGCCGGCCTGCGCATCGTTGCGCAAAAGCGCATCCACATGACCAAAGAACAAGCTGGCAAGTTCTACGAAGTACACGCCGAGCGTCCGTTCTATGACGAACTGTGCGAATTCATGTCGTCGGCTCCGGTCGTTGTTCAGGTTCTGGAAGGCGAAGGCGCCATTGCCAAGAACCGTGAAGTCATGGGTGCAACCAATCCTGCAGACGCAGCAGCTGGCACCATCCGCGCCGAGTTCGCTGAATCAGTTGGCGAAAACTCGGTCCACGGTTCGGACGCACCTGAAACTGCAGCGGTTGAAATCGCATATTTCTTCTCGGGTATCGAACTGGTCGGCTAATTCGCCGTCAGTTGAATTCCAGAGGCCGTGCCTGAACAAGGCGCGGCCTTTTTTGTGCTCTATACAGGTTTCAAATCCTTGGGTGCCACGCGTACGCCAATCGCATCCAGTTCAGAGACCAGTTGTGATTGCGGTGCCTTGGTTATTCCGGTTTTGATCTGGTCGAACCGTTGACGCAGGGCTTTTTTCTCTTCGCCTTTGCAGTCATTCCAAGGGCGACCCTGTAATCCCATGACCAGCACATAATAACCAATGAAATGGGCTTTCGTTCCTGCTTCCAACAGTCGGGAATAGGCTTCGTCCGCACCCAGTTCCCGCAATTGCTGGGCAGAGTGAATGCCCGCACGAGTGCAAGCCTGTTCAAAGGCTGGGCCAAGGTTGCGGATTGAGGAAACCGGATCAGACATGAACCCGTCTTAGCTTGGCCGCTGCGACATGTCACCATGGTGTCATTCTAATAGTTGTTTGCGCAATTTCATTACGCTACGCCTTGAGGTCAGGGAGACAGCCATGGATGATTTCAGCGCCACACAATCCGTTCGACATTTGGATTTGATGAATCCTCCTGACGGATTTGTCGACGATCCATTCCCATTTTATGATGCGCTGCTGTCCGATGCTCCGGTGTTACAGCAACCAGATGGATCGGTCCTGCTGTCACGCCATTCGGATCTGGACCGGATATATCGCGATACTACCCTGTATTCTTCAGACAAGAAGGCGGCGTTTGGTCCGAAATACGGTATCGGTTCGCCTCTGTTCGAGCATCACACCACTTCTCTGGTTTTCTCCGATCCGCCTTTACACACTCGGGTCCGAAAGATCATGACATCTGCGCTTACACCGCGTGCGATCGCCAAGATGGAGCCCGGCCTGATCGACACCGTCGATATACTGCTGGATCGGATGGCGGGCAAAGGGCAGGTGGATTTGATCGAGGATTTTGCCTCAACCATTCCCATTCAGATTATTGGCAATTTGCTTGATGTACCAATGGATGAGCGCGACCCGTTGCGCGACTGGTCACTTGCAATTCTGGGCGCTCTGGAGCCTTCGTTGACCGAGCAGCAAATGGCCACCGGCCATGCGGCTGTTACTGAGTTCAAGGAATATCTCAGTGATCTGGTTGCCCGCAGGCGAACGAAACCTGGTGACCCGGAGACAGATGTTCTGACCCGCCTGATCCGAGGGGAAGGGGCAGATGGGCAATTGAGTGAAATCGAGCTGCTTCAGAACTGTATCTTCATCCTGAACGCCGGACACGAAACGACTACAAACCTGATTGGTAACGGTTTGGCATTGCTTAACGATTACCCGGAGCAGCGTCGGCGGTTGTTGGATGATCCCGATCTGATCAACCCAGCGGTTGAAGAGATTCTTCGCTTTCGCTCGCCAAATCAGTTCGGCAATCGGGAAGCCACTGCCGATATCGAGTTGGATAGTTTGAACATACCGAAGGGAACCAACTTGCATCTCTGTATCGGCGCAGCAAACCGGGATCCCGCAGTCTTCGATGATCCGAAGAAATTTGACATATCACGTAAGCCCAATCGCCATCTGGCCTTTGCTGGGGGCCCACATGTCTGTGTCGGCCTCACACTGGCGCGGCTTGAAGGGCGCGTTGCGTTGGGGCGGTTCCTACAGAGATATCCGGATTACAGGTTGCTGGATGAGCGCGTGGGAGGAGGACGGATCCGGTTTCGAGGCTATTCATCGCTGCCAGCAATCGTGTGAGTTGGTCGTGCGGGCTTGCGGGAACCATGGTGATGACGCTGGGTAAATCGGGGTTTTCCTTGATGGGTGTTGGGAAAAGCGGTTCCATGATTTTGTGAGGGTCGGATGACCATGACAAGGAAGCTGGAGCCAACTCGGACAAGAATGGAATCTCGTTTATGCTGGATGGAAAACTCTGAAGACAATCCAGAGACGCGCCATCGAAGACGGGCCCGGTTTTCAAAGGAGCAGAGATCCGTTGATGGATGAGCATCTGAGCACTCTTGGGAAGGGCAGGTCATGACGAACATGTCGGGCAGCGTTTTTGTTATTCCCGGGACGTTTGATGCTGGTCAGTTGGGCAAGCTGGAAAAACTATGCGTCAAACTTGAGGCAAAAATCTCAGGGAGACCATTCAAACTTCTGGATTGCCATGATCAGTCGCTGCGTACCTCTGGGCGGCTTCTG
>NZ_SMMF01000937.1:0-59783 GCF_009711355.1 Roseibium sp. RKSG952 | reverse complement strand
CAGTGCATTGGCTAAATTCCCCAAATTTCGAGCGTTAACAGTTCTCGGGGATGGTTGGGTAGAAACCCGCTCGCTCTCGGTATTGGATGAACTCCAAAAAACGCAGGTGCGTGGAACCGTTATGGTGCTCACCAGTACACAAGGTGCCGCTACGATCGTTTGGTTGCACCATCTGCGCGGATACGACCGGGCATACAGCAAAACCTGTGCGGCGATGTCAGAGCTTGGCCACGCTGATGGCGGTATTGAACCATTGTTCAAGGCACTTTTCCCTGATCTTGGCCGATATCAGGCCAAACCGCATATCCCGCTGGGCCACGAAGAACGTGCAATAGAAGCGGCTGGCGATATCATTCGGACCTTCCTGCACGTTGCCCGGCAGAACGAAGAAGGGGTTATCGCGGATATCGACACCGAGTTTCTGCATGATTACCGCGTCTCACTACGACGAATTCGGTCAGTACTCAGCTTGTTCAAAGGTGTATTCTCAGAAGAGAAGACCGCAGAGTTGAAACGTACGTTTTCTGATCTGATGACACCTACGGGTCGCTTGCGCGATCTGGATGTATACCTTCTGGATAAAGAGATTTATTTCAGCATGTTGCCGCCCTCTCTTCACGTCGGTGTGCAGAAGATGATGGATCAGTTTGAGCGAGAGCGAACCCAGGAACTGTCGCGCTTATCCCGCAGGTTTCGAAGCAAATCTTATGTCGAAACGATGGATGTGCTGGCTGAGCAGTTTCAGGGTCTTTCTAATCTGCAGGCTGGTCCGAATGCAGATCGTGGTGCCTACGAATATGCGTGTGCTCTGATCTGGAAACGGTATCGCAAGGTCTGCAAACTTGCCCGCAGCATTACCGCCGATACCCCGGACGAAGCAGTTCATGAACTGCGCATCGATTGTAAGAAGCTACGTTATCTGATGGAGTTTTTTGCGCCTTTGTTTGATGTGAGAGCTTTCAAAACGATCATCAAGCCATTGAAAAGGCTTCAGGATAATCTCGGGCTCTTCAATGACTATTCTGTGCAGCAAGAAGCTTTGTTGGAATTCGCCGATCAAAGAAGCAACGCAACTGCACGGATAGATGCCGAATTGGGGATGGCTGTTGGCGGGCTGATTGCAGTGTTGGACCAAAGGCAAAAAGCTGAACGTGACCGCGTGATTTCGAATTTCGAACACTTTGACGGACCGCAAATTCGAGACCTGTTCCGCAGTTTGTTTCATGCGCAGGGGGATTGAGGAATGAAGATCATTGCCTGCTACAGCAACAAGGGCGGTGTCGGCAAAACCGCCACTTCGGTCAACTTGGCCTACGAGTATGCGCAAGCCGGGCAACGCGTATTGCTGTGCGATCTGGATCCACAGGGGGCCTCTGGGTTCTACTTGCGGATCAAGCCATCGAAAAAGCTGACTGAGGCACGGTTCTTCGAGGACGTGAAACGTTTTACCAAAGCGATCCGGGCAAGTGATTTCGACGGTTTGGACGTACTACCAGCCAATCTAACGTTTCGTGATTTCGACGTGTTTCTGTCCCGAATGCGGAACAAACGATCGCGGTTGAAGAAGGCTCTGCAATCGGTTGGTGGCGATTATGATGTGATCGTTCTGGATTGTCCTCCGAACTTCTCAACACTGTCTGAGAACATTTTCAAGGCTGCGGATATGATCGTTGTGCCGGTTATCCCCAGTACTCTTTCAGAGCGTACATTCGAACAGTTGGTTGGATTCTTTGATGAAAACCGGTTGCCGAAAAAGAAGCTGCGCGCGTTTTTCTCAATGGTCCAACGACGCAAAACCATGCATCTGGACACGATGAAGGCTATGCGAAAACTCTATCGAAAGAGATTCCTAAAAACCGGCGTGCCGTTTGCTGCAGATATCGAGCGGATGGGGCAGTACCGGGCTCCGGTGTGCACATTTGCCGGGCGCAGCCCTGCAGCGAAGGCCTACAGATCGCTGTTCAACGAACTCGAGAATGGATTGGTGTCTGCCAAATGAGCAAGGAAATCGAACGCAAATTCCTCGTTTCTGAATTGCCGGATTTGAACGAGGCCAAGAAGGCAGTTGTGAAGCAAGGTTACCTGACTGCGCCCGAGGATTCGACAGAGCTGCGCCTACGCCAAAAGAACGACAGCTTTTTTCTAACCCTCAAAGGCAGTGGTGGCTTGGTTCGTGTCGAGCGTGAAGCCGAAATCTCAGAACAGCAATTTGAGACATTTTGGCCCGAGACAGAGGGACGTCGGGTCGAGAAAGAGCGTTTCACGGGCAGACTGCCCGGTGGCCTGAGCTTTGAACTAGATGTGTTTCAGGGAGATCTGTCACCGCTGCGCTTGGTTGAAGTCGAGTTTGCCTCGGAAACTGATGCGCATGAGTTTGTTCCGCCCGAGTGGTTTGGCGCGGATGTCACCGAAGACAAACGCTATAAGAACAAGAACATGGCGATCAACGGCATCCCGTCTTAGGATCGCCGTGCCAGCTTCAAGGTTGTTTCCAAGCCCGGATCCCGGTTGCGTGCAAGGAATGCTCCTCCATGCATGTGGGAAATCGCAGCGACCAGTGCCAGACCAAGGCCTGAATTGCGCTCGGTTCGTGCCGGGTCAAGCGTGACAAAGGGCAACTGCAGTCGGGCCAGATCAGCCTCTGGTACGCCGGGGCCACGATCACGTACGCTAAGCAGTGCAAAGGGGCCTTCCTGAGCAATTTCAATTGTAATCGCAGTACCTTGCGGGGCATAACGCATGGCGTTTTCCAACAGGTTTGAAAGCGCCTGTGACAGCAAAGGCCGATGCCCCTGGATAGGTTTCGCTGTGCCTGTGACTTCAAGCTCGATACCCTGATCAGCAGCGACCGGCTCGTAGAGTTCAACAACATCACCCACGAGCTGCTGCAGATCAACCTGTTCGAACTGCTCACGTCCGAGGCCTGCTTCAGCACGTGAAATATCAGTCAACTGGCTGAGTACTTTCAGTACGTGGTCGATTTCTCCGGTTGCCCGGGCAACGTCGATCTCTCGGTCCAGATCGGATTTTTCGGGATCGCACAGTGTTTCCACTCGTTGCCGCAATCTGGACAGGGGTGAGCGCAAGTCATGTGCAATCGAATTTGAGGTCGTCCGAAGGTTGCTGACCAACTCCTCTATCCGATCAAGCATGTTGTTAAGAGTGCCGGCGACCTGATCGAACTCGTCACCGGAGCCTCGTTGTTGCATCCGCTGAGTGAGGTCGCCCGACACGATATGATCCGCAGTATCCGCTATGTCCTTGAGGCGCGAGAAAACCAGCCGGGTCAGCAGCCAGCCGGTCAACATGCTTAAGGCTAATGCGATGGCCAGCGCCAGGGCGACCGAGTGGAATAGAACCCGGTCGAATTGTTGACGGGCGAGGGCATCGCGACCAACCAACAGCCGCTCACCACCTGGCAATCTGATCGATGCGGCAGATATCGGGACATATTGTTCGTCTTCGGCCTTTCGAAGCTCAAGATCGACCCAGCCGCTACCTGCTGCGATCCCTTCCGGCCACTGCCGCAGATTGCCCGCCAGTTTGGTTCCGAAACGATCCGTCAGCAGATAAAGCGCGTCACGTTCGGACGCAGATGGAATGCGCCGCTCAATGGCATTCATAAGCCCAAGCAATCCGCGTCTCTCGTATTCATCTGCAAGGCCGGTGAGTTCAGCGGACACAACTGAGCGCGTTTCACCTTCGATGGTCCGGTTGGCCGTGACATAAACCAATGCCAGCACAGCGGCAGTCAGCATGGTGCTGAGCACCATGCTTGCCAGAACCAACCGCGTTCGAGAATTGTTGAACGACAGTCGTAGGTTAGCCATCAGATACCATGTATCCGGCACCGCGTACGGTTTCGATCAAGGGTTCTGCACCCCCTTCATCAAGCTGCCTGCGTAGCTTGGAAATATGTACATCGACAACATTGGTATTGGGATCGAAATGGTAGTCCCAGACGCCTTCAAGCAACATGGTGCGTGAGATTACCCGGTTTTTGCGACGCAGGAAAAACTCAAGGATCTGAAACTCGCGCGGTGTCAGCGTAATGTCGCGACCGCCACGTGTTACTTTGCGGGTCAGCAGGTCCATTTCGAGGTCCTTGCAGGTCAGAGTAGGAGTCTCCTCCGATTCCTGTGGTCGTCTTAACAGCGCCTCGATCCGCGCGTGCAATTCCTGAAACGAAAAAGGCTTGACCAGATAGTCATCTGCGCCCCCGCGCAGGCCTTTGACCCGTTCGTCAACCGCGCTCATCGCGGTCAGCATCAGCACAGGAGTATTCAGACCCGCGGCCCGCATGGACTTGATCATCGACAGGCCGTCCAGTCCGGGCAGCATCCGGTCCAGCACGACTGCATCGAAACCGCCATCTGTCGCATGGTACAGACCTTCGCGGCCATCGGCTGCGGTTTCTACAACGTAACCTTCTTCGCCAAACCCTTTGGCAATGAAGTCGCGTGTGTCGGTATCATCTTCGACGATCAGGAGGCGTCTGCTCATTGTAGGGTTTCCTTTCAATCACGATATAAGCACGGATATAGATTTAAAAAAACATGCCGGGTGCGGTTTACGCACCCGGCCGTCCCGACAGCACGTGGACAAATCGTGTCAGCCAGGAATAGCGCGTGCCAGATATCCCCATCATGTGGCTCGCGCAGGGTTTCAGATCAGGCGATCTCGACCGCGACGAAAATCTGATTTCCGCCACGATTGATCAGCACCAGAGCCGGATCCGTTTTCTCGCTTTCCAGCGCAGCTTTCAGATCATCTGGGGTCACGGTCTCCAGTTCCCCCAGTTTGACGATCACATCGCCACGCTGCAGGCCTGCTTTGGCGGCAGGGCTATCCGGTTTCAATCCGGTCACGACGACGCCATCAACGTTCTCACCAACGCCCATTTCGGCACGCGCGGTCTCAGTCAACGGTGCGACCGTTACGCCCAGCGACGTACCGGCGACCTTGTCATCTACAGTGACATCTGCCTCGGCTGAGGCCGCCTGATGCTGACCGATGGTCAGTTCAAGCTGCTCTTCCTGACCGTTGCGCAGGACAGTGATCACGCTATCGGTGCCCACTTTAGTCGTGCCGACCAAGATTGGCAGATCGCTACTGGAATCAACGGTTTCGTCGTTGAATGTCAGGATCACGTCACCTTGCTGCAGAACACCGTCCGCTGGGCTACCGCTGACAATGTCTGACACGAGCGCGCCGGTTGCAGTATCGATACCCATAGCCGCAGCCAGTTCGGGGCTGACGTTCTGGATCGATACACCCAGCCAGCCTCGGCTGACCTGACCATCATCGCGCAAGTCGGCGGTGATGTGATCGACGATATTCGAGGTTACGGCAAAGCCGAGGCCCACGGATCCGCCGCTTGGCGAGTAGATCGCTGAGTTTACGCCAACAACCTCACCTTCCATGTTGAAAAGCGGACCACCCGAGTTGCCTTTGTTGATGGCGGCATCGGTTTGGATAAACTCGGCATAGGGGCCTTCGGAAATGTTGCGACCCTTGGCCGATACAATACCAGTTGTGACTGTAGCGTTCAGGCCAAAGGGGTTACCGATTGCGACAACATCTTCGCCCACGCGAATAACGTCGCTGTCACCAAGTTTCACCGGCTGCAGTGCTTCGCCGGCGTCAATCTTGAGCACGGCGATATCAGTCAGCGGGTCGGTGCCCACGATTTCTGCTTCGAACGAACGATCGTCACTGAGACGAACCGTGATGGTGCTGGCGTTATCTACGACGTGGTGGTTGGTGACGATATAACCGTCTTCATCGAGAACAAAGCCCGAGCCCAGACCTTGGCTTGGGCCACGGTCAGGCATCTTGAAGCCTTCTGGCCCACCAAAGCGTTTGAAGAACTCACCGAACGGGTGGCCTTCGAAATCGAATTCCTGTCCCTGAGCCGGGACGGGGGCAGCGTCCTGTACTGCGACAATGGTCACGACCGAAGGCGATACGGTTTCGACTAGGTCAGCCAGAGCTTCGTCTGCCAATGAAGGTATTGCTGTCCCGGCAAGCAAAGCTGCGCCCAGTGCACTGGCACCGATCCAGTTTGTTGTACGAGGATAAAGGCGAGAGGATTTGCGAATGCTCATTCTGATTATGTCTCCTGTATACGGCACGCTTGCGTACGCGCGTTGAAACAAGAGATGGCGCATCAGCCTGAGCGTTTTCTGACTGATCAATTAATAAATCTTAATTTTGCCTTATTCCCGATGTTGTATGCCGCCGAACCGTCCGTCGAAACGAAGGAATCGGCTGGCGAAAGACGTCCACGAATCGGTGGATTGTTGCCGGAATAGTGGTCAAAGGGTGAAAAGGGTTGAATTGAATCATTTTTGTTAACAAAAAATCCGGCGCCTTTTCGCTTGATAATTCGATCTTCCTTGGGTTGCGGGCAGAGTGACAAATTGGCCGACAAATGGCCCTTAGGTCTCTGTTGAATTGTCATATTTGAGAATATGTCTGCTGTAACCTCTGTTTCTGTGAAAGTTGCCGCTACGTGAAGATCAACCAAGGGTTGAAAATCGCGTTCTGCGTTGTTGCGCAAAAACCATTCCAAATGTCACAAAATTAACCGTTTCTTCCAATTTTACATTGTTTGGAACGACCTGATCGGTGACGATGATCTTGCCCAAGTGAGGGGGAACCCAAAGGCACAAGGGGGTGCTGAAGGGTTTATCTCAGTCACCGGAAGCGCTGAGCGGCATGTTAACGAGGGGGTCTTGTTTCGGTTCGGCAGCGGAATAGTCGGCGTCTTATGACGACCAGACTGCGCTTTCGGTGTTGGTGAAAGTGGTAGTCCTATAATTTGGGCAACCGGCCCGGTCGACAACGACCGGGCCGCGTTACGTTTGGGACTTTCTTTGCGTAAGCCAGCTTGCCCAGTCTTCGGGCGTATCAAGATCCAGCAACGCATTATCGGCGGGAAGCCGATGCAAATGCACCTTGTCTGCGTGCTGGCGAACCACAGATTGTGCGCCGGCGTCTCCTGTCAGGTTCGATAGCTGGTCGAACAGGGAACGGTCGAAAATGACTGGATGGCCAGGCTTTCCGGTTTCGGTGGCCCCACGCCAGACCAGATTGTCCGGGTTGGCCGCAACCGAGGCCGAGACGCATTGTAGGTCGCTGGTCGTTAGTTCAGGCAAATCGGCAAGCAAAACCATCACCGCGCGTGCATCTGCGGGAATGTGTTTCAATGCCCCTCGGAGGCTGGCATTCATACCTTCAGCCGCGTCAGGGATCTCAACCTTTTGCACATCTAACCCATCAAGAGCCCTGTAGCGCGGGTGTGGGGCCGGGGGCAGGGCTGCATACACTGGGGCAGCTGCCAGCGCCGTCATTGCTGAGCGGCGCAATAGCGGGATGCCTTCAATAAGCTGCATCAGCTTGTCCGCATCGCCCATACGGCTGGATTGACCGGCAGCCAACAAAATGATGGGTATCTTCTTCATCCCGCCACCTTGCCGCCACCAGCAAGCAGTGTCACCCCCGCATACGTTCCCCGTCCGGGTCAAACAAAGGGGTGGAGATCACATGTGCCTTTCGCATTTGGCCCAGTATCTCGATTTCCACTTCCAACCCGTCCGTAGTCTGGTCAGATGGCAAGAATCCCATTGCGATGGATTTCTCTGCAAAGTGCGAATATCCGCCCGAGGTACAGAAACCAACGACGGCGCCGTTCAGCCAGATCGGCTCATAGGCATTCACATCGGCATCATCCGCGTCGACCTCAAATGCCACCAGCTTGCGCTGGGTGCCTTCGGCGCGTTCTGCTTCGGCGGCTGAGCGGCCTATGAAGTCAGTGTTTTTGGAGAACGAAATGAACCTGTCCAGCCCGGTTTCCGCGGCCGTGTAGTCAGGAGAGAACTCCCTCATCCACGAACCAAAAAACCTGTCGAGCCGCAGGCTCATCATCGCGCGCATGCCGAATGGAACCATGCCATGCGGTTCACCGGCTTGCCAAAGCGTATGCCAGAGTTGCCGCTGCGCCATCGGATCGCAATAGATTTCATATCCCAGATCACCAGTGTAGCTGACCCTTTGGACAATGCACTCGTTCATACCGACAGTCAGGCGGCGTACATCCAGAAACTTGAGGCTCGAGACATCATCCCGTGTACATGCCGCCAGAACCTTAGCGGCAAGCGGGCCTGCAATCTGGAAACCATTCCTTCTGTCGCTGATGTTTTCGACTGACACGTCGGCTTCCTGATGTTGCAGGAACCAGCGCATGTGGAAGGCTTGGCTGCCATACGATGCGGTCAGTTGGAACTCGGTCTCGCTCAGGCATGAGACGGTGAAGTCTCCGATGAGTTTTCCTTTGGGTGACAGCATGGGTGTCAGGGTCAGGCGACCGGGTTTGGGGATGCGACCTGCCATGACCCGATCGAGCCAAGCGCGCGCGCCTGCGCCAGTTACGAGGTATTTTCCAAAGTTGTGGACTTCGTTGATGCCAACGCCCTCGCGCACGGCGCGCACCTCTCGCCCTGTGGCGTCAAATGTGTCCGAGCGACGGAATGAGGGTGTTTCATATGTGGGCTCATCGCCTTTTGCGAAGTAATTCGGAACCTCAAGCCCATATTGCTGCCCCCAGACAGCGCCAAGGTCCGAGAAAATATCATACATCGGCGTTGTGCGGTTGGGCCGCGCGGCGGGCAGTTCCTCGTTCGGATAAGCCACGCTGAAACGTTTCTGATAGTTTTCGATCACTTTGGGGCGTGTATAGCCGGGACTGATCCAGTCGCCAAAGCGCGCCACGTCCATGGCAAAGACGTCTCGTTCGGGTTCACCTTCGATCATCCACTGTGCCAGCGTCAGACCAACGCCACCGCCCTGACTGAACCCTGCCATCACACCGCATGCGGACCAGTAGTTTCGAACGCCGGGAACGGGGCCAACCAGCGGGTTTCCATCAGGTGCAAAGGTAAAGGGTCCGTGGATAACCGATTTTACGCCAGCCTCGGCCAGAACGGGGAACCGTTTATATGCAAACTCGATACTGTCAGTGATCTTGTCATAGTCATCCGGCAACAGTTCGTGCCCGAAATCCCATGGCGTGCCGTCGACTGCCCAAGGTTTACAGGGTTGCTCATAGAACCCGATACACAGACCGCGACCCTCCTGACGCAGATAGCTTTCGCCAGCCGGGTCCATCACGTGCGGATGCTCACCACCGGCATCTATGATTGCCTCGATTTGAGGGATCGAATCCGTGACGAGGTATTGGTGCTCCATTGGGTGCAGTGGGAAATAGATACCGGCCATTGCGCCGACCTCACGCGCCCACAGGCCCCCTGCGTTCACGATATGCTCGGAATGGATCGTACCTTTGTCGGTAACCACATCCCAGGTGCCATCTGGCCGCTGATTGGT
Organism: Roseibium sp. RKSG952; assembly: GCF_009711355.1. Lineage (NCBI taxonomy): Bacteria > Pseudomonadati > Pseudomonadota > Alphaproteobacteria > Hyphomicrobiales > Stappiaceae > Roseibium > Roseibium sp. RKSG952. The sequence continues at coordinate 50,396 of NZ_SMMF01000937.1, read as the reverse complement.
TTCGCGCACCATGCAGTGGGTCTCGATCGTCGCGCCGCCCATCCGCGCTGCTTTGGCATAGGCATGCGTCGTACCCGAGGGGTCGAGATGCCCGTCAAGCGGGTCGTACAGCGCCCCTATGATACCGTCGGTGTTGGTGATCGGGGCGATCTTCTTGATTTCTTCCGGACCAACAATCTCTGTCTCAAGCCCCATGAAGCGATGCTTGGCGCGTTCCGCCAATAGCATGTCGAACCGATCCTGATTGTCGGCCAGCGTGACGCCACCCACGTGATGCAGCCCGCACGACATGCCGGTGATTTCTTCCAGCTCTTTGTAGAGACGGATCGTGTAGCCCTGCAGCGCAGCCATGTTGGTGTCGCCGTTCAGCGTATGAAAGCCACCGGCAGCATGCCAGGTTGAACCACTGGTCAACTCCGAACGCTCGAGCAGCATCACATCTGACCAGCCCAGCTTGGTCAGATGATATAGTACAGAACAACCGACTACACCGCCGCCAATGACAACAACCTGACACGAGCTTTTCATTCACACCTCCTTGTTTGAAGCGAAGGTGCGTGGCAGTGCGATATCTATCTGTCGAAAAAACGACCGACTGTGTCGTTTTCAACATTCGGAGTTGAGTCAGAGGGGTCTGACCTTCAAACCCGTGATACGGTTTCCTTCGCGGGCCGTGACCTCGAAACGGAAGCCGTGGAACGAAAACACCTGTCCGACAATCGGGATCATCTGCGCTTCGTGAATTACGAGACCCGCAAGGGTATTTGCTTCTTCATCCGGCAGTGACCAGTCCAGCGCGCGGTTCGCGTCTCGGATGGTCATGGCGCCTTCAACAAGAAACTGACCATCCTCGGTGCGGGTCACCGGGACCTCTTCGTCGATGTCGAATTCGTCAGCAATTTCGCCCACGATTTCTTCCAGAATGTCCTCGAGCGTGATCAAGCCGCGCAGCGAGCCGTATTCATCGACCACAAGGGCGAAGTGGCTGTGCATGCGCAGGAACTCTCGCATCTGATCGTCGAGGGTCGTGGTTTCAGGCACAAAATAAGGGTCATTCGCAACTTTGGAGATGTCGAACGACCGCAGCTTCTCTGTATCGCCGTCGGCGCCACCGACCTGAGCGTACATTGCTCGGAACAAATCCTTGGCATGGACCACTCCGACAATGTTCTCGGGCTCATCTCGAAAGACGGGAAGGCGCGTATGCGGGCTTTCCAGGCATTGTTTCAGGATCGCTTCAGGCTCGGCATCGGCGTCGATCATTTCGATGTTTGAGCGGTGAAGCATGATTTCCTCGACCGCGCGGTCACCAAGGTCCAATGCACCAAGGATACGGTCACGGTCCTCTTTTTCAACGACACCTTCAGAGTGGCCCAGTTGCAGGGCGCCAGCGATTTCTTCACGCACCGCAAGGATGTTGCTGTCCGGGTCGATTTTCACCCCGAACAGGCGCAGTACGCCACGCACCAACAGTCGTACAGCCGCAACGACCGGGGAAAACACTGTTACGACAACGCTTATGACCGGGGCAACAGCCGCAGCAGCCTTTTCCGCGTTCGTAATGGCATATGTCTTGGGCAGGACTTCAGCGAAGATCAGAACCAGCAGGGTCATCACCAAAGTCGCAAGCGCCACACCGCTTTCGCCGAACAAGCGCGTAAACAAAGCTGTCGCCAGCGACGCCGCCAGGATGTTGACGAGGTTGTTGCCCAGAAGGACAGACCCAATGAGGCGCTCGTTGTCGTCGGTGATGTCGAGCGCTTTTTGTGCCCCCCGCGATCCCTTGTCTGCCTGTGCCCGAAGCTTGCCGCGAGAAGACGCGGTAAGCGCAGTTTCTGAGCCTGAGAAGAAGCCCGACAGCACGAGCAATAGTAAGATAGAGCCGGTCGTAATCCAGAAGGCACCATCAATCAGAGAAGGGTTGGGTTCCATCGTTCCTTGAATATTAGTGTTGTTGCATCCGTTATGGGGCCGCGGCCCCGCCCAATCAAGGGGTTAGCCCTTGTTCTTCTCATCGTCCTTAGCCAACGGATGATGCTGAAGGACCAGTTCGGACAGGCGTTCATCCAGAACATGCGTATATATTTCGGTTGTTGCCACGTCGGCATGGCCAAGCAACGTCTGGATCGAGCGCAGATCAGCGCCATTTGCCAACAGATGCGTCGCAAATGCGTGGCGCAGCGTATGCGGGGTGACCTTTTCGGGTGAAACACCGCCGTGAACCGCCAGCTCTTTCACAAGAAGAAAGAACCTGTGCCGCGTGAGATGACCTGATTTGCCGCGCGAAGGAAATAGAAAACGGGATCGTTGTCCGCCTTTGGAAACAGTTTCTTCCTCAGCCTCATCCCGGACTGTAAGCCACGCCGCCAACGCATCGCGAGCGGGTGGGGACAGCGGCACCATCCGCTCTTTTCCACCTTTGCCCAGAACCAGCAACATCCGTGGGTCACCACGCGCAGATGAAACTGGCAGCGATACCAGTTCAGTGACGCGCATCCCGGTCGCGTAGAGGACTTCCATCAGGCACGTGTTGCGTATCTTGTCTGCCGTGCTTCGGCCTGTCTGTCGTGCTGCATCCAGCAAACGATCTACTTCAACAACATCCAGAGTTTTGGGTAGCCGCTTTTGGCGGCCTGGACCTTTTATCTGGATTGCGGGATTGGTGTCGCGCCAACCTTCTTCAAAGGCAAAGCGATAGAGTTGTTTGATGGCCGAAAGACGCCGCGCACGCGTAGACCGTGACAGCCCCTGCGCATCACAATCAATCAGATAACCTTCGATCTGATCGCGGTCAGTCTCAGCAAAGCCTGATTTATGACGTTCCAGCCAAGATGAGAAATCCTTGAGGTCGCGACCATAGGCCAGCAGGGTATTGGTCGCAGCCCCAAGCTCTGCCGCCTGCGCCTCCAGAAACGTTGAAATCCAAAGGTCTTGCGTCGCTGGCGCAGTCATACTCATGTACCCTGCAGGATCATAAGCTGAAGCGCTGCCCGTCTTGCTGTATCCTCGAGCCCAACGCGACGGAATGCTGCGATGGCAGCTGTCAGGTCTACCAAATTGCCACGCGCGCCATGCGCAAACAGGTGCATCGCCTCCAGAATGGCTTCGCCAAGCTGACCATTGTCCAGCATTGCATTGATATCTGATGGAACGGGTGCGGCCCAGACAAACCCTTCAGAAATGGCATCTGCGAGTGGGGATGGGGAGGGCGCGCGTCCCGGATCACCTTGTGCCAGTGCGGCCAGATACTGATTTTCCTGTGAATTGTCCGGAACCTTTAGCGCTGCATTCTCATAAAGCTCGGATAGCAGCAGAGTTCTCCAACGAAGATTTTCAGCTGAGGCTGTCGGTAGCTTTATGTTGACCAGTCGCGCTGCAAACAGTTCGGCGAAAGGCACCTCAAGGCCAACGCTTCGCATTTGTTCCCAGACGACCGGAAGTGTTTTGGCGATAGCTTCGGAATTACGTGTTTCCAGCGCGGTTTCAAATCGCTGAACTGCAGCGACCCGATCCCACACTGCCCCCGACGCTGCCGGAGACCTCTCGGTGTAGAGGCCCAGCAATTGATTAGGGGTCAGTGCCCCAATGCGCGTCAAACGCTCTGCAGCTTCGATCTGGGCTTTCCAGCCCGCGACATCGCGCAGATCGGCGTTTGCGAAGGCCCGAGGCAACGGGGCGCTCGGCAACCGTTCACCAATCGCTTCGAAAAGGCGAAACGTCAGGGGGTCCGGGTTATCGGGTTGGGGAAGGTACGCTGCCCCTTCAAACATCTCGGGGCTGAGAAAACGATCCATAAGATCGAGCTGTTCCTGGGACATCACCTGCAATGCGTGCGCAGCTTCGAGCGTCAGTGCAGCCGAGGACCAGTCACCTCTACGAGCCTTGCAGAAAATCTGGGCCGAGTAGTCGCGCGACAGATGAGGTTGGGCGATCAATGCCGTACAGCTGCGATCCTCGTCACCTGTAAGCAGCGTCGCATCGAACCAGCGTTTAAAGCGTTCTGGCGTGTCGGTTGGTCCAGCCAATTGAACAAGCGATTGGACCGGATCCGAAGCCCCGAGTTGCATGAGCCGATCGAGCCTCGCCATCAGAAGCACGTCTTGCTTTCCCGTGCCAGTGGGCGCGCGCGCTTCAGAAAGCAGCAGTGTGAACAACAGCTTTTGCATAGCTGGATTGGATTTGACCGGGACACGCTTGATCAACTCGGCGAGGCGTTCCGGATCACTGCCTTGCCACAGATCGACAGGAAGGCCGGTTACCGATGAAGACACAAGGCCAAGCGGCGGTGAAAGAGCCTCGAGAGGCGTGACCTGAACATCCGGCTGCAACCCGGTCTGGGTCACCGGTGGTTCCAGCAAGACGGTACCCGGAAGGTTCTCGGGTGGGTTGTCCAGCCAGTCGATGACGGAAAGTGGTTCCTGCGTCTGGGCCTGAGCTGTTCCTGCCAGAACAAGCGCAAGCAGCGCGGTTCTAGTCAACATTCAGGATAACCGGTTCTCGGATTTCACTTTGAGGCGCAGAGAAATCTGCGCCAAAGAATGGCCCGACATAGGCATACGCCACCAGCCCGATGAAGCCGAGGCAAATAAGGTATATCAGGAACTTGATCAGACGGCCCATGGTTTAACGCTGCCTCAATTTTCGCTTTTGCCCAAGTTATAACTGGCATTTTTCCCAAGATCACGTCATTCACGGTGAAATGAGCGAAATTAAGCATAACACGTCAAATCCGGGCAACGCGCAGAGCTTTGATCTGCACAAAACCGTTGTTTTGGTTGGTATGATGGGCGCTGGTAAGACAGCGGTGGGGCGTGCTTTGGCTGCGCGGCTGTCGGTTCCGTTTCTGGACAGCGACGCCGAGATCGAATCGGCGGCCAACATGACGATCCCGGAGATATTTGAACGCGACGGCGAGCCGTTTTTTCGCTCGAAGGAAAGTCAGGTCATCGGCAGGTTGTTGGACGAAGAAAAAGGTATCCTGTCCACCGGAGGTGGCGCCTTTTTATCCGGCGAAAACCGCCAGATGATTTCAGACCGAGGTGTTTCCGTCTGGTTGCGGGCGGATCTGGAAGTGCTTTGGGGCCGGGTGAGGCACAAGGATACACGGCCGCTGCTGCGTACCTCAGACCCCCATGCGACCTTGCGCGCGTTGTACGAGGCGCGTGTTCCGATTTATGCGCAGGCTGATCTTGTGGCGGACTCGGACGCTGAGACAGCGATTGAGGATATGGTGGATCGTGTATTGGCCGAACTGGCAACGCGTCCCGATGTTTTGGAACAGAAGTAAATGCATCAGACTGTTTTCGTAGACCTGGGTGATCGATCCTACAATGTTGAGATTGGTCCTGATCTTCTGGCTCAGGCGGGCGCACGGATCGCACCGCTGCTGCCGCGCCCAAGGGTTGCGGTTCTGACAGATGAAACTGTTGCGTCCATTCATCTTGAGGGATTGCGGTCTGGTTTGGCTGCATCTGGCATCGAAATGACAGCGCTTGCCCTGCCTGCGGGGGAGGCAACCAAAAGCTGGCCGCATTTTGAACGCGCCGTCGAGTGGTTGTTGGCGGAAAAGATCGAACGCCGTGATGTAGTGGTGGCCTTTGGCGGCGGCGTCATCGGTGATCTGGCGGGTTTCGCCGCAGCCGTTCTGCGGCGCGGAGTGAGGTTTGTTCAGATCCCGACCTCGTTGCTGGCGCAGGTGGACAGTTCAGTTGGCGGAAAAACAGGCATCAACGCACCTCAGGGCAAGAACCTGATCGGTGCCTTTCATCAACCTTCACTGGTTCTGGCAGACACCTCTGTATTGGGTACGCTGACGGCGCGGGACTTTTTGGCGGGCTACGGCGAGGTCGTCAAATATGGTCTGCTGGGTGACGCATCCTTCTTTGAATGGTTGGAAGAGAATGGACCGGCATTGTCATCCGGAGATATGGCGGCGCGCGTCCAGGCCGTAACGCGTTCAGTACAGATGAAAGCGGATATCGTATCCCGTGATGAGACCGAGCAGGGTGATCGGGCCCTGCTAAATCTGGGACATACGTTCTGTCATGCACTCGAGGCTGCGACGGGTTATTCGGATCGACTGCTTCATGGAGAAGGGGTCGCGATTGGCTGCGCGCTGGCTTTTGAGCTCTCAGCCCGTTTGGGCCTGTGCTCGCAAGAAGATCCCAGCCGTGTGCGTGCGCATCTACGCGCGATGGGTATGAAAACCGATCTGGCGGACATTCCGGGTGACCTACCTGGGGCGGAGGCTTTGGTTGAATTGATGGGTCAGGACAAAAAGGTCGTGGACGGTCAGTTGCGCTTTATTCTGGCGCGTGGAATTGGCAACGCTTTTGTAACCTCTGATGTCCCGCACGATGCCGTCTTGTCTGTGCTTGAGGATGCGTTGGCAACCTGCTGATAAATAGGGAAATCAGCGCCCTCTGATAACCATCAACTCGCCGATGTTCTCGCGGGTGATATAACCGATCATTCGACCGCCTTCGGTACATACAGCTATGGCAGGTGCCCCGTGGTGTAGCTTGTCCAGTACTGTTTCCAATCCGCTAGTCAGCAAAACGCGGGGGATGTCTGTATCCATGACAGAAGTTGCGGGATCAGATCGGGGGTGATCGCTTGCCAGCGCAGCAAACAGGCGCTCACGCGTTACAAAACCCAGCAAGCTGCCATCGGTCTCCAGAACTGGAAACTCGTGCTGCGTCGTGTGGATTACGGCTTGAGCCGTGGTGTTGAGTGTATCGTTTGGCGACAGTGACTGAAATTCAGTAATCATCGCATCGCGGGCCAATACACGCCGCGCAATCGAACGCATGGCGACATCCTGACTTTCTGCATTGGCCGCGATGAAGACAAATACGGCAATCAATACAAGGATCGGATTGCCCGAGGTCAGCCCCAGAAAGCCCAATCCAACCGCAACCATCTGGCCACCCAGCGCCGCTACGCGAGTGGCTTTGACCCGATCCATTTTCAGGCACAGCAAAGCGCGAAAAACGCGACCCCCATCCATCGGAAATGCGGGGATCATGTTAAACACGGCAAGGAACAAATTGACGTAGGCCAATCGGCTGAGAAGATCGGACTGTGCCGAGTCGATTTGTGTCAGTGTTTCGATCTGCATTCTGGCGCCGAGGATCAAAAGCACCACCCAGATCACGATGTTTACAGCAGGTCCGGCAAGCGCTACCAGAACCTCTTGCATCGGCTTTTCCGGCATACGTTCCAGCCGGGCAAGACCGCCAATTGGCAGCAGCGTGATATCGGGTGTTCGAATGCCATACCGCCGCGCCATGAGCGCATGACCGAATTCATGCGCAACGACGCAGGCAAAAAGTGCCAGAACAAACAGAAGGTTGTCGATGGCTGCGGGCCATCCACCATTGGAATAGGCCGCGAATCCGACCCAAGCCAATAGTAGGAAGAACGTGACATGGACCCTCAGCTCTGAGCCGAGCAAGCGGCCAACCGGGAAGGACCATGTCATCTTTGTTCTCCGTTTTGCTTAGAACGGAATCTCGTCGTCGTCGATCCCGCCTGATGCTGGTGCCGGTGAACCGGAAGGTGCACCGTACGGATCTCCATATCCGCCGCCGGCCTGACCACCGCCGTAGCCGCCTGCCTGGCCGCCACCGTAGCCTCCGCCGCCGCCTTCACCGCGGGCATCCAGCATTACGAGGGTAGAGCCAAACCCTTGCAGAACAACCTCAGTCGAATATCGATCCTGCCCCGATTGATCCTGCCACTTTCGGGTCTGCAACTGCCCTTCAAGATAAACCTTGGATCCTTTGCGCAGATACTGTTCAGCTACGCGTACGAGACCCTCATTAAAAATGGCGACCGAGTGCCATTCGGTACGCTCACGACGTTCACCCGTGTTGCGGTCTTTCCATGTTTCCGAGGTGGCAATACGCAGGTTGCAGACCTTGCCGCCGTTCTGAAATGTCCTCACCTCGGGATCACGGCCGAGATTGCCGACCAGAATGACCTTGTTGACTGAACCTGCCATATGTTTCCCCGTGCATTGGTAATTTGGTTGCGCCCGAATCTGGGCGGTGTTCATCCGTGACCCTATACGGCCTGCGTCTTGGTTAAAACAGAGTTCATCATGCAGCGGTTTGACAGGAATTCTTGCGGTTCTTTTAACCAAGCTTTCATTTCTGACTGGAATACCTATAATCCGTCTGATTGCTGAACGAGCGGGATTGGCTTTAATGCGTTTTCTGGTTGGTGGTTTCTCGATTTTTTGCCTCGCTTTGGCATCTGCACCTGTGCAGGCTGATGTGCTGTCCACAAAGAATCGGAAAGACATCTTTCTCAAGCAAGCCAAGATTCTGGATACACGCGCGGCCACTCAGTACCGCGATTCCGACAGGCTTAAGCCGAAAACCGCGCAGGGAAAATTCAGCAAGCGCTATACCGGAAAGTACCGTGGCGAATATCTGGCCATGGCCCGGCAAGCTGCCCGTTTGCACAGCGTGCCTGAGGAACTGTTCCTCAGACTGGTTCAACAGGAAAGTGGCTGGAATCCACACGCCAAGTCTCACAAAGGTGCGCTGGGTCTCGCGCAGCTTATGCCTCAGACCGCGCAGCTGTTGGGTGTGAACCCACATGACCCAAAGCAGAACCTGGAAGGGGGCGCGCGGTATTTGTCCTGGCAGTATCGCAAGTTCAAATCCTGGCGTCTTGCGCTGGCTGCCTATAACGCAGGGCCAAAGGCCGTAGAAAAGCATGGCGGCGTCCCGCCCTACGCGGAAACCCAGAACTATGTGAAAGTGATCTGGGGCGGCTAAGTTCTGCGCGCTGCACTGCAGAGAGCCTGTTTCTTGATTGGCCACCATTCGGCGCATTAACCTGATTTGGTAATCCCAGATGACGGTGACTTTGCCGATGACACGCGACCGCCCGGAGATTCCACCGGATACAATGGCCAATTGGCAAAAGCTGGTTGATCTGGTCTCACAGCTTGCTGATGTGCCAGCCAGCCTGATCATGAAAACGGATGCGCCTGATCATGCGGTTCTGATTACGTCCGATCATCCGGAAAACCCGTACCCGGTGGGTATGAACTTTCGTTTGAACCCCAAGCTATATTGCCAGGGTGTGTTGGAGCGTAATGGCGAGTTGGTGGTTGAAGATGCACAATGCGATCCGGTGTGGAGTGACAATGAGGATCTGGAGCATGGCATGTCGTTCTACATTGGGTTTCCCCTTAAATGGCCCGATGGCACGGTATTCGGAACCATCTGTGTTCTGGATCGACACCGCAACCGACGCGCTCTTTTGTTCCGAGAGGGGCTTGCCCAGTTCGCACGCATGGTCGAGTCAGATTTGGCTTTGATACAAGAGGTTTACTTGCGAAGGGCGCTCGAAGAGAAACTCAACGAGACGCTTATGCATCTGGAAAATCGTGTTCAGGCCAGGACGCGGGAGTTGCAAGAAACCAATACGGCTCTTCGCGTGTTGCTAACCAGTCTCGATGATGATCGGAAGGACCGGGATCAGGATATCGTAGAGCGTGTGCGCTCGATGGTGTTGCCTTATCTCGATAAACTGCGCGGGCAGTTGGTCGAAGGAGAGGCATCTCATGCCTATCTGGATCTGGCTGAGAGCAATCTAAGGGACATCACCTCGATGATGTCGGACAAACTGTCCGATGCGTTCTCGATAATGACCCCGACCGAGATCGAGATTGCACAGTTGGTTATGTCTGGCAAAACAACGAAAGACATCGCGCGGGCTATGTCACGGGAAACTTCGACCATCGATTTTCACCGCAACAACATTCGGCGAAAATTGGGGTTGGAAGGGCGTGATCAGAATCTGCGCAGCCATCTGCTCTCGATTTCGTGAAAACGGAATATGGGGTTTTCCCCCATATTTCCCCCTGATTTTTCTGGCCTGAGCCAGGCGACTAACGATTGCTACCTTGAAATTGGTGGTACGGAACGAACCCGTGCCTGTCCAATACGGAGGTACAATAATGGATCGAAACGATCTGAAGCCCACAATTCTTAACGGCAATCGCGATTCTCTGGCCCCGGGTCTTTCGCGACGCTCATTCTTTATGGCAGCTGGCGCGGCAGGTGTCGGGGCAGGGGCGTCTTTGCTTGGCAGCAAGCCCGCAGATGCGCAATCGCAAGCGTGGCTGCAACCCGGTAACAACAACCATGTGATTGATCTGCAGGGCTCAACCGGTCAGGCAAGCAGTGGAACGGTCGGGATCGACTATTACGGCCACTGCGCTATCAAAATCACGTCACCCAATGGCGCCACGGTTCTGTTTGATCCCTGGAGGGATGATCCATCGGGGGCTTGGGGGCTGTGGTTCAGAAATGAGTTCCCTCAGATCTCTGTCGATATCACGATGTCCACTCACGCTCATTTTGATCACGATGCTATTGAGCGTCCCAGCTCGACGATGGTGCTGGATAGAATGGCAGGGAAATTTGAGTTCGCCGATCTGAAAATCACTGGATTTGCTGACAAACACGCCTGTGTCGCACCGGGTTGGTATGACTGGACAAATGCGCTGGCCGAATTTGGAGTTGAGGCCTGCCCGCCGAACAACGTCGGTCATATGGATATGGTCGTTTACCTAGTGGAGACAGGTGGCATCCGAACCCTGATCTGGGGTGACAATCGACATAACCCGCCACAAGAATTCTGGGATGCGATTGGTCAAGTGGATGTTCTGACCCTGCCTGTAGATGGCTCGCAACACATCCTGAGCTATGAGCAAGGCAATGATATCGTTGCGAAACTGAAGCCGAAGATAATCATCCCCACGCATTATCTTAATGACGTGACTTCTTACACGCTGACGACTTTGCAATCTGCTGATGAATGGGTGAAGGGACAGTCGAGTTACAAGATGCTTGATAGCGCCAGTCTGAGCCTGAATGCCGAGGAAATTTCAGGAATGTCTGAAGAGTACATGTATTTCGGTAACAACGTGCTGACCGGTTAAACAGCCTCACCAAGACGCCACTCACGATCAGTTTGTGCGGATGAGTTTAGCCTCCCCCCAATTGGAAGAACTCAGCACAAATAAAGGGGCCGGTTAAGACCGGCCCCTTCTGATCTGATGAGGTAAATTACTCCGCAGCGATCTTGATGACCGGTTCCATGCGGGCAAGGATGTCTTCTGCCAGATGGCATTTGACCTGATGGCCACCGGCAAGAGTTTGTACCGGGGGCACTTCCTTTTCACACAAACCACCGGGCACTTCTGATTTCCAGCGGCACCGTGTTTGGAATGGGCATCCAGGAGGTGGGTTCATCGCCGACGGAATGTCGCCTTCCAAAACGATATGCTCTTTTTCAACCGACGTATCCGCGATCGGCACAGCACTCAGCAGGGCTTCGGTATAGGGGTGATAGGGCGGTGCAAAGACCTGATCGGTTGTTCCCAACTCAACCACATGGCCCAGATACATGACCATGACCCGGTCGCTTAGATAGCGAACAATCGAAAGGTCGTGGCTGATGAACAGCAGCGTGGTTTTCTGTTCGCGCTGAATCTCCATCAACAGATCGGTCACCGCTGCCTGAACCGACACGTCAAGCGCCGAAACAGGTTCATCCGCAACAACGATGCGGGCGTCCCCGGCAAACGCACGGGCGATACCAACGCGTTGTTTCTGGCCACCTGAAAGTTGGCGCGGCATGCGTTCTGCAAAAGCCCTCGGCAGTTTCACGAGGTCCAGAAGTTCAAGCATACGCTGCTTGCGCTCAGCCTCGGAATTGCCGACGCCAAAGATCTCGAGTGCGCGGATGATCTGGCGACCAACTGTCATGGACGGGTTCAGCGTATCGAACGGGTTCTGGAACACCATTTGCACTTCGCCAACTGTCTTGGCGTCACGCTCTTCAATCGGCACGTCTTCGATGTTGCGGTTGTCCAACAGGATTTGGCCGTCGGTCGCTGTTTCAAGCCCCATCAGAACCTTGGCAAAGGTAGACTTACCGCAACCGGATTCGCCCACAATCGCCAGCGTTTCAGACTCGTGTGCCTCGAAACTCAGGGTTTCATTCGCCTTGACGACCTTCTTCTCACCGCCGCCAAACAGCGCGTTTGCCGCAACCTCATAGTACTTCTTGAGATTGTCCATCTTCAGGACGGTGCGGCCAATTTCGCCTTTTTCCTTTTGCTCGCCAACGGTGATCGGCGCATTCCAGTCGATCTCCTGGAACTTCAGGCAGCGCGTGTGATGTCGGTCATTCCCGGGAACAGCCTCCATGACGATATCCTGAGCGTCACAGCGGCCTTCTTCGAAATAGTCACAGCGCGGGCCAAAGTTGCAACCCGGCGGCCGTTCGTGGGGTAGGGGAAAGTTACCCGGAATCGCCACCAGTGGGCGCGAGTTCTTGTCCGCTCCGGGCAGTGGGATCGAACGGAACAGCGCCTGTGTATAGGGGTGCTGCATTTCATCGAACACATCATGGATCGAGCCGCGCTCGACCGCTTCACCCGAATACATCACGCACAGCCGGTCACAGGTTTCCAGCACCAGACCAAGGTTGTGACTGATGAACAGCATCGAGGTGCCGTATTTTTTACCCAGATCCTTGACCAGTTCCACCACAGCGGCTTCAACGGTCACGTCCAGCGCTGTTGTCGGTTCGTCCAAAATCAGCAGCGCCGGTTTCGACATCAGCGCCATCGCGATCACGATCCGCTGCTGTTGGCCGCCCGACAGTTGGTGAGGGAACGAGTTCAGCATCCGCTCAGGGTCAGGCAGGCGCACGTCAGTGACCACCTCCAGTGCTCGGGCGTAAGCCTCTTCCTTGCCGACGCCCTCATGGATCATCGGCACTTCCATCAGTTGCTTGCCGATTTTCATCGCCGGGTTCAGCGATGCCATAGGTTCCTGATAGATCATAGCGATTTCGTTGCCACGAATATCACGCAGTTCTTCGGTCGTCATCTCACTCAGATCGCGGCCCTTGAACTTGATGCTTCCGCCGACAATACGACCGTTTTTGCCCAAATCCTGCATAACGCCCAGCGCCACGGTGGATTTCCCGCAACCGGATTCACCCACCAACCCAACGGCCTCGCCGGGTTGTACGCTAACCGAGAAATCCATCACGGCCGGAATTTCCCGAAGGCGGGTGAAGAATGAGATGGACAGCTTGTCGATCTCAAGGATCGGGCCGTCATAATCCGCCAGTTTGTTCATCTTTGCATCTCCTCGCGAGAGTCAGGGAAATCCCATCATCTGGCTAAAATGTCATTGGAGGCCGGGAGCAAAGCCCCCGGCCTTGATCACATCAGTCCTTCAAGCTTTCCTCACGCAGGCCATCCGCCAGCAGGTTCAGACCCAGAACCAGCGACAGCAAAGCGAGGGCAGGAGGAAGGGCAGGGTGCAGGTAGATCGAGAGCAGTTTACGCCCTTCGTTGATCGTTGAACCCCAGTCCGGGCTTTCCGGCGGAAGTCCCAGCCCGAAGAAACCCAAGGTTCCCAGCAGGATGGTGGTGTAGCCGATGCGCAGGCAGAAATCGACGATCAGCGGACCACGTGCGTTTGGCAGGATTTCCCACAGCATGATGTACCATGGGCCTTCGCCACGGGTTTGTGCCGCTGCCACGTAGTCGCGTGTTTTGATGTCCAATGCGAGACCACGAACGATACGGAACACCGTAGGCGAGTTCACAAAGACCACCGACACGAACACGACGAGAATACCGCCGGGAATGTCGAACAGGTCGAGATAGGTGGGCAGCCCCCAGATGCGATAGGTTTCGGTGTTGACGATGTATCCACCGGTCGAGATCAGCGACAGATAGAGCCAGATAGCGATACCGAGAACTCCGATCAGAAGCGGTGTTCGGAATTTGGGACGCGTGTAGTAGCGCGAGTTCAGCAAAACCCCGATGAACAGGATCGGGAAGATGAACAACACCGCAGCCATATAGTTCGGCACGCCTGTTGCAACGATCTCTGGTGTCACCAGCAGGTAGAACAACAGGATGACCGGGAAGGCGAGGATCAGGTTAGCGAGGAAGGAAAGGAAAGTATCCAGACGTCCGCCATAGTAACCCGCAGGTAGGCCCAGGGTGATACCGACCATGAATGCAAACAGGGTTGCAAGCGGGGCAATCTGCACAACAATCCATGCGCCCTTGACCATCCGGCTGAATACGTCACGAGCAAGATTGTCGCCGCCCAAAAGGTACCAGGCGAACTCACCCTCTTCCGCATTGGGCAGGGGTGTGCCGGGCACTTTGTTTTTCATGCCGGAGACCTGATCCAAGGGATCGTGGGTCACGATGAGGTCGAGCGCACCGAAGATTCCGGTGAAAACCCAGAACATCACCAACCCGAAGCCGATCATGCCAATCGGGCTATCAAACAGCTTGCCATACAGGCCGAGACGCCGTTTGAAGGCGACGGACATGGCAAACAGGATGATCAGAGACACCCATACAGGCAGAAACTGCTGGGAAATGGCGCCCACGATGCCTGCGCTTGTACCCAGCAATACTCCCAGTACCAGATAAGCGACAGCGGCTGCGACAGTAGCCATGAAGGAATAGCGCAGCGCCATTTGTGCAAGCCCGCGGAAGCCACCTCCGGAACTCAGGGTTCCATCGGCATTGACTGATACGGGTGCTTCAGCCTGAAAGATACTTGCCAAAATCCATAGCACGATCGACAGCGCCAGAAGCACAAGCGCGATCATGAGGATTGGGTTGAGAAAGGCGATAGAGCCGGTCCAGCTAAGAGGTTCCATGATCTATCCTCCCTTACGAAATGCGAATGCGCGGGTTGAGGTAGACGTAGCCGATATCTGAAATCAGCTGCGTGACCAGAACCACGAATACGGAGACAACCGAAATGGCCAGCAAGAGCTGGATATCGTTGTTCCCTGCAGCCTGAACCAGCGCCCAGCCAAAGCCCTTGTAGTTAAACAGGGTCTCGACGATCACCACGCCGTTCAGCAGCCATGGGAACTGCAGCATGATGACTGTGAAGGGCGCGATCAGCGCATTGCGCAGCGCGTGCTTCATGACGATGTTCGAGAACGAGACGCCCTTGAGGCGGGCGGTTCGGATGTACTGCGCGGTCATAACTTCGGTCATCGAAGCGCGTGTCATCCGCGCGATATATCCCATCCCGTAAAGGGCAATGGTCAGAACCGGCAGGAAGAAGTTCTCGAAAGTCGGGTTCTCCATTGCCTGTGTCGCGGTTCCTTTGAACCACTTCAGGCCGACGGTGGACGAGGTGAAGATAGCGATGAAGATCACGCCCGATACATATTCCGGCGTCGCCGTCGTGATGATCGAGAATGTAGATAGTGAGCGGTCAAGTGCCGATCCTTCGCGCATACCAGCCAGTACGCCGACCAACAACGCCGACGGTACCATCAGTACCAAAACCCAGAACATCAGGTATCCTGTGTTCCCCAATCGCTTGGACACGATGGTGCCAACATCATCTTTGAAGACAGTCGAATATCCCCATTCACCTTGAAGAACGCCGCAATAACGCGGGGTGTCTTCGGGTGTTGAGCCAGGGCGGACACAGGTGCCAACGAATTGACCGTCGTCGAGGGTATTGGTGAAACCCGGTACGACGCCAAGCCATTGACCGTATTTGAGCAGCATGGGCTCTCGGTATCCCCGGTTCGCAAGCCAGGTTTCCACCTGCTCATCGGACATACGTTGGTTGCCTTGAGTTTTGGCAAGCTTCTCGAGGTTCGGATAGAGATTGGTCAGAAAGAAGACCACAAAGGTCAGGCACAATGCTGTTAAAAGCATCACCCCGAACCGTCTGAGGATAAAGAGTCCCATGATGGCCCCTGTTGTTCAGGTGTTTCCGCAGATCATTGGACCATTCGCTGGCCTCGGACTTCCGGAGGGTTGCCGGGCGTCTGCGGCTTGAAAGGGTGCCCGTTCAGGGCACCCCAGCTTGTATTACTGATCGGGCTTAGGCGGCCCAACCCCACTTATACTGGTGGTGTTCGAACGAAATGTGCATATCCGTTCCGACCAGGCCGTCTTTCATGTGACGGTACAGAGCGCGCCAATAAGGCTGAACGGTTACACCCTCTTCCTGGATCAACGCGGCACCACGGGCTGCTACCTCACGACGCTTGTCCGCGTCCGCGATGGCCAGAGCTTCGTCGAGAATTGCGTCGAACTCAGGGTTCGCCCAACCAAACTCGTTCCAGGCTTCGCCCGATTTGTAAGCCAGTGCCCAAATTTGGACGCCCAGAGGACGGTGGTTCCAGTTGGTCGAGCTGTAGGGATATTTCGCCCAGTCGTTCCAGAAGGTGTTACCCGGCAGAACCGTCCGCTTAACATTGATACCTGCGTCGCGCAGCTGCGCAGCGACGGCATCGGTTGTATTGCGGCGCCAGTCATCGTCGATCGAGAGCAATTCATGCTCATAATCGGCCATGCCTGCTTCTTCCATCAGCTTTTTCGCGCCAGCGGCATCTACAGGCTGCTTGGGCAGTTCAGGATATTCCGGGTGGACCGGTCCCATGTGGTGGTTTTCAGCGGACGAGCCGCGATTACCATAGCCCAGTTCCAGACAGACTTCGTTGTCGACCGCCATCTGAAGCGCTTTTCGAACGCGTTTGTCAGCATAAGGCTGTTTGCCATCCACTTCGGCCAGTTGGTTCGGACGGATCACGAGGGTTGCCATGGTGATCACTTCGGATTTTTCGTATCCGAGACCATCCAGCACGTCGATGAATTCACCAACAGATTCATGCAGCATATCGACTTCGTCGGATTCCAACGCCGCCAGCCATGCAGACGGGTCGGTGCCGTAGTCTGTGTACTCGATCCGATCCAGAGCCGGACGACCGAATACTTCTTCACCCCACCAGGTGTGGTTTTCATTACGGGCCAGTGAGCATTTAACACCAACTTCCAGCTCTTCGATCACATAGGGACCAGTGCCTACGTTGTTAGTCAGGTCGTTCTCATTAAACGAACTGTGCACGATAGCTGCCGGATAGTCCGACATACCCGCAATCAGAGAGATGTCCGATTTTGGCAGGTTGAGCTGAACGGTCTGCGGATCGACAACCTGGATTGCGCCGTCGATGGCTTGACCGGTGCCTTCATCCACGAGAGTTGCAAAGCGGCCCGCCATGGAGTTTGTTTCCGAGGATTTATCGCACCAACGGGCAATATTGCGCGCCACGTCATCGGCGGTGAAATCATCGCCATTGTTCCACTTCACACCCGGGCGAAGCTTTAGCGTGTACTGGGTTGCATCTTCGTTGATTTCCCAACCTTCCAGCAGCATGCCGCGGAATGTACCGTCCGAGTTGTACTCGACCAGGTATTCCAAGGTACCGCGGCTCTGGTTGCCCATTTCGGACCAGTCATAAGTGCGTGGATCCTTCAGGGCGCGAACGCTCATCTGAACGCGCAGAGTACCGCCTTCTTTCTTGACGTCTTCGCCTGCTGCCATTGCAGGGGCTGGTAAACCGATCATTCCGTAAGCAGCTACCGCCGACACACCAAGGCCGGTCGCGCGCGTCAGGAACTCACGGCGATTAAGTTTGCCGTCCCGATACTCTTGGGCATGCATCTCGGCTGCCCAATGAATCGGTGTTCCGGTCATTGTAGTGTTTTCCATGAATGTCTCCCTGTGACACAGTTTTATCTTGAAGATCGTTCGAACTACTCTGATCGGATGCAGCCGATCGGTAATTCCTTGGGTTTTCTTTTTTGGATTCTAAACATCCCCATGCACGACATTCGGCACCAGAATTTACACAAGGTCAATGTTCGAAATCGTCATCCACGATACAAAAACGACATTGATGGCGAAAGTTGACTGGTAATCAATAAAACCGCAGACGGTGTTTCTGTCCGGATTCGCGACATGTTTCTGACCGCAAGATACTGCATACCACGGCATTCAATTTGTCGTGTGTTTGCGGTAACTTCCCGGTCGCAGGTAATGTCGTTGGATTAAAGTATCAAGCTGAGGCGACAATCCAGTTCCAGGATTTCATGCGAGCCCGGAACCATGTCCTTTGGCGCTTGGCGAACTGCCGCGTCGCGATTGTCGCCTTTTCTCTGGCCTGATCGAGTGAAACTTGCCCATCCAGATAGGCTATCAACTCCGGCACTCCGATTGCCTTAAACGAAGGAAGCGCGGGATCATACAACCCGCGCATGGCCTCGACTTCTTCCAGCGCACCGGTTTGCAGCATCAGGTCAAACCGGCGGTTGATCCGATCCAGCAGCCAGTCTTTGTCTGTGTCAAAAACAATCGGAACAGCGTCGCTCAGCTTCAGTATCGGCGGTGGGGTGTCCATCTGCCAATCGCGCAGAGATTTTCCAGTCGCTTTCTGGACCTCCCATGCGCGCTGTACCCGCGCCCGATTTTGCACATCGATCCCATCAAGCGTCTTTCGGTCCACGCCTTGCAACAGGACGTCCAACGACAAACTGTCAGCTTCTGATCGAACTTCTGCAGGCGTTGCGGGTATATCTGCCATGCCTTCGGTAAGGGCAGTAAAGTACAGTCCCGTACCACCTACAATAATGGGGCGCTGACCTGATTGGAGGAGCGGAGTAACCTCTCGCAACCAGTGGCCGGTGGAGTAGGTTTGGTCATAGGTGATGTGACCGTATAGCTTATGCGGAGCCTGTGCTTCTTCCTCAAGCGAGGGTCGGGCAGAGATTACTCGCCAGCAATCATAAACCTGGCTTGCGTCCGCATTCACGATCACGCCGCCATGCCGCTCGGCAATCTGCAAGGCCAGCGCCGATTTTCCCGATGCGGTAGGGCCGACAATGAGCACCGGTTTGCCATCAGGAATAGATGGCAACATGTCACAAATACGGGTCGCAGAATCTTCGTGCATCTGTGGTTGCCTTGTTCCGTACCATTCGCATTGAACCTGCGTGGCTTTTGCTTCATTTTGCGCCGGAAAATAAACCCGTGCCAGCCCGGAGCGCAACATGAGCCTGTCATCCACCACTGAAACCACCGACGCCCCAAAAACAAAGTACAATCGCGTTATGCTGAAAATTTCGGGCGAGGCGCTGATGGGGGATCAGGGATTCGGGCTTCATCCTCCAACGGTTCAACGCATCGCGCAGGAAGTGAAGTCGGTTCATGATCTGGGTGTTGAAATCTGCATGGTGATCGGCGGAGGCAATATTTTCCGCGGTCTTTCAGGTTCGGCACAGGGGATGGAACGGACAACGGCCGACTATATGGGAATGCTTGCCACTGTTATGAACGCGCTGGCCATGCAGTCCGCGCTAGAAGGCGTCGGCGTTTTCACCCGGGTGATCTCAGCGATCCGTATGGACGAAGTTTGTGAGCCGTACATCCGTCGTCGCGCCGTCCGTCACCTTGAGAAGAAGCGGGTTTGTATTTTTGCGGCGGGAACCGGCAATCCCTACTTTACCACAGATACTGCAGCCACCCTACGCGCCAATGAAATGGCTTGCGAGGCGATCTTTATGGGCAAAAACGGTGTGGATGGCATCTATGACAAAGATCCAAAGGCCCATGCGGACGCTGTGAGATATGACACCGTGACCTACGATGATGTGTTGGCCAAGCGTTTGCGGGTAATGGATGCATCAGCTATCGCATTGGCACGGGACAATAATTTGCCCTTGATCGTCTTTGGTCTGGATGAACCCGGCGGCTTCCGTGGCATTCTGGCGGGTGAGGGCACCTATACCAAAGTCCAGGGCTAAAACCGGTATTCCGGCTGCTTCGCCATTGGTGATTCTTTGCATCCGAAACCGGACACCCACCACCCACACTGCGTAAAAATTGTTAGCGAAAACGGCATTTCACGTCGATAAAGTGCGTGTCGTTTTTGCACGAAAAGCGAACTGGATGTCGTTTTTGACGCCTACTCAGTCTCTGCAGATGTGACGCATATTTCTTCCTTGCCTGATGAGAAAGGCACTAAATCAGAGAGGAAGAGATAATGTCCGATAACTCGGAAACCGACTATGAGGTCGGTCAGGACAATGTCCAGATCATGGGTCTGGACGTCCACAATCCGGTCTTCGCTGTTTCGGGTCTAACCATCATTGCTTTCGTGTTCTTCTCGCTCGTATTTCGCGAGCAGGCGGCCGAATTCTTTGGTTGGCTTCGTCCGGCACTGACCAGCAATTTCGACTGGGTGTTCATGATTGCGGCAAACATCTTTGTTGTGTTTTCGCTGATTCTTATCGTGACACCATACGGTTCGATCCGCCTTGGCGGCGACGATGCAAAACCGGATTACAGCTATGCTGGCTGGTTTTCGATGCTGTTTGCCGCAGGCATGGGTATCGGCCTGGTCTTTTGGGGTGTCGCGGAACCAATCTCGCACTACGGTTCATCGCTGGGTGGTGTCGCTGTAGGTGAGGACGGCGTTCGCACCGATTGGGCGCCATTGGGTGCGGGTCTCGAAGATCCCGAAGCCTCCAAAAAGTTGGCAATGGCCGCGACGATCTTCCACTGGGGCATGCACCCATGGGCGGTTTATGCAGTGGTTGCTCTGGCGTTGGCCTTCTTCAGCTTCAACCGTGGCTTGCCGTTGACCATGCGCTCAGTCTTTTACCCTCTGTTTGGTGAGGCAACCTGGGGTCCGCTGGGGCATATCATCGACGTTCTGGCAGTGTTTGCGACCATCTTTGGTCTGGCAACTTCGCTGGGTCTGGGTGCTACGCAGGCGTTGGCGGGTCTGAACTATCTGTTTGATGTTCCGATCACAGATGGGATGAAAGTGCTGTTGATCGGCCTGATCACCGCCTTTGCACTGGTTTCGGTCATTGCGGGTCTGGACAAGGGTGTGAAGCGTCTGTCCGAGGCAAACATGATCCTTGCTGCGGCACTGCTGTTGCTGGTTCTGATCGTTGGTCCGACTGTCGCGATCCTGACGGGTTTCTTCGACAGCATGATCGAATACGTCATTGCATTGCCCGCACTGTCCAACTGGGTTGGTCGTGAAGACACCAACTTCATGCAGGGCTGGACCACCTTCTACTGGGCCTGGTGGATTTCCTGGTCACCTTTTGTCGGTATGTTCATCGCCCGTATTTCGCGTGGCCGTACAGTTCGTGAATTCGTAATCTGCGTCATCCTGATCCCAACTGTCGTTGGTGCATTGTGGATGAGCGTCTTTGGTGGTGCGGCACTGGATCAGGTTCTGTCCGGTTCGGGTCAGGGTCTGTCGGATGCTGCGCTTGAACTGAAAATGTTCAAGATGTTCGAAGCCTTCCCAATGACTGGTCTGCTCTCCTTCATCGGTATCATTCTGGTGGTAGTGTTCTTCGTGACCAGCTCGGACTCGGGCTCGTTAGTGATCGACACCATCACTGCTGGAGGTAAAACCGATGCCCCCACAGCCCAACGTGTCTTCTGGTGTATTCTGGAAGGTGCAATCGCGGTTGTGCTGCTGCTGGGTGGTGGCTTGGGTGCGCTGCAGGCTGCGGCAATCGCAACGGGCTTCCCGTTCGCGATCGTTCTGGTCCTGATGTGCGTTTCGATCTTCATCGGACTGGCCAACGAAAAGCGTCGCAAGTGATGCAGTGAATAAGAAGGGGTCCCGGCGGATTGCCGGGGCCTTTTCATCAGGTTTGGTTCTCAAAGAAACCGACCGAATTTCCGTCCGGATCTTTGGCGTAGAAAAAACGCCCTGCTGGGATTTGGATGGGTTCAGATACAACCTGTCCTCCGGCGCTTTCCACCCGTTTCATGACATCTTCCAAAACACCTTGGGCCGCCAAGTGCAGGGTAGGGCCATTGCCGTTGGTTGCGGGTTTGCCGGGGTAGATGTGCAGAGCGACCCCGATCTCGGGATTTGCAGGTTTGAAAACCGCCATTGGACTGGGGCAGTTCGGGTCAAGCTGCAGATCACCACCTGTGACCGATGAATAGAACGCCATTGCCTTGTCCATGTCGCTGACGGGCAGTTCGCCCCAGACAAGAAAATCCTTGGGAGAGTAGTCCATGAGAAACCTCGTTATTTGTGGATGCGGCAACGATCTCATGCACTGATGACAAGATACGTCATCAGGTTGTTGGTCGGCAGTGGACTATGCTGGATATTACATAAGCGTCAGTATCGATGTTTCCGCTTGAAGGAATTTCCGTGATGCTTCAATCCTTTGTCGAGGATGCCGCGCGGTTGGCTACAAAACCGAGGTGAAAGCCTTTTTTGGGCCTTGGCGCGGTATGGGACTTGATTGAGGAGCTATGTCCGATGAGCACGCTGGACATTGATTTTGTACGGGCACAATTCCCCGCGTTTTCCGAACCCAGCCTGCAGGGACAGGCATTTTTTGAGAACGCTGGCGGATCGTATACCTGCAAACCCGTCATCGACAGGCTGACCCGGTTTTACACACAGCGGAAGGTGCAGCCTTATGCGCCGTATGACGCCAGCCGTCTGGCTGGTGAGGAAATGGATGAAGCGCGCGTACGTATGGCCGCATTGCTGGGCGTCGACACGGATGAGCTGAGCTTTGGTCCGTCCACAACGCAAAATACCTACGTCCTTGCTCAGGCTTTCCGTAAATGGATGAAGCCGGGTGAGGCAATTGTTGTGACCAATCAGGATCACGAGGCAAACTCCGGCCCGTGGCGTCGGTTGGCAGAAGATGGGATAGAAATCCGGGAATGGAAGATTGACCCGGATACAGGTTCGCTGAATCCGGAAGATCTGGAAAACCTGCTGGATGAGAAAACGCGGCTGGTCTGTTTTCCGCATTGCTCGAACGTTGTTGGTGAAATCAATCCTGTTACTGAGATCACGGCGATTGCGCATGCAGCGGGCGCGTTCGTCTGTGTGGATGGCGTGTCCTATGCGCCTCATGGTTTCCCGAATGTGGGTGATCTGGGGCCCGACATTTATCTGTTCTCGGCTTACAAAACCTATGGTCCGCATCAGGGGTGTATGGTCATTCGACGCGCCTTGGGTGAACTGCTGCCCAATCAGGCACATTATTTCAACGCAGATGTTCTGTACAAAAGGTTCACACCAGCCGGGCCCGACCATGCGCAAATCGCTGCGAGTGCTGGTTTGGCCGACTATGTCGATCAACTGTGCGAACATCACGGTGGCCCTGATGGGGGTGCGTCTCAGCGCGGTGCATTCGTGCATGATCTGATGCGGGCGCACGAGGTTGCTTTGCTGCAGCCAGTGCTTGATGCGGTGAAAGATCGGAATGCCTTGCGTCTGATCGGACCTTCAGATGCCACACGTCGTGCACCCACTGTCGCGCTTGCGCTTAATCGAGAGGCAGGTCCGGTCGCGTCGGAATTGGCCGAAATGGGTGTGATGGCGGGCGGCGGAGATTTCTATGCTGTGCGCGCTTTGCAGGCGATGGGAGTAAAGCCAGATCAGGGTGTGCTGCGTCTCAGCTTTACGCATTACACGTCCCGACAGGAAATTGATCAATTACTGGGTGCACTTGACCGCGTTTTGTAATCCAGTTTTCGCTCTGTACCGTATACGGAAGAAAACACAGGGCGATTATGACAGACGAGCGGTCTCCGATCATTTTGTGGTTCCGACGGGATTTGCGCCTGTCGGACCATCCGGCTTTGAGTTCTGCCATTCAAAGCGGCCGGCCTATCATCCCGGTTTTCATTCTGGACGAACTTGCTGAAGGGCTTGGTGCGGCTCCTAAATGGAGGCTGTCACTGGGACTTGATGCGTTTTCAGAGGCGTTGTCACAAACTGGCAGCTCGTTAATTCTCCGTAGGGGCCAAGCACTGGAAACACTGCGGAACCTTGTTGCTGAAACCGGGGCCGGGTCGGTTTTCTGGTCTCGGGCTTATGATCCCGAGGCGATCAAACGCGACAAGCACATCAAAGCGCAGCTTACAGCTGGCGGTGTTGAGGCAAAGTCATTTTCCGGACACCTCTTGTTCGAGCCCTGGACCGTAGAAACAAAATCGGGACAGCCGTTCCGCGTTTTCACACCCATGTGGCGTGCTGTCCAAAACAGAGCCGTGCCGACGCCTGAGCCTGCGCCAAATCAGCTGATTCCACCGTCGATTTGGCCCGCATCCGAAGATCTGGCTTCGTGGAAGTTGGGGGCTGCAATGAACCGCGGAGCGGAAGTTGTGCGTCCTTTTGTGCAGCCGGGTGAGAAGGCGGCGCATGATCATCTCTTTAGTTTTTTGGATCGAGTTGCAAACTACCCGGATCAAAGGGACCAGATGGCAGAAAACGCCACTTCGAACCTGTCGGAATACCTGTCATTGGGCGAGATTGGTCCGCGTACGATATGGCACGTGGTACAGAATGCCGGGCAAACTGGCGCATCGGGGACCGAAGCATTCCTGCGACAGTTGGTGTGGCGCGAATTTGCTTATCATCTGATGTTCCATTTTTCCCATCTTCTGACACGCAACTGGCGGGAAGAATGGGATGGCTTTCCATGGAACACTGACCCCGAACTGCCTGAGGTTGTCGCCTGGAAGCAGGCAAGAACCGGAATTCCGGTCGTCGATGCCGGACTACGTGAGATGTACGTGACGGGTCGAATGCACAACAGGGCGCGAATGGTGGTCGCCAGCTATTTGACCAAGCACCTTATGACACATTGGAAGATCGGTATGGATTGGTTTGCCGATTGCCTGATAGATTGGGATCCTGCTGCCAATGCGATGGGTTGGCAATGGGTGGCTGGCTCAGGTCCGGACGCGGCTCCGTTTTTCCGGATATTCAATCCCCAAACGCAGCAAGAAAAGTTTGACCCTAATTCAAGCTACCTCAGGCAGTGGGTCGCCGAAGGTCAGTCTGACCCATCAGCGACCTCTCTGGCGTATTTCAACGCAGTGCCGCGCTCGTGGGGATTAGACGCCGGTGACATTTACCCTCAACCCATCGTCGGATTGAAGGCTGGTCGAAACCGCGCTCTGACAGCGTACGAAACCCGAAAATCGCCAGTAAGGAATTGAAAACTTGCCAGAAACAGAATCGCGTCCTAGCTTTGACTCAGGACCGCAGAGGGGAGAGCGGATGATCCTGACGACTACTGAAGGGCAGGAAAACCTGCCGAGATATTTTTCGCAAGTCTTCAAGATGCTGACCCGAATGGAGTCGGGCAGGTTGGATATCGCGCTACCAGACGGTCGCGTGTTTCGCGCCGAAGGGGCCAAGTCCGGTCCTGTTGCACAAGTTGACATTCACGATCCGGACGTATTTGCCCGCCTGATCCGGGAGGGAGAGTTAGGCTTTTCTGACGCTTATCTGGAAGGCGAGTGGAGCACACCTGATCTGCGATCCTTCATGGATCTTGTGCACAGAGGGACCGAAGCGGTCTATGACGATTTCACCGGTAGGTTCTTGGTGCGTGCTTATGAGCGACTGCGGTTCTGGTTACACCGAAACAATCGCGCGCAGGCCAAAAAGAATATCTCATACCACTATGATCTCGGGAATGAGTTCTACGGTCTCTGGCTTGATGACACCATGACCTACTCCAGTGCCATCTTTGAAACGGGCCAGGAAAGCCTGAAGAAGGCCCAAACCGCAAAATACGCCAGTATGGTAGACGAAATGGGAGCCAAGCCCGGCGACCACATTCTGGAAATTGGCTGTGGCTGGGGTGGCTTTGCCGAATACGCTGCGAAAGAGCGTGGATTGAAAGTGACGGGCCTGACCATCAGTGAGGAGCAGTTGAAGTTTGCCAGACAAAGAATTGAAAAGGCAGGGCTTTCCGATCAGGTCGAGTTCAAGCTGCAAGACTACCGCGATGAGCAGGGACAATATGACGGTATTGCCTCAATCGAGATGTTCGAAGCCGTCGGACAAAAATATTGGCCTGTATACTTTGATACGGTCCGTGAACGTTTGAAGCCGGGTGGTCAGGCAACACTGCAAATCATCACAGTGGCTGATCACAGGTGGGACGTGTACAAGAACGGCGTTGATTTCATTCAGAAATACATCTTTCCGGGTGGTATGCTCCCCGCGCCGAAAGTGCTCAAAGAACAGATAGCTCGCGCTGGCCTGAATATCGTGCATTCGCGAGAGTTCGGGCAGAGCTACGATCTGACGCTGCGCCGCTGGTATGAGACGTTCAACTCCAAGTGGGATCAGATTGCCGATATGGGGTTTGATGAGCGTTTTCGCCGCATGTGGAATTATTATTTAACCGCATGTGGCGCAGCCTTTGACACGGGTAATTGCGATGTGACACAGATCACTATAGCAAAACCCAGTTAAGGAACGGATCCTACGAATGCCTACTGCTCCAAAGCTTGTTGCCGCTATTTGTCTGATGGTGGTGGCCTTTCTGGTATCCGGCATGATTATCGACAACGGAGAAGAAGGCAAAAGCTATGGCTACTTCACGTTTGTAAACCTGGCCCTAGGATTTGCCTGCGGTTGGGGCATCATGGGCAAACGGGCTGGCCGGGGCTGGACTTCCGCCCTCAACAACGGATTGACCGGGATGGTCTCTTTGGTGTTCTGGGGTTTGTTCGTGCAGGGAGCCTACGAAATGTTCCGCCTTGCAATGCGGCATCGCTATGATGGTCCGTTCGAGGCGGTTCTTGCCATCTTTGAGCTTGGAGTCGAGTTCGGGAAACAGCTTATGGTGCCCGAGATTCTGATCACTTTGGCTATCGGCGCGCTGGTGGCGGGGGTGTTTACTGAACAGGCTGCCCGGCGCTGGCGCTAAGCTCATTCGATTAAAAAGCGAGACGTAATCTTTGTCAGATTTGTTTTTCTACGGCACGTTGCGGTACGTGCCACTGCTTGAGTTGGTTCTGGGACGCAGCAGCGCGGATATATCGTTCACACAGGCAGTGTTGCCTGATCACGCAGTCTATGCGGTCCAGGGGCAGGCCTTTCCCATGATCGTCAACAAAGCAGGAAGTACCGCCGAAGGCATCATTGTGCGCGGCTTGAGCGAGCAAGATCTTGACCGCCTGACGTTTTACGAAGGCGGGTTCGACTATGACCTGCATGTCCATATGCTGACATTACAAGACGGTACCACTGCGCAAGCGCAGGTGTTTTTTCCGGCACCGGATGCATGGGTTCCCGATACGCTTTGGTCGCTGCAGAAGTGGGAAGATGCTTGGGGGGCGATGACCCTGCAGGCGGCGTCAGAAGTAATGGCCTATTACGGTCGGGTTGATGCGAGCCGCATTCAGCGGAGCTTTCCTGCGATCCGCACACGGGCTTGGGCTAAATTGGCCGCGCAGCAGCGCCATACCGGCGATCAGCACGACTTGAGCCGAGACGTGATCGTCAAAAGCCACCGGCGGGCCTACATCAACTACTTCGGCATGGAAGAGATCGAGCTGCAGTACCGGCAGTATGATGGCTCAATGGGGCCGGTGCTGAATCGCAGTGCGCTTCTGCAAGGAAGCGCCGTGATTGTATTGCCCTATGATCCCGTCCGCGATTGTGTCCTGCTGGTCGAGCAGTTCCGGACCCCGGTGTACCTGATAGATGACCCCGAGCCGTGGATGTGGGAGCCCGTAGCCGGCATGATTGATCCGGGTGAGACACCCGAGCAGGCAGCCCGGCGCGAAGCAGTGGAAGAGGCGCAGATCGAACTGACGGCACTGGAGTACGCGGGTGGTGCATACTCATCGAGTGGGTCTTCGACCGAATATGTTTATCTCTACGTTGGGCTTGGCGATCTGATTGAAACAACGGAAAACGGTGGGCTTGCATCCGAAGGCGAAGATATCCGCAGCAGAATCCTGCCTTACGAGGAATTCATGGAGATGGTGGATAACCACACCTTCAAGGATTTGCCGCTTTTGTCGCTGGCGCATTGGCTTGCAAGGCATCGCGAACGCCTGCGAGGATAGCTATCCCTGCTTGTGGTCAGGGCTGAGCGCCTGTACATCTGCGATAATACCAATGAGATGAGGGTGCTATGCGCATTGCACGAGATCTGGCCGACGCAGTAGGTAAAACACCGTTGATCCGGCTGCGCCGCATCAGTGAAGAGACAGGGTGCGAAATTCTCGGCAAGGCCGAGTTCATGAACCCGGGCCAATCGGTCAAGGATCGGGCGGCGCTGTACATAATTCGTGATGCGATTGCGCGCGGCGATCTAAAGCCTGGTGGCACAATTGTTGAGGGCACAGCGGGCAACACAGGCATTGGTCTGGCGTTGGTTGGTGCCTCGATGGGTTTCAAGACAGTCATCGTCATTCCGGAAACCCAGTCCGAAGAAAAGAAGGACATGCTGCGCCTTGCGGGTGCACAACTGGTTCAGGTACCCGCTGCGCCTTATCGTAATCCCAACAACTTCGTTCATTACTCTCGTCGCTTGGCCGAGGAGCTTGCACAGAGCGAACCCAACGGCGCGATTTGGGCCAACCAGTTCGATAACGTGGCAAACCGTCAGGCACATGTTGAGACAACTGGTCCGGAAATTTGGGAACAGACCAATGGCAAAGTCGACGGATTCATTTGTGCTGTCGGTTCTGGTGGAACACTTGCTGGTGTCGCCGAGGCACTGCAGCCTAAAGGTGTGAAGATTGGCCTGGCTGACCCAATGGGGGCCGGGCTGTTTTCCTACTACACCACCGGTGAAATCGCGATGGAGGGTGGCTCGATCGCAGAAGGCATCGGCCAGGTCCGGATTACTAAGAACCTCGAAGGATTCACGCCCGATCACTCGTATCAGATTACCGACAACGAGGCGCTTCCATACATCTTCGACCTGTTGCGCGAAGAGGGGCTGGTTATGGGTGGATCTACGGCGATCAACATGGCCGGTGCTGTGCGGTTGGCCAAGGAAATGGGGCCAGGCCACACGATTGTGACCGTTCTGTGTGACTTCGGGACCCGCTATCAGTCTAAACTGTTCAACCCCGATTTCCTGCGTGAAAAAGAGCTACCGGTTCCTGATTGGATGACCGAAGCGCCGCGCAGCATTCCTGGCGTATTCGAGGACGTATGATGCTGCAGCAGGTTCGCCTGTTCCTTACCCTGATCGCGGTTCTCGTGATCGGTTTTGCTGGCGTCGCATCAGCTCAGCTGACAGATCGTCAAAGCGAATACTACAAGGGGTGGGTAAGCACGGCGAACCGCGCCGAAGCAGTCATCGAAGCCAACCGGGCTTCGAACGCTTCTCTGGAAAATTTACGCGAAGAAATAAATGGTTACAGAGAGGACTTCAATAAAGCCAGGGGCGCTAATACCGAGCGGATCCAAACCCTTGAAGCCCAGATCAAAGCGCTAGGTCCCAAGCCCGAAGAAGGATCGAGCGAGCCTGAAGATATCGCTAATCTTCGCGCTCATCTGGAGACCCAACTGAACAGTTTACGGGTCCCTCGTATCATTTCCCAAGAGGCGTATAGCCGGGCAAATGGTCTGATTAGTGAAATCGATCAGCTTATCCGGGATCGTCAGAAGAAAGAGTTTCTAGAGCGCGGACCTTCCCCCATAAACCCGGTCTATTGGGCGCCAGCATGGGTCGATTTGACCGAGGCCGCGCGCAGTCTTGCCAACGAAACTTTACAGAATTTGCGGTCGGATGTTGTTCGGGAAGAGTTGCGCGATCGTGGCTTAGCCATCTTCGTGTTGGTCGCCATTGCGCTGGTTTTGCTGATTTACGGGAGACAATGGTCCGAGAAGGGCGGAGACTATCTGCGCAGCCTCGGAGGAAGTGGCAGCGGTGTATGGACCTTCATAATCTCGCTGTTTCGGATCATTCTGCCTTGGCTTGGCGTTACACTTTTGGTTCAGGCAGTCGTACTGACGGGTGTTCTGGGGTTACGTGGCGCTCTGCTGTTTCAGGAGATCCCATACTGGGCCGCGATTATTTTCTACTATGACTGGATTGGCCGTCAGATTTTCCTGATGGGGGCGGCTCAGAACTTCACAAGTATCTCATCGAACAAGATCAAAGAACTGCGTGTCTACATTGACCTGCTGGCCGTTATGCTGATCCTGCATGAACTGGCGAATTTGTTCGAGCAGATAGAGAACATCTCAGACGCAACGCAAGCTGTGGTGAGCTTCCCGGTTATTGTGGCAACATCGCTCCTTCTGTTGCGGGTTCGCCAGATCCGGCGCATAGAACCCGATGGGGAAAAGGCAGAAGCCAGCACAACGCGTGCTGCAGGCTTTAGCCAACTCATAGATGTTCTGCGTAAAGCTCTGTTTTTTCTCGGCATCGCGAGCCCGATCCTTGCGATCTTTGGGTATACAAACGCAGCCGAAGCAATCGTCTTTCCAGCAGTAAAGACACTTGTTCTGATCGCAGCGTTGGTGATCGTTCAGCGTTTTATCAGCCTGATTTATGGATGGATTACAGGGCAGGGTGATGCCGCCCGTGATTCACTCTTTTCGGTTCTTGTAGGGTTCGTTCTCGCGATCCTGTCCTTGCCGGTGTTGGCAATTTACTGGGGTGCACGTGAATCTGATCTGAGCGAAGCTTGGTCAAGGCTTTTGCTTGGCTTCGATATTGGTGGAGTTACAATCTCTCCCAGCAATTTCCTGACATTCGTCGCAATATTCGCAATCGGCTATATGCTGACGCGTCTGTTGCAGAGTGGCCTTCGGAATTCGCTGCTTCCTAAGACCAGCATTGATCCGGGCGGGCAGAACGCGATTGCTGCTGGTACAGGCTATGTTGGGATTTTCCTGGCCGCGCTGGTTGCTATCACGGTGGCCGGGTTCGATCTGTCCTCACTGGCGATTGTTGCGGGCGCTCTGTCGGTCGGCATCGGTTTTGGTCTGCAGACTATCGTGTCCAACTTTGTTTCGGGCATCATCCTGCTGGTCGAACGCCCTATTTCCAAGGGTGACTGGATCGATGTGAACGGGATGATGGGGTATGTCCGAGACATTTCGGTGCGTTCAACACGGATTGAGACGTTTGACCGAACGGATGTGATTGTTCCGAACTCAGATCTGATCAGCGGCGTGGTAACGAACTATACACGTGGCAACACAGTTGGGCGGGTGATTGTCCCCGTCGGCGTGGCCTATGGTACGGACACGCGCAAGGTCGAGACTATTCTGGGTGAGATTGCAAACGGACATCCAATGGTTTTGGCAAACCCAGCGCCCAGCGTTGTGTTCCAGGGTTTTGGCGCTGATTCACTGGATTTTGAAATCCGAGCCATCCTGAGAGATGTGAATTGGGTGTTGTCAGTCAAATCTGACATGAACCATGAAATCAATCGCCGTTTCGTCGAAGAAGGTATCGAGATCCCGTTCGCTCAGCGTGACGTGTGGTTGAGAAATCCTGAAACGTTGCAGGCACCGGGTAGTGATAAGCCTAAATCAACCAAGCCTGATGCCGACAATCCGTCGCCAAAAGCAACTTTGGAAAGCTCTGATCCGATCGAAATGACCGAAACTGACCTGTCTCCCGATAACGGAGATGAGGTCTGATAGGCATGTTGGTGAAGACCATTCAGTCAGCGCAAATCTAGTACCGGCGAGCTTTCATACTCGTCAGATAGATTTGCGCAGAAACAGAGCAATTTCGCTGATTTCGGGCCTTGCAAATCTGGTTTCGATGGTTCACATATCGCCGGCACGGAGAGGTGGCCGAGTGGTCGAAGGCGCACGCCTGGAAAGTGTGTAGGCGGGAAACCGTCTCCAGGGTTCGAATCCCTGTCTCTCCGCCATATCACCAAAATTTAGCATAGCATCCTAAGGCTTTTCAAAGTCGCGATGTATCTACACGAATGCACCGCTCATGCGATCATGCTCGGACATCTCATTTTGCCGGAAACCGTGAAGTTAGTACACAAATCTGAGTACATGCAGATTTAGCCAAGTGTTTGATCGCAAGTGTTTGCCTTAGTGAGGAACGGACCGATTGTAGTCGACCATCTACTTTGACCTCGACATCTTAATCATCATAAACATTAACAAAACTATCTATTTGATATAACCTTGTAGTGTTATTGCTGAACGGCATTTGGTTTAGTGTTGTGAGTCAAACGATCTATGAAAAGTACGGCGGGTTCAAAACCATCAGCCGTATCGTGATGTCATTCTACGAAATGGCACTGGATTCGGACGGGATCGGAGTGCATTTCGAAGACATCGACATGCCTCGATTGATCGACCATCAGACAAAATTCGTATCGTCTCTGGTGGGAGGACCGGCATCGTTCAGCGATGAAAGGATCGAAGCCGTTCATCGTCATCTGAAGATAAGCCACGACGACTTTGATGAGATGGCTGAGTTGTTTGGCGAAGCTCTGGCCATGCATGGCATGTCAGATGCCGATATTCAGATCGCATTGTCTGCTATCGAGGGAAAGCGCGCGATCATCGTCGCCCGGGATGCCGCATGAGCATTCTTGCTATCAATGAGCATCTGCTGCGGGCGATTGGGGTCGGCGTGGCTGTCTTGCGCGCTTCGGACCTGACCTTTGTCTTTCACAATGGGCCGTTTGCAGAATGGTTTGGAACTCCGGCCGAAGGGCAGACGCTCTTGGATCTACTGCCCGATCTTGATCAGCGCGAACTGGACGATGTTAAGCAATCCGGTTTGCGATACTCGGCCGAGTTGCAGATCAAGCCCAAACGCCGAACGCTGATATTTGCCACGACAATCTCTCTCGCCAATGGTCTTGAGGAGCAGGTTCTGGTTGTCGAGTGTCAGAACATTACGCGCATCCGTGAACTCGAAAGCATGATCGACAGTTATTCGACCATGGTTGAACGCAATACGCGCGAGTTGGAGCGGGAAAAGGAGCGCGTCGAGCGGTTGTTGCTCAATCTGATGCCTCGTGCAGTCTATGAGGAGTTCAAAACATTCGGCGTTGTCACACCGCAGCTTTACGAGCAGGTTTCAGTGGTCATGCTGGACTTTGTCGGCTTTACCGATTTTGCTTCCCAAACCGATCCAACCGTTACGCTGAGCGAATTGAACGATATCTTCACCGCCTTTGATCGCATCGTCGAGCAGTTCGGTTGTGAGCGGATCAAGACGATCGGTGACGCCTACCTCGCGGTTTCGGGAATGCCGGACGCGACTCCTGATCATGCGACCGCAGTAGCCCACTGCGCGGTCAGGTTCCTGCGTTACCTCGAACGGCGGAATGAGAGCCATCCACATAAATGGCAGGCACGGGTCGGCTTGGGTATGGGGGCCGCCGTGGGGTCAGTCGTTGGCATTCAGAAATACGTCTATGATGTCTTTGGCCCAGCCGTGAACATCGCATCTCGCCTGCAGGTGTTTGCCAACCCGATGAACATCGTTGCACCAGAAGAGATGAAGTACGCTCTGATTGATGAGTTTCAGGTGTCTGACCTTGGGCCGGTCGACATCAAAGGCATGGGTGAGATGAACCTGATCAACGTTACGTCTGGTCTTTCGGTCCCACAACCAAGCAGACATTTCTGAGCAGTGCTATTCGTCTGGTGGCACCAGACCGAGACCTCTGAGATAAATTCCTATCCCGGACTCGAGCAAATCTTCGGGTGAAAATGGAGAACTTGCGCCAGTGTTTCGGGCGTATAGTTCCACGACGCCATGGCTCATAGCCCAAATGTGGGCACTGAACATCGAGGCGGGTGGTCGTTTCTCCGGTGGGATATGCTGCGACAGGTCCGAGGCCGCCTTTTCCAGAACGTCTTTGGCCCGGTTGGCAGCCATCGCCAGTTCGGGCGTACGATTTACCGAAATACCGCTTTCGAACATCGCGATATAGTGGCCGGGATGTTTGCGGGCAAAAGCCAGATAAGCGCGTCCTGTTGCCTCGAAAGCGGCCAAGGCTGATGGCTGACCTTTGTCGTAGGCAAATTGCATCAGGTCCGCGAACATTTCAAAGCCCTGTCGTGCAGCCTCGGCGATCAGGTCTTCGCGACCATGGTAGTGACGGTACACAGCCGCAGGGGTAACACCAGCAGTCTTCGCCGCCTCAGACAGTGTAAAGCCTGTCGGCCCCTTTTCCTCGATCAACGACAAGGCCGCTTCGATCAGGGCTTGCTTGAGATTTCCGTGGTGATAGCCGCGTTTGGTCATCCCGGCTTCAGGTGCCTCTTGGTTTTAGTGTTTTTAGAAGTAGATACATAGAGTAACCCCGTGCAATCGTCCAACAATTGCACCGTGAATTTAGCAGTTTTCTCAGTTCCACGAAATGCGAACAATCGGTGCACTAGGCGTCCCAGACCTCGGGTCCGCCGCATATTTTTGAATCTATGGGGCCAATGGCCTTTGGTTTCTTCTCGTCATAGTCCAGCGCGCTCAAAACGGTTTTGATCGCCTCTAGGCGGGCTCGTTTCTTGTCATCAGATCGAACGATGGTCCAGGGGCAGTGTTCCGCATGTGATCGCGTCAGAGTTTCCGCAATCGACTGCGTGTATTCTTCCCATTTATCCAGGCCTGCGACATCAATGGGGCTGAGTTTCCATTGTTTCAGGGGGTCAGTCTCGCGCGACAAAAAGCGGTTAAGCTGTTCGGCACGCCCTACATTCAGCCAGAATTTGAAAAGTTGAATGCCGTCATTCACGAGGCCTGTTTCCAGCGGTCGGACCTGGCGAAAAAAACGCTCGCGTTCTTCATTCGTGCAGAAACCGAACACGTTTTCGACAACGCCGCGATTGTACCAGCTGCGGTCGAAGAACACGATTTCTCCGGCAGACGGCAGGTGCGGGATATAGCGTTGAAAGTACCATTGGCTGCGCTCTGAGTCCGAGGGTTTACCGAGCGCTACGTTCCTGGCACCGCGAGGGTTCAGATTTTCCCTAAACCGTTTGATTGTGCCACCCTTGCCAGCGGCATCGCGGCCTTCAAATATGATGGCAATCCGCTGTCCGGTTTCCTTGACCCAAGACTGCATCTTGACGAGTTCGATCTGCAGGGCGTCCATTTGTTCGTCATAGTCCTTACCCTTCATTCGTTCAGGGTAGGGATAAGTAGGATTTAGAATGTCACCCTTCTTCGACTTTTCGATGGCCTGTCGAACCTCTTTTGGGGCGCTGTTCTTAAAGTACTTTTGGATCGAACCTTTTTCTGATCGGGTCATGTGAGCCTCGCCATAAAATCCATAACTTACTATGGATTACGCGTGGCTCTAACGCAAACCTGCCCTTTGAGCTGCACGATCTATCGCCGCAGCAACTTCATCGGCGGCGACAACCTGAGGCATGTGGCCTACGCCTTTCAGCTCTATCAACTCAGCGCCCGGTATCTGCTCGACCAAGCGCTCGGAATGAAGATCCAGCTCCACTGTCGTATCGGCAGTTCCATGGACGATTTCAGTGGGTACTGAGATGTCGCCGTAGCGGGGCTGAAGTTGCGTGATCTCATCCAGCAGATTGGCACGTTGCTTGGCATTCGAATGCATCGACGCACGACGCATGGTTAAGCTGGGACCAAAGTGCTGCGCGTAGCCCTCGGGCGCTTTTTGAGGGGCAAACACAGAGTCCAAAGCCTGCGAGACATACCAGTCAGGTGTGAATGCCGTGATCAGGGGCAGGGCGAGCGTGTTCCCAGCCGATGTCGACGCGATCGTATTGAATGAATCAAGGGGCGTTTCCCAAGGCACCGCGGCGGGTGCAATCAGGACCAGAGCCGAAATGTTGTCGGGGCGGGTAACTGCCCAGGCAAGCGACACAGATCCCCCATAGCTTTGTCCGGCAACGATTGGCTTGTCAGCCCCAAGCAAAGCTGCTGCACGCTGCAGGATTTCCGCCTGTTCGGTGATAGTTTCACCGTCGGGATTGAAGCTGCCGGAATATCCAAGCCCGGGACGGTCAAAAACGATTACCCGGTAGTTTTGAGCGAGTATCGGGGCTAAGGCAAAGGTCATATCACGGGTGTTTCCGCTGGACCCGTGGATCAGGACGACGTCAGGCCCTTCGCCCATGACGACTGCATGAACGGGAACCCCATCGACATCGAGTATTTGTCCTTCGGGCGGAAATTCTGTCTCGGCGCGTGCCTCGTTTCTTGCAGATAACCATGCGGTTACCGAAGCAAGGCAAACCAGAACAACGCCGAGGGATATCAGAATTTTAGTCGCCAATTTTACTCATGTCGAATGGGGTAGACTGGTAAATCTCGTTTATCCAGTTTCCGTAAAGCAGGTGTGCATGGCTGCGCCAGCGGTTCTGAGGTGTTTGAGAGGGATCGTCGTCAGGATAATAGTTGATCGGTACATTGATAGCCGTGCCATTTTCTATGTCCCGGTCATATTCCTGCTTCAGCGTGTCACTGTCATACTCGAAGTGATTGAAGATATAGAGCGCACGGTGCGCGGGATCTTCAACCAGACAAGGTCCAACATCTTCGCTGCCCAACAAAGTCACCAGACCATGAGCATCGCTGATCTCACTTTGTTTCATTTCCGTCCAGCGGCTGACTGGGATGACGCAATCGTCAGAAAAACCGCGCAAAAACGGTGAGGCCGGTGACATGTTCTGATGGCGAAAGCACCCAAAGGCTTTCGCATCCAACATGTGTTTTTTAACGCCGTGGAAGTGGTTGATCATCGCCATCCCGCCCCAGCACACGCCAAATGTGGAATGCACGTTGGTTTGGGTCCACTCGAACACCTCTGAAATTTCATTCCAGTAGGTGACGTCATCAAATTCGAGATGCTCGATCGGCGCACCAGTGATGATCAGACCATCAAACTTCTGATCCCGCACTTCCTGAAAGGGCCGGTAGAAATCCCTCATGTGCTCTGCGGCCGTGTTCTTGGTGCGGTGCTCGGTCATGCGGATCAACGTTAGTTCAATCTGCAATGGCGTTGCGCCAATGAGGCGCGCGAACTGGTTTTCAGTCTGAATCTTTTTTGGCATCAGATTCAAGAGACCGATCCGAAGAGGGCGAATATCCTGACGGGCCGCGTGATCCTCTGCCATGACCATGACGCCTTCCCGGGTCAGGACGTCGAAGGCAGGCAGGTTTGATGGAATCTTGATCGGCATTGGTTCAGACTTTTCAGGCTTCTAGGGAGGTTTGGAACTTAGGCGCGCTTTGGGTTTGTCTCAAGGGTACGTTCGATCAACTCATCGAAATCACGTGCATCCCGTACTTTGCTCACATCGTCAGCAGTGATCGTGATGCCCCAGTTCCTAGCCATAGCTTCGTATCTGGGTTGGCGATGGGCCAATGCCCGCGCATAGGTCCAACGAATGAACGAGTCGGGGTTAACCTCGGCGCTCGAGCAGTCGTGCTCGGTCAGGTATTCGTCCCAGACTTTGGTCAGAAACTCGGCCTGATAAGACATCGGCTTGGGGGCCTTGTCGAAACGGCGGATCAGTTCGGCTGTGTGATCTTCGTCGCCCTTGATCCAAACCATGAGTGTCTGGCGTGACAGTTCCGACATGACCTGATCACCAGGGTCCTCGGGGTCGACCCATTCACAGATTGACCCACCGGTGTCACAAATGAAGTGAGGATAGTCATACAGACGTCTGGCCCGGTCGATGAAGTATTCTGTGTCCAGAAGGGCGTGAATTTCCGCCAGTCGAAACTGCTCCTGTCGCCTGCGGTACTCAGAAATCTCAAGACCACCCAGATCTGGGTTGCCCGGCTTGCCCAAATAGGCGGACACAGGTGTGAGGTTTTCGAACGAGATGTTCGATCCGATATAGATGGAATCCGAAAGTAGCAGATCGCGCAGGAAGGGTACCTTCATCGCTTCGGCTTTGGCGTTGTCGGTGATGTACTCGCCCATGTAACGGGTGCCGATCCGGTAATCGATGGAATAGTGAAACCAGTCGCCGGAATCTCTCAGAACATTTGAAACATATGTCTTGCCCAACCCGGACATGCCGAAAAACAGCACTTTTTTTCGCGCTGCATCGCGCCAATCCCTTGCCGAGCCGTAGATCATGATCCGCTATCCCTTGTTTTGCTCTAGCTAAATCGGCCCGAGGGCGGCGTCAATTGCGCCGTCCTGATCTGCTGAGGATAACAAGGCCAACTGCAAGTATAGCGAACCCGATATAGGCATTGGGAGGCAGTGACTCGCCACGTAACAGAGTGCCAAGCAGTATGGCGACCGGCGGGATGACCAGAGTCACCAGCAGAAGGTTTCCACTGCCGGCAATGGCCAGCACTCGGTAGTAGAGCAAATATGCACCGGCGGTTGCGACGATCGCGTAGTATCCAATCGCTAACCAGGTCTCCAACGGTAATGAAAGGGAAGGGGTCCCATCCACGATCAGCATGATCGGCAGCATCATCACGGTCGATCCTGTCAGCATCCCTGCTGCGGCAACCTGAGGTGAAAGATCAGAAAGGTGAAACCGCGCCCAGACAGCGGCCAACGCATATGAAACGGTACCGGCCAGGATGGCGATCTGCGCCACGCTGCGCAAATCAAAGCTCAGGAAATTCTCAATTCCGATTGTTGTGGCAACGCCTGAGAATCCTAACCCGACACCAAGCAAACGGAGCCCGGTAAGACGTTCGTCCCGAAAGAAAACGGCTGCGATCAAAACCCCGAATATCGCGGTTGCGGCATTCAGGATCGAGGTCAGGCCGGTGTCCACATAAAGCTGCCCCCATGCCATCAGTGAGAACGGTAGTA
Source organism: Roseibium sp. RKSG952 (assembly GCF_009711355.1). Taxonomy (NCBI): domain Bacteria; kingdom Pseudomonadati; phylum Pseudomonadota; class Alphaproteobacteria; order Hyphomicrobiales; family Stappiaceae; genus Roseibium; species Roseibium sp. RKSG952. The sequence continues at coordinate 11,955 of NZ_SMMF01000937.1, read as the reverse complement.
CGTTGTTCAGCAACCCCATGATCAGAAACGCCCCCCATATTCGTAGGCTCCTGGGGACTTTCTGACCGCGTATCAGAATTACAGTCCACAATACCAATGACGCCCAGAAGACGCGGTGAAACACAGATGTCATGACCGGGATTGTGTCGAGTGCAATGCGGATGGACAGGAACGAAGCGCCCCAGATAACTCCTAAGAGAGTGAGTTCAAACCAGGCGCGGGGGGAAAGGGTTTTTTGTAATGCCATGGCTCTGTGTCGCATCGTTGGGCTCAGATATGCGACCCGTTTCTTGCGAAAAGAAAACCCCGCCGAAAGGGCGGGGCAATCCGATTTTCAAATCAGGGTACGCTCAATTGAGGGCGTAAGTAACCTGCAGGCCAACACTCCAGGCGCTGTTGCCGGTGAATCGCCCGCCAGTAGTCGTGGTTGCATCGCCGATATCGGTGTAGCGAATGCCGCCCGAAATCTGAGCCTGTTCGAAGGTGTAGGTGCCGCCGACACCAAAGCTCCAGAAGCCGTCGGTCGGGCCGAGGTTCGAAACAAGCGAACCACTGGAGGTTTCATAACCTGCAGAGACCGCGCCGGAAAACTCTTCGGTGAACTTGTAGCCCAGGCCCAGAGTGTAGGTGAAAGTGTCGTCTGCGTAGTCAACGAGGTTCTGTCTCGCGGCAGCTGTATAAACCGGCGGCGCCAGAACAGTTTGTGGCCAGTCAACCCAGCGGATCGACCCGAACAACAGCGTTTTAGGTGCGACGCCGGTTTGGAAATCCAGGTTCACCGACTGAGGTGTAACAACTTCCGTTGGAGACTGCGTGGTCACAATCGGTGCCGGAACTGGCGGAGGCCTCTGGTTGAGGGATTCCGTCGAGTCGAAGTCGTGCGTGATTTTCGAGTTGTAGGTCAGCGCGACACGCGCAGCGATGTCAGCACGTTCCCAAGCGACACCGACAACATAACCGAAGTCAATCTCGGAACCGGAGTCGAACTGATATCCTGCAACTACTGGAACTGAGACAGTCGCCTTAGCTCGTTGGGCACGAACGCCGCCGATTGCGCTGAAGCCACCATCAAATTTGTAGCGCACCAAGGCAGTAATGGCATCAACATCCGCCTTTGCGCGCAGAACGTCAGTACGACCACCAAAACCAGCCAAGGGGTTCTGTGATAGCGGATAGTTCGACGGATATTCAACGTCAGCACCGTACGGCTCATCATAAATGAGCGCGAAATCCAGCTTGTCGTTAAACGAATGCTTGTATGCTAGGTGTGGTGTGAAGAAGCTCTTGGCCACGTTACCGGAAGAGACGCCGTTTTGCTCACCGCTCACTTTGGGGTCTGCGTACCCCAAACGGAACTGCACGACCGAACCTTCTTCGAACAAGATATTGACGCCCTGACCGCTTCGGTCCAGGCCGCCCGCCTGTACTGCCGTCGCCCCGACACATACCGCGCACGCTTGTAGCAGCGCTTTTTTCATTTCGTCCTCCCTTTTCACTATCCGATAGCCTCGGGTGCGTCAGAGTGACCGACATACCCCTGCTATTTTTTATAGGTTCCTGATAATCGCGTAGACATTTAAAAAACGTCAACCAGTGACCGAACGTTAGTTTCAGCGAGTGTTCTGCGGCTGTGTTGCGGAATTGATACGATTTTCAGACCAGACGTTCAGGAATATTCCCGAAAAGATTACAGCAGCCCCCAGCAGGGTCCATTGATCCAATGGCTCGTGATACAGGATCATTCCGACGATCGCGATTGTAGGCAGGCGTGCAAAATCGAAGGGTATCACAACGGTTGCAGGCGCAATGGCCAGAGCGTTTGTGATACAGAAATGTGCAAGTAAACCAGCCAGCCCAACAAGGATCAGGAACGGAGCAGTTTCCACTGTCGGCAGTGCAATCTGACCATCCAATCCAGCTGCGGCAAGTCCAAGAATGGCCTGCATCACCGTCAACCAGAAAACGATACAGGCGATGCTGGTATGACGCGTAAGTGTTTTTGTGGAAATCGTTGTTAAAGCGAAGAAAATGGCAGATGCGGCTGCCGCGATCACACCCGGGCTAATCGCCGTCACCCCGGGGCGCGCGACGATGAGAATTCCAGCAAATCCAATAATCGCCGACGTCATTCGCAGGGCTGTCAGACGCTCTTTAAGCAAGAGTGGGGAGAGAAGGATGACCCAGATCGGTTGAGTGAATTCCAGCGCAAAAACCTGAGCCAAAGGGATGACGCCTACGGCGTAAAACCAGAGATTTTGCCCCGTGAAGTGGAGCGTGTTTCTGACTGCGTGCAGGCCTAATCTATTCGTCGATACCTGGTGCCAGTTTCCGGTGAATGACAGGATCAGGGACACTACGAAAACCCCGACCACGCTGCGATACATCATGATTTCAAAGGTATCGTGTGAAAGGCTGAGCTCACGCCCGGCAACCGCCATGGATGAGAATGATGCAATGGCACCCGTCATCCAGAGGGCGGCCTTACCGATTTCAGCTTTCTTTTCGGTCACACCGAACTCCGATGAAGTCTCGTTCTATAGCATTGATGAGTAATCTCTTTTTGGCCCGAACATACAACAAAAAAGCCGGGACAAAGCCCGGCTTTTCAACTTATTCCCACTCGATCGTTCCCGGTGGTTTTGACGTAATGTCATAGGTACACCGGTTGATGCCTTTAACTTCGTTGATGATCCGGGTTGCCGTTTCACCAAGGAATTCATGGCTGAAAGGGTAATAATCAGCGGTCATGCCATCTACTGACGTTACGGCACGAAGTGCGCAAGCGTAGTCATAGGTGCGACCATCACCCATTACACCGACCGTGCGAACCGGAAGAATCGCCACAAAGGCCTGCCAGATCTCGTCATACAGGCCGTGTTTGCGAATCTGATCGATGTAAATCGCATCGGCTTCGCGCAGGATATCCAGTTTTTCGCGTGTGATCTCGCCAGGGCAACGGATCGCCAGTCCTGGTCCGGGGAAGGGGTGGCGGCCAATAAAGCTCTGGGGCAATCCCAGCTCGCGACCAAGTGCGCGGACCTCGTCCTTGAACAGCTCGCGAAGAGGTTCGACCAGCTTCAGGCCCATTTTCTCGGGTAGGCCACCTACATTGTGGTGCGATTTGATCGTTACCGAGGGACCGCCCGAGAAGGATACGGATTCGATGACGTCAGGATATAGAGTGCCCTGAGCAAGGAATTCGGCACCATCAATCGTGTCCGCATGTTTCTGGAACACATCAATGAACAGCTTGCCAATGATCTTGCGCTTAGTTTCCGGATCGCTTTGCCCATCCAGTTCTCCGAGGAACAACTCGCTCTCATCTGCGTGGATCAGCTGGATGTTGTAGTTGTCGCGGAACATCGAGACGACTTCCTGCGCTTCGTTCTTTCGAAGAAGGCCATGGTCCACAAACACACAAGTTAGCTGATCACCGATGGCTTCGTGAATCAGGATAGCCGCGACTGAGCTGTCGACACCGCCGGACAGGCCACAGATGACTTTCTTATCGCCTACTTGTTCGCGGATTTTCTCGATCATCTGCTCACGGTAGGCTCCCATGGTCCAGTCGCCCTTGAACCCCGCCAGTCTGACGAAGTTCTCATAGAGCTTGGCACCTTTGGGAGTATGGTGCACTTCCGGGTGGAACTGGACCGCGTAGAAATGCCGCTCAGTGTCCGCAGTGATAGCAAAAGGCGCATTCGGGGAGGTTCCGAAAACCTCAAAACCCGGTGCAATCTCGCTGACGTGGTCACCGTGACTCATCCAGACCTGTTCGTCGCCATCCGTGAACCAGCCGTTCAGAATATCCAGTTGCCCTTTCGGCGTGACAAAAGCGCGTCCGAACTCGGCGGTGCCGTGGCCGCTTTCAACCTTGCCGCCCAGCTGGTGCATCATCACCTGTTGACCGTAGCAGATGCCCAGTATGGGCACACCGTAGTCAAAGATCTCCTGCGGGGCGCGGGGGGATCCGTCACGCGTCACGCTGTCGGGCCCGCCAGAAAAGATCACGGCGCGGGGTGCCATGTCTCGCACGAAGTCCATCGTGACGTTTTGGTAAGGGTGGATTTCACAGTAGACATTCAGCTCGCGCAGGCGGCGGGCGATAAGCTGCGTAACCTGGCTGCCGAAGTCGATGATCAGAAGGCGGTCGTGGGATGTCTGGGTCATACCCGGCTCTTAGGTTGCAAGCCTTGCATGTGCAAGCGCAATGACACCAATTGGCGGAGATGTGGCCCAGTCAATCGAAGGGAAGAGGCGCAATGGCTGATATTCGTTTCCGAAATGCAAGTGTGGGTGATGCGCAAGCAATCAGGAAGTGTATCGACCAAGCTTATGCCGCGGCACGGCGTGACATTCCGGATTTGCCCGATGTTTCGGCGGGCATCGAAGAGGATATTCGAGATCATTGGGTGAGTGTCGCTGAGATAGGTGACGCTCTTGTTGGTGTCATAGTCTTTGCCCGGATCGACCAGGCGATCATAGTCTTTAATATTGCTGTGTCTACAGAGACCCAAGGGCAAGGTGTGGCGCGGAAGCTATTGGAGATTGCAGAACGAACTGGGCGAGAGCAGGGGTGCAACGTACTTCGGTTGGCGACCCATCGACAGATGCAGGATACGCGGGCAGTTTATCGTCATTTGGGGTGGCGCGAAGAAGAAACTGAGGGCAACAAAGTCTGGATGTTCAAATCGCTGGACTGACCGAACGCGGGGTAACTGGCGCACGTCAGGCTATTCATGTCGCTTTTACCCCTATTGCGACGTAATCTACATTTGGTCAGGTCCGAGCTTCCTGTAACAAACTTGCAAATCTAACCATCCAGACGGGATTATCTCATGGCAGAGGCAAACACCCGGCGCAGAGCACGAGGTGGCGGTGGCGCCGCCCGCCGGGCCGAGCGCACCGCGGTTCGCATCGAAACGGCGAAATACATCGAACGCAACATTCCCAACTTCGAGATCCTCAACGAAGAAGCGTTGGAGATTATCGAGGCAAATGCAGAAACCGTGCTGGCAGAAGTCGGTGTCAACTTTGTTGACAATCCCGGTGCGTTGCAGCGCTGGAAAGATGCTGGTGCCGATGTCGACGGTGAGCGTGTGCGCATTCCTCGCGGTTTGGCCCGCGAACTGATCAAGACGGCACCCAGCCAGTTCACCCAGCATGCACGCAACCCCGAAAAATCTGTTGTCATCGGTGGTCGCAATCTGGTGCTGGCACCGGTCTATGGCCCTCCGTTCGTGCGGGATGCGCAGGGCGGCCGTCGCTATGCGACCATGGATGATTTCAACAAGTTCGTGAAACTGGCCTATATGTCCAAGTGGCTGCACCACTCGGGCGGAACGGTGTGTGAGCCGACGGATATTCCGGTGAACAAGCGTCACCTGGACATGCTGATGGCGCACATGACCCTGTCGGACAAGCCGTTCATGGGCTCGGTCACCGATCCCAGCCGCGCGCAGGATTCGGTTGAGATGTGCGAGATCCTGTTCGGCAAAGAGTTCGTGCAGGAAAACACTGTCATGACATCGCTGACCAACATCAACTCGCCGATGACTTTCGACGACGTGATGATGGGTTCGCTTGAAGTATATGCTGCAAACAATCAGGCATGCATCATCTCGCCCTTTATCGTGGGTGGCGCGATGGCACCGGTTTCGGTGGCAGGGACTTTGACTCAGGTTCTGGCCGAGGTTCTGGCAGGCGTTGCCTACAGCCAGATTATCCGTCCGGGTGCACCAGCAATCTTTGGTGCCTTTGTCTCGTCGATCGACATGAACTCGGGCGCGCCGACCTTTGGCACGCCCGAAGCGTCAATGGTTACCTATGGCGCGGGTCAGCTGGCGCGTCGTCTGAACCTGCCTTTCCGTTCGGCCGGGTCGTTCTGCGGCTCGAAACTGCCGGACGCACAAGCTGCCTATGAAACCGCAAACTCGCTGAATATGGGCCTGATGTCGGGTGTAAACTTCATGTTGCACTCATGTGGCTGGCTCGAGGGCGGTCTGGTTGCCGACTTCGAGAAGTTCGTCATGGATGCCGATCAGTTGGGTGTTCTGCACGGTCTGGCCAAAGGCGTTGCGTACGACGAAAATGCGCAGGCGATGGACGCGATCCGCGAAGTTGGTCCGGGTGGTCACTACCTAGGTTGCGCGCATACCCAGGCGAATTTCAAGGAAGCATTCTGGAAATCTGAGGTTCTCGACTACAAACCCTTCGAGACTTGGGAAGACGAGGGCGGCCGCGACACGCGTCAGTTGGCCACGTCACGGGTCGAACATCTGTTGGCAAATTACCAGCAGCCGCAGCTCGACCCTGCTGTCAACGAAGCACTGAACGCATATGTTGCGGAAAAGAAGGCGTCCGTTCCAGACGCCTTCACCTGATCACTGATATTGTGAAGCTCGGCTGGCCCGGTACAGCTGCGCCTCACCGATCACTGCGATTAACAAATCCAGATGCCGCACCAATGAGTATGCGGCATCTGACTCCTTCCTCATGGCGTTGACCTCGCGCTCAAGCTCCATCAGGCGGATCAATGACGCACTTGGTTTTGGTAGAGCGCCAAAGCCAAGGATGCGTTGTAAATGTCGTTCCCGATCATAATCTTGTGCCCCGATTCTGGCTGCTCGCGTCAGCAAGCGAGGGCGACGAAGTGAGGCGATCATGGTCGACAGGTCATGCATCAAAGCGTTCCTTGTTATCTGAATTGAACGCGATATTTGTCACACAACCATTGCGGGTGTTGCCTTGTTTCTGTTCTCCCCGAACGATGGTTTCACGACTGTTTATCTTTTTGAATCAATTCTGGTTCACGCCGTTTGTGGTTAACGAACAAGTAACGAAAGCGGCTCTAGTTAGATTTGGTTAACGAAAAATCTGACGGCGAAATTTGACAGTTTGTTGTTGTCGACGAGGGCAAATAAATATGGAAAACAGCTTGGCTTTCACCGTTCCGGCATGGGTTCCTGAGGGCGCGCAAAGGTATCTGGCCCACACCGAGGCTGGTAGGTCGATCCGAGATCTTGCGCGATCGGCCGGGTGCCATGCCTCGACAATTCTTAGACAGATCAGGCGGATCGAAATGCGTCGGGATGACCCGCTGGTTGATGCCGCGCTGCAATCCTTGGCCGAGACCCATTTTCCTTCCGAAGATCAGCAAGGGAGGAGGGTTTTCGCATCGCAAGGCACCAAAGACTTTGTCCTGCAGCCGAGCAACGAAGACAATGAGTTTGATCGTGAAGCTTTACGAGTTCTGCGCAGGCTGTGCGAAACGGGTTCGGTACTTGCCGTTGCAGAGGACATGGATAAAGCCGTTGTTGTACGTGATAGCGGGGATGCTGGCGCAACTCGTACAGCAGTAGTGGATTGCAAGATCGCGCAGGCGCTTGCGCTGCAAGACTGGATTACTTGCGACAACCCGGGGCGCATCTCTCGCTATCGTATCTCGACTACGGGCCGATCTGCATTGGGTCGACTGATTGCCGAGGCAGAAAACCGGGCGCGGGCTCGCAATGAGTTTGGCATGGCCGAAGCGCAGACACCCTTTCAGGCAGATCAAAGGGTTAAGGCGGGGGCTAGCGCACAACCAAATCGGCAAAGACGTATCCGCTACAGTGCCGCAGAAAGTCCTCTGATTGCTTTGTCTCGTCGCCGGGATCGAGATGGGAACCCATTTCTTGACGAGGCGCTTGTAGCAGCGGGCGAGCGGTTGCGCGAGGACTTTGAACTCGCGCAGATTGGGCCTCAGGTCACCCAAAACTGGGACAAGTTTCTCACCGGGGGCGGTCGGGGTAGTTTCGTGGCGGATGCGCATGTGGGGCGCGGATCCTCCGACGCTCGGGATCGGGTCGCGAATGCGCTTTCAGATCTAGGTCCGGGTTTGAGCGATGTGGCATTGCGTTGTTGCTGCTACCTTGAAGGCCTGGAATTAGCCGAAAAGCGAATGGGTTGGTCTGCCCGGTCGGGGAAAATTGTACTGCGCATCGCACTGCAACGCCTAAAACGGCATTACGAGGATCAAGCTGAGAAAGACCGAATGATCGGCTGATCTAGCCCAATCATTCATTTGCCGATCTTGCGATTTTGTGGGTGAGTGATAATCAAGGGTTATGAATTTCACCCTCAGACAACTCCAGTACTTTAGAGCGGTTGCCGAGCAGCGTAACTTTGGGCGCGCTGCGCAAGTTTGCCATGTCTCACAGCCCGCTCTTTCGGTGCAGATCAAAGCTTTAGAGCAAACAATGGGTGGGCCGCTTTTTGAGCGGCAGGCTCGGGATATTCTGCTCACGCCACTTGGGCGTGACGTACTTGAACACGCGCGGGGTGTTCTTGGTGCGGCGGATCGCCTGGACCGGTTCGCTCGTGACCATTCGGGTGGACATCGATCTCTTTCAATTGGCGTCATTCCGACCGTCGCACCATATTTGCTGCCGGGAGTTTTGGCTGGTCTACGTGCCGCGGATGTCTCGCTTCGTGTTCAGATACGCGAAGCGCGTACCGAACGTCTGTTGTCGATGCTACGCAGGGGGGAGATTGACGCCGCAGTATTAGCGTTGCCAGTAGGTGGAAGCGAGCTGGAAGAGCTCCCTCTGTTCGAGGACAGATTTTTACTGGCCGGAAGCGAAGCTCGGTTGAGCCGATTGTCAATCAGCCCCGAAGCGTTGCGACCGATCGACTTGGGTTCTGCACAGTTAATGCTGTTGGAAGACGGCCATTGTTTGACCGACCAGGCGCTGGAAGTGTGCGGTCAGGACCGCACCAGTGCTCAGATCAACATGGGGGCATCGTCGCTTGCCACGCTGTCGCGTCTTGTGGCCGAAGGGTTTGGGCTGACGCTCATGCCAGAGATTGCCGCGCAGTCCGAATCCGACGCAGTTCCGGGTTTGCGTTTGTTGCGATTTGGCGCGCCGCAACCTGCTCGTACAGTTGGACTTGTGCGACGTGCATCGACCGCAAATGAGGATTGGTTTGAAAAGCTGGCTCAGGTCATTCGTCAGGTTGGCGAAGACATTGTCGGAGGCACACAGATATAGAAAAGGCCCGCAATCATGCGGGCCTTCCTGACATTTGAACGACTGGATCAGGCGAGTGCCGGTTCCTTGGCTTCGTCCAGATACTTCTTCAGGTTTTCGGGCGAAGAAACGCCATATGGATCTTCGGGGCAGTTATCCATCAGGCCGGGCTCTTCAAACCAGGCTTCGACGACACCGTCTTTAATGATGGCTGCATAACGCCAGGAACGCATGCCAAAGCCCAGATTGTCTTTATCGACCAGCATGCCCATTTTACGGGTGAATTCGCCCGAACCGTCGGGTATGACTTTGACGTTGCTTAGTTCCTGATCTTGCGCCCATTTGTTCATGACAAAGCTGTCATTGACCGACATGCAGTAGATTTCATCGATGCCCTGAGTTTTGAAGTCGTCAAAACCCTTCTCGAAACCCGGAAGCTGATAGGTCGAGCAGGTCGGTGTAAACGCACCTGGCAGCGAGAACAGGACTACCCGCTTGCCCGCAAAATAGTCAGCAGTGGTTTTGTCTTCCCAACGGAATGGGTTGGGACCTTCGATCGATGCGTCGCGTACGCGGGTGTGGAAGGTCACTTCGGGCAGTTTCGCGCCAGTCTTCATGTTCAAACTCCTGTGAATCACATGCGTTTGAGTTGCGATTTAAAAGGATTCTAAAAGTGCTTCAATGACTGATATGCCGCGTGTGCAAATTTCCCAATAACCGTTGGAACGCAATGAGTTTACCGGGCAAATGTCTATTGTTTTTGACTTGATTTCTGCGATTGCAAGGTGGGTGTGCATAGCAGGTATGCACGGGTAGCGTAATCAGCCTGATCAGTTTATGTTATGGGTAAACCGAATTGACCCAAAGTCAGGAAGTTCTTCAGTGCGTGATCTGAAAATCCCGGAGCAAAGGCACCCGGAAAAAGCCCATCGGCCCGACAATGCTCAGCCGAAAAAGCCAAACTGGATTCGCGTCAAGGCGCCGGGCGGCAAAGGGTATGCCGATACGCGCAAGATCATGCGCGAAAACAATCTGGTGACAGTCTGCGAAGAGGCAGGTTGCCCGAATGTGGGTGAGTGCTGGAGCCAGGGTCACGCCACGATGATGATCATGGGCGAGATTTGTACGCGCGGCTGCACTTTCTGCAATATCGCCACCGGTCGCCCGGATACGCTGGATGCGTTTGAGCCGGGTCGCGTTGCACATGCGGTTGAAAAGCTTGGCCTGAATCACGTGGTGATCACTTCGGTCGACCGCGATGACCTTAAGGATGGCGGGGCGGAACACTTTGCGCAGACCATCCGCGCGGTCCGGCACCGTTCGCCCAAAACAACGATTGAAATTCTCACTCCAGATTTTCTGAAATGCGATCCGTCGGTTCTGAAAATCGTGGTTGATGCAAAGCCAGATGTCTTTAACCACAATCTTGAAACGGTTCCGGGGTTGTATCCCGAAGTTCGTCCAGGCGCGCGCTACTTCCACTCATTGCGACTGTTGCAGCGCGTCAAAGAGCTTGATCCTTCGATCTTTACCAAGTCCGGCATCATGGTGGGACTGGGCGAACAAGAGCAGGAAGTTCGTCAGGTCATGGATGACATGCGGGCTGCGGACATTGATTTTCTGACCATCGGACAGTATTTGCAGCCGACGCCCAAGCACCACGGAGTGGATCGTTTCGTTACGCCCGAGGAATTCGCGTCCTACGAAAAGGCTGCTTATGGCAAGGGTTTCCTGATGGTTTCGGCAACACCGCTGACCCGCTCTTCCTATCACGCGGGCGATGACTTTGCGCGCTTGCGCGAGGCGCGGCAGAAGAAGCTGGGTCAGGCGTGACCCCTGAAACTCTGGCGCGGCTGACATCGCTGCGCCACAAGCTGCATCAATCACCTGAAATCTCCGGTGAAGAGAAAAACACTGCTGCGCAGATTGCGGAGTTGTTGGAGCAACATTCACCCGACCGGATCCTGAAGGATATCGGTGGCCACGGTCTTGCTGTCCTGTTTGACAGCGGACAGGCGGGGCCAACGGTTGGTATCCGATGCGAGCTTGACGGTTTGCCGATTCAGGAAATCTCTGATGCACCCTATGTCTCGCGCATTCCCGGGAAGGGGCATCTGTGTGGTCACGATGGTCACATGACAATGGTGCTGGGTGTTGCCGAGGCCTTGGGGAAATCACGGCCACCAGACGGAAAAGTGGTGCTGATTTTCCAACCGGCCGAGGAAACCGGGCAGGGAGCGATTGCTTATCGTGCTGATCCTAAGTTCGCTGAGATCGCACCTGATTACATGTTTTCACTGCATAACCTGCCAGGACTCGACCTAGGTGAGGTTGAGCTGTGCCAGGGGCCAGCCAATTGCGCATCGCGTGGGATGCGAATTGTGTTGAAGGGCAAGACCTCTCACGCTGCGGCACCCCAGGATGGTGTTTCGCCCGCGGGTGCATTGTCCCAGCTCATTCCTGTTTTGGCAGATCTTGGTAAGGGTGGGGCGCTTGACGCAGATTTTGCGCTGACGACAGTCACTCACGCCAGTTTGGGCGAAGCAACCTTTGGAATTGCACCGGGACACGCAGAGCTTTGGGTGACGTTGAGAACAGTGTCTGACAACCGCATGTCTCGCCTGATTCAGGATGCCGAAAACCTGGTGCAGTCTGTTGCCAAATCTGAAGGATTGGCAGTGGACATTTCGTACGATGATATTTTCGAAGCCTGCACCAACAATGCCGAGGCTACCGAGGTTTTAGCTCAAGCCTGTGCCGCACAGAGTGTTCCGTGCCAAATGGTTTCAGAACCTCAAAGGTTCTCTGAAGATTTTGGTCAATTCGGGAAAGGTGCCAAATCAGCCATGTTCTGGTTAGGCTCTGGAAAGGACCATCCTCAGCTGCACAATCCAGACTACGATTTTCCGGATGCCCTGATCCCAATCGGAGCAGGTATTTTTCT